>CAYUJM010000253.1:0-2332 GCA_964445025.1 uncultured Occallatibacter sp. | reverse complement strand
GCATCGCCGGTCTTGAAGTCGTTCCCCGAAACAGGGACGCAAACCGCGGAACCATCGTCGACGTCGGTCGCCCTGACCACGCCGATGTTGGTGCTCAGCCGGCGGATGACAGCGCCGGTGGCCGGGTCCTTGATCTCCCTGGTCACGCGCATCACCGTGAGCTGATCGCCAACCTTCACGCCGGCTCTCGCGCCCACATTGAGAATGATCTGCCCGCCATCGACCGCGGCCACAAGACCTTCGACAGTGATAACTCGCACGCTGACCTTGGACGTGTCAGTCACCAGATCCGCAACCAGCTTGTCGACCGCTTGCTTGGTAGCCTCGCCGATGATGGTGTTCTGGAAATCGCTCGATCCGAAGTCCGCATTGCCTCCGCCGAAGCCGTGCCAATTGCCTCCGCCGCCCAGCATCGAGGTGCTGGAACGGCTGGACTGGCCCTTGCCCTCAGCCACGGCCAGAATCTCGCCGGTATCCACGTTCACGAGCCGGGCGTCGATGCCGACGTTGGCCTTGGAATTCGAGTGGCCGATGCCGCCCAGGCCAAAGCCGCCCCAGTTGCCGCCTCCGCCGCCGATGTTCGTCTTCTTAGTCTCATTGCCGAACTCGGTGATGCTGCCAATCAGAATCGCGTCCACGCCCAGCAACTTGCCGAGCTTGGCGGCGCTGGTTGGATCGGCGCGGTTGGAGTTGGAGAAGTTCTGCTCGGTCATGAGCTTGTCCAGGGCTTTGCGCTCGATGATCGAGTAGGAGCCGTCTTTCACAAGGTCGGTGACCAGCAGGTCGGCGATGCCTTTGCCCACGTCCACGTTGCTGCCGAACATGGCCGAGGAGTAACTTTGCACAGTGCCGTAGTCAAAGTCCAGCACGGCGATGCGCGGCCTGCGCGGCGCGGCGCCCTGGGCGTTGGCCGGCCGATCGGCAATTCCCGCCAGAATGGCCAGCAGAAATGCCGCTATCGAAACCAATTTCTTGGAGAGGAATTTCTTGTTTGTCATGGGTCTTCCTTCGGGGAGAAATTAGGGCTGAAAACAGGTTTGCCCTGTTCTTTGGTTCTGTCAAGGCAAATCGGTTAAATCATCTATGAAAATGGAGTTGCGGCGTTCCAAGGGCATTCCGGGGCGTTCCAGGGGTGTTCCTGATCCGCTTCCGGAACCGGGTGCCAATCCGGGACTCAAAAGAGCCGGCGCGGAGGCGAACGGCGGTTTGCTCCGCAAGAGCGGGTGTGCTAACCTTGATTTTTGTGCCGCAGTACGCCCAGAGCGGGAGTGTGTCTGTGCGGGGTGCGGTACGGTTTCAGATTGCCCGGGCGGTTTCTCGTGGTTTGGGCTGGCGTAGCTCAGCTGGTAGAGCATCTGATTTGTAATCAGAGGGTCGGGGGTTCAAATCCCTTCGCCAGCTCCACATTAAGGAACCGGAAGCCGGGTCTGAAACGAAAAGAATTGTCTGGCGTGCTGCTTTTTCCAGGCGCGCCGGACCTGTCCTCCGCGGCGATCCCACTGAGGTGCACATGCTCCGAAATGCCGGAGGTTCTCCGGGCGGGGTTTAATGCGCTGAAAGCCGCTGGACGAGAGGCTTAGAGTGGGCGGGATTTTTGGTATCTCATTCTTTCCGCTAAGGACGCGGAAAGAATGGGGCACCCAGGTTGGGTTGGATATGGATGCGAATCCCACTCATCACGATGAAGCCGTGATGAATGGGGCACCCGGTATCCGACGGGTTGGGCACAGGTGGCCGAGCGGTTAATGGCAGCAGACTGTAAATCTGCCGCTCCTTGGAGCTACGGAGGTTCGAATCCTCCCCTGTGCACCATAAAAGCAGTGGTCAGGTTTCAGTGGTCAGGGATCAGGACGGAATCTGGCGGCTGATGTAGAGGACTGGCAATGCGTGACGATCGGCGATTGTATGAAAATGCCGCTCAGAAGCGCATGATTGAAGGGTTGCGCAGTTCCGCGGCCGAGATGGACCGCAAATACTGGATAGCCCTGGCGCTGTTTGCGATTTTGGCGTTGCTGGTCTGGTTCACCATGGGCGAGGGCAAGGTGTTCGTCCTTGGGAAGCCGGTAGAGTTGAGGCTGCTGCCGTTGATCGTGATCGGCGGGCTTGCGTTACGAACGGTTTTAGCTCGCTCGGCCGAGAAGATTCGGCGGGGTGGGGAGAAGGACAGCTTTTAGCTCCCAGCTATCAGCTTTCAGCTTCGGAAGTGGCGAGTTGAGCCGGTTCGGTCAACACCCGCGGAATGGAACTGAAAGCTGATGGCTGAAAGCTGAGGGCTGCGGTTTGAGGGCTGATGTAGCTCAGTTGGTAGAGCACTCCCTTGGTAAGGGAGAGG
>CAYUJM010000252.1:0-2433 GCA_964445025.1 uncultured Occallatibacter sp. | reverse complement strand
TGCAGCTTCAAGCCGGCCAAGGGCACGCGCTCGATCAACTACATGGGGCACATCAAAATGATGGCGGCGGCGCAGCCGTTTTTGTCCGGGGCGATCTCGAAGACAGTGAACCTGCCGCACGAGGCCACGGTGGAGGACGTAGCCGAGGCGTACGCGGAGAGCTGGCGCCAGGGCATTAAGGCAGTGGCCATTTATCGCGACGGGTCGAAGGGGACGCAGCCGCTGAATACCAGCATGGATGCCAAGAAGGAGCCTTCCGCGCTGGATTCGGTGGGCGCACACCTGCTGACCCAGATGGCGGCGGCGCAGCCGCTGGCCGAAGCCGATGTGAAGGCGCTGGAGGCAAAGCCTGGCGAGAAGGTGGAGCTGAGCGCGAAGCAGGTGGCGGCAGCAGCTACGGCCTTCCAGAAGGCGCTGGACGACAATGCGCGGGCGGCGGCATTCATGGTTCTTACTTCGACGCCAGCGGCGGTAGAGCCAGCGAAGGAAGTGCAGGACACCAATGGGCCGCCGCGCGCGGTGCGGCACAGGCTGCAGGAGGAGCGCGCGTCGATTACGCACAAGTTCTCCATCGCCGGGCACGAGGGCTACATTACCGTGGGCCTCTATCCGAATAGCCAGCCGGGCGAGATCTTTATCAAGATGGCCAAGGAGGGGTCGACGGTCTCCGGGTTGATGGATGCCTTTGCTACTTCTATTTCGCTGGCGCTGCAGCACGGGGTTCCGCTGAAGGTTTTGTGCGAGAAGTTTGCGCACACGCGTTTTGAGCCTTCGGGCTGGACGGGTAACGAGCAGATTGGCTACGCGAAGAGCCTGATGGACTACATCTTCCGGTGGCTCAATCTCCGCTTTCTTTCAGGGGAGCAACTGACGCTGTTCGCGGGGCTGGCCCCACGCGCGCCGCAACTGCCGGCCTCGCCGACAATTCTTCCGGAAAACGAACCGGAGGAGGGGATGGCACCGCCCAATCTGGCCAAGCTGGCAGAGGCGGTAGCGGATCGGCTGAGGCAGATGAGCGGGCACGGCAGCGGACCCTCGGCGGGCGGGGGCATTGCTCCGGAGGCGCAGTCCTGGACCGCGCAGAGCAGCCAGGCGCACGTGCCCGACATGAGGGATCGCGGGATTTATCATGCGGCGGACGCGATGCGCGAAATGTACGAGATGGGCGACGCGCCAAGTTGCTCGACGTGTGGGGCGATCATGGTGCGCAACGGGAGCTGCTACCGCTGCATGAGCTGCGGGTCTACGAGCGGATGTTCTTAGGAATCGGGCAGATCCTCAGTGTGGGTTGTGGGTGCACCCATAAGGTGAAAGTTGAACCCCATAAGGTGAAAGTTGGTAGCCCATAAAATGAAAGTCGTTCATTCTTAAAGACTTATTCCTGATTCGGCCGGAGCGCAGCCTGGCGTGGAGGTTTCGCCTTGAGACTAGAGATACGGGGAGATCTCCGCGAATCCTGGGCCTGTGCAGTATAAAGTGTTTATAATAAATAACTTATGTCATCACAGGGCCGTGACCCATTTGTTCAAGGGACGGGTAAATCCCGTGCGAGGATTGAGGGAAAGCCGGTGAGCCCTGATTTAGGCAGGCGCGCCGTTACCTGCAGTTCGTAAAGTCGTAAAATCTTACACATCCTACATAACTTACATAAGCTGTTTTTTTTGTTCGCATAGCGAGCAGTGGAGGTTTTCACTATCATTAGTTGAACCTACACAACCGTAAACCGCGGCGACTTCGTGCAGAAGGACCTGAGTTGGATGGTCCAAGACGAATCCATTGCCAGCAGCGCTCAATCGCCGACTGGGCAGGCCCGCCTTCTTCAACCTATGGCCGACTTTTTCTGCGCTGTACTGCAATCTCTCGCCGCGTCCCTTCAAGGTCTGATTCACCCCTGCCGCGATCTCCCCAACCAAAATCTGGTCCTTGCCCTGATGGCAAAGAGAGAGCGCGGTGCCGACGGCGAGCGTTCCCAGGTCATCCAAGCGTTCTGCGATCTGCTGCTCGGAATACGGGGTAAGCAGTGAAACAAGCTCATCTCGAAGGCCCGGTGCATCGACAATGCATTTTCCCAGAGCATTCGCAATTGAAGTGACCTCAGAGGAAACACTTGACACGTTGAAGTCCGTTCTAAACACGCTTGGCAAATTCTTGACGCGGTAAAGCAGGAGCTGGTTCTGGAGATCCTGCATCGTCTCTTCCGACAATGGCAACGCGCGCTGTGATTCGGTCCCGGGCGCGGGGGATGCGTTGACGTGCAGGTAATTTTGCAGCACAGATCTCATCGGCAGGTCCTCGCCCACATAGATTGCCTTGGAACCGAAATAATCAAAAGAGAACCTTGGGCAACCAGCTACTTTTCTGAACGCCACATATCCGCGGGGCGTTGTTGCACGGATAGGGTTGAAGGTCGGCTACTCTGAGACAGAATCCAGA
>CAYUJM010000251.1:0-3251 GCA_964445025.1 uncultured Occallatibacter sp. | reverse complement strand
TTTTGAGCCGTGAAAACGGCGAGGACGTCTTCGTCCATCACACCGCCATCCAGGCAAACGGCTTCCGTTCGCTTCAGGAAGGCCAGCGCGTTCAGTTCAACGTGACCAAGGGCCCCAAGGGCTGGCAGGCTGAGAACGTCCAGGCCGTCTAAGGCATAACGCCGGGCAACCTGGTTCGGAATCAACAACAAGAGGGACGGCAAAGCTGCCGTCCCTCTTTTGCATTTGAAGCGGATGGGATTCGTGGGATGGCGCTGGGGCTAAAGCCCACTCCTTTTGGGGTACCTGCCGCGGCACGACTGAAGTCGTGCCCCGATACTTCCTGCCTCTACCGTTGAGTTTCTTCGCTTGGCGGGACTGATCTGAGACCCATCTCGCACCAAATGGTCTCCGTAGCGCTACGCGGCGGGCTTCAGGCTCTTCACACTGACCTGGGGAATTGCGGGGTGAAGGCCTTCCTTGGATGTTTCGTGGGTGCCCAGGTAATGCAGGACATCGTTGATGGAATCTTCAAAGCGTGAGCCAGTCTTGTGGGTGGCCTTTACGCCCTTAGAGACAAGCTGGCAGACTTCAAAACGGTTCATTCCCTGCGCGAGCGCGCGGTGGATTTTATCGGAACGCATGACGGACTCCGGCAAAGAACTTGCGGGTGGAGTGAGGCGTGAGGTACGGAGCTCGTCAGAAGCTTGTGGAACGGCCGGAGCCGAGCAGGCTGGATTCTTCCAGATGCGGGTCTGATGCAATTGTACGCTGGAAACAGGTGGAACGCGGCGCCTGAATTCGCATGAAACGCGCGCCGGATGCAGGTTTGGCGCTTTCACCGATGTAAATTCCCTGTTATTCTATAAGTCTTATCGACCCGAATTCCGGGACACCCTGAAAAGATTGCAGTGAAAGAGGTTACACGTGGCAGACACCACCAAGATTGAAGACAAGCTGGAACGTAAGAAACTGAAGCGCGCCGCCCGCAAGAAGGCCGCCCCCAAAGCGAAGCGGACCGGGGCTCGCGGAGAGAAGAAGAAGAAGGTTAAAAAGATGGCACGCGGCCAGTCAAAGCGGTAAAGCTGCGTGGTGCGTAGAGAGGGTTCCGGGCATGCCAGTCAATGGCCACCCCGGAACCCTCGTCCGTTCCAATCTACATTGCTGTCTGTGTGCATGACCGCGCAGAAACAGCGCGCCGGGGCCCAAACTGCAACAGTTCGCGTTCCTTGGGGAGTCCTCATCCTGTACACTGCGGCGAAGGCGTCCTGCACCGAAATCGAGTCCCGCAACCGGTGAATGCCCTCAATTGACAGTCCCCGCAACCTGACGGATGAGGAGAACTGCGCTGCCCAACCAACTGCTGGCCCGCAAGTCGATCGACAAGCTGATCCGCGACTCGGAAGAACCCGAGCATGCATTGAAAAAGACCCTCGGGCCGTGGTCGCTGACTGCGCTCGGCATCGGCGCGGTAATTGGCTCGGGCATCTTCACGGTCATCGGCACGGCCATCTCGGGCGAAAAGTTCGACACTTCCAGCGTGCTGAACACACCGCTGGCGGATTTCATCATCCATCACACGGCCATGGCGGGACGGCCGGGCGCCGGTCCGGCGATCGCGGTTTCGCTGGTGCTGGTGGCAATTGTGTGTGCGCTGACGGGCCTGTGTTATGCCGAACTGGCGTCGATGATTCCTATCGCGGGTTCGGCGTATACCTACACTTACGCCACGATGGGCGAGCTGATTGCGTGGATCATCGGCTGGGATCTCATCCTGGAATATGCCGGCTCGAACATGACTGTGAGCGTGGGCTTCGCGGCCCACGTAGTGGACCTACTGGACTGGTTCGGCTTGCATCCCTCCGCCACCTGGATTTCGCCTGCCTATCTGCCTGAGGGCCTGCAGGACCTGGCCGGAAACTGGCTCTACCATCCCGGCTGGCACTTCGGTTTCAACATTCCCGCGTTTCTCGTCGTCCTGATCCTCACCGTCATCCTGGTGCGCGGCATACGCGAGTCGGCCGAAACCAACAACTTGATGGTCGGCATCAAGCTGATTGCGATTCTGATCTTCGTCTCCGCGGCCATCAGCTTTATCCATCCGAACAACTGGCATCCGTTCCTGCCCAACGGAATGTCTGGCGTGCTGACCGGCGGGTCGATCATCTTCTTCACCTACATTGGATTCGATTCTGTCTCGACTGCGGCCGAAGAGTGCCGTCATCCGCAGCGCGACCTGCCCATCGGCATCATCGCCACGCTGGTGGTGTGCACCGTGCTCTATGTGGCTGTTGCAGTCTGCCTGACGGGCCTGGTGCCCTGGCAGTCAATGGTGGGCGACGCAGCGCCGGTGGTCAACGCGCTCAAGAAACTGTCCGTCCTTCCCGGCGGGCATTCTCTGCACTGGATCAGGCTGGTGGTCCTGTTCGGCGCCATCATGGGCATGCTCTCTTCCCTGCTGGTCTACCAGCTTGGACAATCACGGGTGTGGTTTTCAATGTCGCGGGATGGGTTGCTGCCTAAGGTTTTCAGCAAGGTCCATCCGCTCTTCAGGACACCGGCGTTTTCCACCTGGGTGGCGGGGTTTGTGGTTGCCATCCCGTCTGGACTGTTTGACATTGGCACACTGGCCGACCTTTCGAATATCGGAACGCTGTTTGCCTTCGTGCTGGTTTCGATCGGCGTGATTGTGCTGCGCTATCGCGAGCCAGAACGGCGGCGCGGCTTCCGCGTTCCCTTCGGCCCGATCATTCCGGCGCTGAGCGTGATCTTCTGCTTCCTGCTGATGGCCGGGTTGCCGATCATCACCTGGTTCCGCTTCCTCATCTGGCTGGTGATCGGACTGGTGATTTATTTCTTCTACAGCCGCCACCGGTCGGAGTTCGCCAAGCCGCGTTAGACTTCTATGAATACGGACATAAAGGACTTCATTCGCCGCCTCCCCAAGGCCGAGTTGCATCTGCACCTCGAAGGCACCATCCTGCCCACGACGCTGGTGGAGCTGAGCGCGAGGAACGATGACCGGCCCATGAGCTTGAGACAGGCCAGGGCGCTTTACCAGTTCGACGATTTCACTTCGTTTATCGAGAGCTTCAAGGCTGTCACGCGCCGGCTGGTGACGCCCGAGGACTACGAGTTGATCGCGTGGCGCATGATGGAGCAGCTGGCCAGGCAGGGCGTGATCCATGCCGAGGTCTACATCTCGGTGGGCGTCATCTACATGTGGCGCAACTTCGATCCGCGGGCAGTTGAGCCCATCTTTCTCGCCCTGG
>CAYUJM010000250.1:0-3305 GCA_964445025.1 uncultured Occallatibacter sp. | reverse complement strand
AAGCGCCCTGTGGAGGAAGAGGAAGAATAGGCACCTGCGGTGGGGCCAGCCGCTCTGTCAAGGCCAGCGTATAACCAGGCCACTGGGGCGGAGTAAAAGTAGGCCAGGAGATTGCTTGGAAGTTGTTGGATTTGCGGGGTAGAAGGCCTCTGGAGCGTAGCGGAAGAGGCCCTTCTACCCCGCGGCGCGCAATAAACTCCGAGTGAGCCAACTCCAGCGCCATGGCCTTGTTCAACGATGGGATGGCAAGGAAGTCGAAGCTATCCAGACTCTTGAGCACCGGGAACTTCGCTTGCCTTACGCGGCGCTCCGTGGCCCGACGTTCGCGGTCCAATAACTCCAACTCGGTGATGCGCAGCAGAAAGCGCGGGTAGTCTATGTCTTCGGCTGCGCACCGCTGCGCCACCTTGTCGTACTCGCGCAAGATAGTGGGCAGGCGCAAGGCCTTCAGGCGATGTTCCAGCGAGACTTGCGGCGTATCGATCGACTCAGGGTGACTCTGAGAGTTATCCGCTTCACTCATGCCGGCACCTCCATGAGCGGCGTCATGTAATCGATGCCTATGCCCTTGTCACGCTCAAACACGCCCCGGTGTTTCTTTTCCTTCGGCTTTCTCGGCATGGCAAATCCTCCGATGCCATGCAGAATCCCACTTGGCTACTAAATGGCTACCAGTACTAAAATAGCCACCTTACACAGGTGGCCTTGACTGATATAAATCTTTTGTTTTGTTGGTGCCCGGAGGGGGACTTGAACCCCCACGACCTTGCGGCCTGCGGATTTTAAGTCCGTTTTTCGGGGTTTTGCAGAAGATCGCAATGAATCGCATGAAACCGAATAACGCATATGCTATCAATTACATACAATCTGTACAGTGTTTGCAAAGCATCGCACCAAAATGCACGAAAGTTAAAAGCCAACAGCCATCAAAACAGCCACTAGAATTACCCCGAAATTGCTCGAAAACCCTGCGCAGTGTTAATCCGATTGCATAGTTTGGTGGCTATTCAACCCGTATTCTTTCCAGTCCTGCTGCGGCCATCATACCGACAAACCGCTCAAATTCACAGGAGCTACCGACTCGATATTTTCAGGTTTCGAGCCTGAGCCAGATCTTCGTGTTCAAAGGCAGAAGACACAATATCCATCTCCGCCGCAGGAATCCCCAGTGCTGTTGCTTCCTGTCTCCATCGTGAAACCGCGTTGGCTACCTCCCGGGCTGTTTGTCGTGCCTGTGCCTGTGTGAGTCGGAAGTATTCGGCAACACTCCGCGCCAATTCAATCGACGCATCGCCGCTCTGCTCATCAATGAGCGTAGACAAAATGCGTGGCCGGAATTGCACCGGAACCGGGTTCAGGTCGTAGGCCGGCGACAATCGCCAGCCCTGATTGCCTTCATAGAGGAAGCCGTGATTGCGCAAATGATCGTCGGTATTTGAGATCAGAACGGAGAAGACGATTCTCCGCCAAAGTTGATGCAGGTCTTCTGTGGGAGCCGCGCCATACCGCTGAATCGCGTCGGCGATTTCCAGGTAGCTACGGGTCTCGTGATCGGTGGCACCCAGCATACTCATTGCCGAGAGAAACGGCCGCCTTGCCGTGCCTTCCCGGTCGAAGCGCCGGAGGAGAAAGACTGGCCGGTCAGCGGCCCGTTCGACTCTGGCGGTTGCCGTTTGAACGCGAGCAGCAGCGGCCAGGCGAAAGGCGACGGCCTCCCATAGAACCGTTTGAATACGGTCGCTGTGGTGCGGGAACTTTGCAATCGCGAGTTGCCCATCCCGGTCCCGCACGGAGGCCTTGGGACGCGCTCCGCCCAGCGATGAGCCAGGCGCAAGCAGCAGGCGGAGATCCTCTTCGGATTCCACTTCATCGTAGACGTGTTCGCTGGCGGCAAGCAGCGCCGGGAGTTCAATTAATGGCGGTGTGCGATGGTCCGCGGCCTCACGCAGAAACGGCCCGCCCTCCTGCGCGGCAAACCGCAACGCGCCCATCCGTGTTTCGTCATCGACCAGGAGCAGATAGTCGGCCTCCCAAAGAGTGCGGGACGGCTCGCCTGCGTCTCTGGCTCGCCGAGCCTCGGAGCGCATCATCAAGGCTCTTCCCCAACGATCAGGAGCCGAATCGCCAATCGCACCGAAGAGACTCTTGCCCGCCGCAGTGTGGTGCGGCGCGGCGTCCATCTGCAACGCAGGTTCCAAAGGAAATCGCGCAGGGTTCCGCAGCCACTCTTCGTCATAGCGGAAGGTGGCGCTCTCGACGCGCTTGCGATTGTGCAGCCACAACCGGCCAACCAGATGCGACGTGCCGTCGAGGTCAACGTAGACGAAGATTTGCTGATCCATTTACGGCCTCGCTTGTTCGCTTTCTGGTTGGGTTTTCTTCCTGCGCCGGGGACCAAGATCAATCCTCTTGGGCAATCTCTCCTCTTCGAGCGCAAGGCCGATCTCATCCGATTTCGCGCTGGCGAGTTCGCGGAGCTTGTCGATCATCCCCAGCGCAAACATGATGGCAGCATAGGTGCCCATCGCAACACCTGGATCTCCCTTTTCTGCCTTCACCAAGGTGGTACGGGAGATGAAGGCGCGCTGGGCCATGACCGCTACTGGAATTCGACGCCTCAATCGAGCGTCCCGGATGTCGGCTCCGAGCTTTCGTAAGGCACTTTTCACGGGGATCGGTAGAGCGTCCATGAGCATTCTCACCATTCCTTACATTCACAATTATGAACGCTTTATTATAATACGTCTACTATTATGAACACACCTGGAAGGATGGGATGCCAAGATATTGCGTTTTGAACCATTTGCGAAGGCGCATCGACATCTTGACCGTCTGGATGTTCCCAGAGTATCAAGGGCCAACTGATTCAATGCACATTCGCGTCGCTACGCACCTCCTGGTAGAACTTCTCCACCCTCTCAAATGCGGCGGCAAGGTCGGGCTGCATTCCACATTCCGTCGCAAGTGCCTGAAACGGGATCGTCCATTCCGAGGGCGGCGCATCCAAGACAGCGGGCAACGAGTGAGTTCCGCGCCGTTCAAAGGTCAGATGCAATGCTTCGAGAATCCTCTTTCGGTCCAGAGCGCCGCCGATCAGCAGCCCCAAATCCACCAGATCCTTTACACGGCTGTTTGGAGAGTTGCGCGGCAGCGTGTATGCGTGGATTTTCTCGGCAAATTGCTGTTCACGGGCAATCAACAGCACTCGCGGCTGCTCAATTCCAGCGAACGCAAGCCAGTCGTTGGTATGGAGCGGCTGGCCCCACCGCAGGTGCCTATTCTTCCTCTTCCTCCACAGGGCGCTT
>CAYUJM010000249.1:0-3457 GCA_964445025.1 uncultured Occallatibacter sp. | reverse complement strand
ACTACGACGACTGGATCGCCCGCCTGCACGCCATTCCCAAGGCCTTCGACCAGGTGACCACCAATATGTCCATTGGCATCGAAGACCAGCGCGTCCCGCCCAAATACCTTTTGCAAAAGGCGCTTGAGCAGGTGAAGCAACTGGCCGGCCAAAAGCCCGAAGACTCGCCCCTGGCGCTGCCGCTCAAGAACTTTCCCGCCACAATCAAACCCGCCGAGCAGGAGCGCATCAAAGCCGAGATGCTGGCCGCCATTGGCAAGGAAGTGCTGCCGGCCTACCTGCGCTTTGCCCGCTTCCTTGAGGTGAGTTACATTCCCGCCGGCCGCGAGCAGCCCGGCATCTCTGCCCTGCCCGACGGAGCTAAGTATTACCGGTTCCTCATTCGCCGCACCACCACCACCGATCTGACTCCGGAGCAGATTCACCAGATCGGTCTCGACGAGGTCAAGCGCGACGAGGCTGCGATGCTGGTCATCGCGCAAAAGCTCGGATTCGCCGATCTCGCCAGCTTCCGCGCCAGCCTCAAGACCAATCCCAAGCTACATCCAGCCTCGGCTGAAGCCCTGCTGGACGCCTATCGCGGCTACCTGGGCCCCATGCAGGCCAAGCTTCCGCAGCTCTTCGGACGCCTGCCCAAGGCGCCCTTCGAGGTGGCCGCTGTTCCGGACTACCTTGAAAAAACCTCGGCGCCCGCCTATTACGAGCCCGGCGCCCCCGACGGCAGCCGGCCCGGCCGCCTGCGCATTGACACCTACAATGCCACCGACCGCAACCTCTACGGCGTCGAGACCATCGCCTACCACGAAGGACTTCCCGGCCACCATCTCCAGATTTCCATCGCCCAGGAACTGGACGACCTGCCCACCTTCCGCAAATTCGAGCGGTACACGGCCTACGCCGAAGGCTGGGGCCTCTACTCCGAGCGCCTGGGCAAAGACGTCGGCTTCTATCAGGACCCCTACTCCGACTATGGCCGCCTGGAGGGCGATATCTGGCGCGCCATCCGCCTCGTCGTCGACACCGGCGTCCACAACCAGCACTGGACCCGCGAGCAGATGGTTCAGTACTTCCATGACCACTCGGGGATCGACGAAACCAGCATCCAGGCCGAAGTGGATCGCTACATCGCCTGGCCCTCCCAGGCCCTCGCCTACAAGATCGGCCAGCTCAAAATCCTGGAGCTGCGCGACCGGGCGAAAACGGCGCTCGGCGACAACTTCGATCTGCGCGCCTTTCACGACCAGGTGCTCGACGCAGGCGCCCTGCCCCTGGACGTGCTCAGCGATCGCATCGACGGGTGGATCGCGCAGCAGAAGGCTTCCCCGCGATAGGTTGAGGCGAATTCCAGCCGATGAGCTTTGCAGAGAACCCGGTAGATCGGTGGAATTTGTGCGATCCCGCTCTTCGCAAAGTACGCGAAGAACGGGGGCACCCAGGTTTGTGGTTAAGTCAAGAAAGTAAAGGATGGGTGGCCACCCGCAACACAAGTGGCCAGAATGACCTCTTTCATCCGCATCCGGATCGCGAAAGCGGTCCGTCGCGGTGCGGTTGAATGACTTGATATCGGACGAGTGCCATGCGACCGGCTGCCGGAAGATTTATCATTTCAGCATTCGTATTCACACTCTTTTGGAAATGGGCTGTACGACCGATTTCGGCCGCGAGCCGGTTGCGGAGTTGAATGATTCGTCATCGGAGAACAGATCGCAGAAACCGCCATCCTCGGGCATGGCGAGGGGAACTTTTTTACCACCCTGCCATTGCGCGAGAAGGACGTTTATTTCTCCGCAGTTGCACAAGGACAACCACGATCTGCAACATTAACGCTCTGTCCACCCGTAATTTCTAAGGACTGTATGTCGCGTTTAAATCCGTACGTCGTTTTGCTGACCCTCATCGCCACGTTGGGTGGATTGCTGTTTGGATATGACACGGCCGTAATCAATGGCGCGGTGGACAGTCTGAAGGCCTATTTCATCGATCCGCGATTTACCGATCTGACCAACGCCGCACAGGCCAACGCCGCGAATTCGCTGCTTGGCTTTGTGGTTTCCAGTGCCCTCATCGGTTGCATCGTCGGCGGGCTCATGGGCGGCTGGGTCAGCACCCACCTCGGCCGCAAGCGCGGATTGATCGTTGCCGCCGTGCTTTTCCTGCTCTCAGCCCTGGGCGCCGCGGCGCCGGAATTTCCTTTTGCCCCCATTGGCCACGGCGGTCCAGGATACATGGTGAATTTTGTTGTTTACCGTATCCTCGGTGGCATTGGCGTGGGACTGGCTTCGATGTTATCGCCGATGTATATCGCAGAAATCGCACCGCCAAAGGTCCGGGGAAATCTGGTGGCGTGGAACCAATTCGCTATTATCTTCGGCATGTTGGTGATTTACTTCGTCAACTTCGGAATTTCGAAAACGGGGAGCGGCGATGCCTGGCTCAATACCATCGGCTGGCGCTACATGTTCCTCTCCGGCACCATTCCAGCGGGTCTCTTCCTGATGCTTCTGTTTTTTGTGCCCGAAACTCCGCGTTACCTGATGCTGAAGGGAAATGAGAGCGGCGCGCGCGCGGTGCTGGCCAAACTGGTCACGCCGGAGGAGGCGGAAAAGGAATTTTCAGAAATCCGCGCCTCGCTCAGGGAGCATCACTCCGGCAAATTGTTTTCCTTCGGCGTGCTGCTTATCTTCATCGGCATCGCGCTGTCGGTCTTCCAGCAATTCGTAGGCATCAACGTCGTGCTCTATTATGCGACCGATATTTTCAAGGGCATGGGCTTGAGCACCAATGCCTCGCTCTTCCAAACCATCATTGTCGGCGCGGTCAACCTCAGTTTCACGATGGTTGCCATCCTGGCCGTAGATCGGTTCGGCCGCAGGCCGCTGCAAATCATCGGAGCGCTGGTTATGGCGGTGAGCATGATCTCCTTGGGCACGAACTTCTGGCTCGGCGGCAAGGGCATGGTAGCCATCGTCTGCATGCTGGTCTATACCGCCGGATTTGCCGTTTCCTGGGGGCCCGTTACCTGGGTGCTCTTGAGCGAGATATTCCCCAACCAGATTCGCGGCAAGGCCATGGCCGTAGCCGTTGCGTCGCAGTGGGTGGCCAATTATCTCGTCAGTTGGACATTCCCCATTCTCGATAAGAATCCCTATCTGGTGGACCATTTCAAGCATGGGTTCGCCTATTGGATTTACGGCGCAATGAGCGTTCTCGCCGCTTTGTTCATGTGGCGAGTTGTGCCGGAAACAAAAGGGCATTCCTTAGAGGAGATTGAAACGGTGTGGCAGGGGGTTGGCAAAAAGTAGGATTAGGCAAGATAGCATGGCATATTCTGGCAAACTTCCTGTTTCCATCGCCTCATCTGGCGCGATGGAAACAGGAATTGGCCATCCATCGCAAGTTGCAGAATGCCACTGCTGTCCGGCTACAAGTCGAATAGGATCAATTGGTTGCCAGTATC
>CAYUJM010000248.1:0-3654 GCA_964445025.1 uncultured Occallatibacter sp. | reverse complement strand
GCGGGCCTTCGAGGGCCTGGATGGAAGCGACCTGGATGGGCGTGAAGGTGCCGTAATCGAAGTAACTCTTGAGGCGGGCGAGGGCGTTGACCAGGATGGGATTGCCGACCATGAAGCCGACGCGCCAGCCGGGCATGTTGTAACTCTTGGAGAGGGTGAAGAACTCGACGGCAACGTCCTTGGCGCCGGGGACCTGGAGGACCGAGGGTGGCTTGTAGCCGTCGAAGGCGATGTCGGCGTAGGCCAGGTCGTGGATGAGATGGAAGCCGTACTCGCGGGCCAGTTCGACAAGGCGGGCGAGGAAGGGCAGCTCGACACACTCGGTGGTGGGGTTGGATGGGAAATTGACGATGAGGGCCTTGGGGCGCGGAACCATGCGCGGAATCAGATCCTCAAGCTGGGCGAGGAACTGTTCGCGGTCGGTGATGGGCACGCTGACCACATGAGCTCCGGCGATGACCGGGCCGTAGATGTGGATGGGGTAGCTGGGGTTGGGCACCAGCACGGTGTCGCGCGAGTCGAGGATGGCCAGGCAGAGGTGGGCGATGCCCTCCTTGGAGCCGATGGTGACGATGGCTTCAGTGGCAGGGTCGAGATCGACGTCGTAGCGGGTCTTGTACCAGTTGCAGATGGCCTTGCGCAGGCGGGGGATGCCGCGGGAGACGGAATAGCGATGGGTGGCGGGCTTGAGGGCCGCCTCGACGAGCTTGTCGACGATGTGCTTGGGCGTGGCTCCGTCGGGGTTGCCCATGCCGAAGTCGATGATGTCTTCGCCGTGACGGCGGGCGGTCATCTTCATCTCGCCGGTGATGTTGAAGACGTACGGGGGTAGGCGCTGGATGCGGCTGAACTCTTCCATTTCTCAATTTTAGGACATGTGGCGGAGGGGAAATGGCAGAGGTGTGCAAGACGGGGCGCCGAATGGCTTGGTTTTGTGTGCTGGAGCGGTCTAGGCTGGTCACTTCTGCACAGTTCTCCCGCGTAGAAGTGGGAGAATGGAAGCGGGAGCGGACTGCCGCAACGAGCGTGGCTGCACTTGTTTCCGAGCCGGGGAAATACGGCCAGAAGTACCCGATTCTGCTCGCGCAGGCGCTCCCCTTACTCCGAGGTGGATGATGAATGCGTTGCTGATTTATCCGGAATTTCCCGATACATACTGGAGTTTTAAGCATGCTCTGAAGTTTCTGGGCAAGCGTGCGGCACAACCTCCGCTGGGGCTGATGACGGTGGCGGCGCTGTTGCCGGGCGACTGGAAGAAGCGGCTGGTGGACACCAACGTGGAGCGGCTCAAGGAGCGCGACTTGGAGTGGGCCGACGTGGTGCTGCTGAGCGGAATGCATATTCAGCAAGCAACGCTGGTGGCCATTGTGGAGCGGTGCAAGGCGCGCGGGCTGCGCACTGTGGTGGGAGGGCCGATCGCAAGCAGCATGTCTCCGGAGGAACTGAAAGCAGACAGCGTGGTGGTGGGCGAGGCGGAAGAGCTGATCAGGGCGCTGGCGCGCGATTTGGAGATGGGGACGGCGAAGGCCGTGTATCAAGCGGCGGAGAGGCCGGAGATGAGCACCAGCCCGCTGCCCGATCTGAGCCTGATCAAGATGAATCGCTACTCGACGATGACGGTGCAATACTCGCGCGGGTGCCCGTTCAACTGCGAGTTTTGCGACATTATCGAAATCTACGGGCGGCGGCCGCGGACCAAGGCGATTGCGCAGGTGTTGCGCGAGCTGGACCAGTTGCGCGT
This sequence comes from uncultured Occallatibacter sp., assembly GCA_964445025.1. Lineage (GTDB taxonomy): Bacteria > Acidobacteriota > Terriglobia > Terriglobales > Acidobacteriaceae > Telmatobacter. The sequence goes on along the minus strand of CAYUJM010000248.1, from coordinate 1,913 downwards.
GGCCGGTTGGAATGACACGGTCTTCATTGTGGACGATAACTTCATCGGCAACAAGGTGCGGGCCAAGCTGCTATTGACCGCACTGGCGGAGTGGCGCAAGGAAAACGGAGGCGGGTTCCCGCTGCTTACCGAAGCGTCGCTCAACCTGGCCGACGATGCGGAGCTGATGCAGATGATGAAGGACGCGGGATTTGTGTCGGTCTTTCTGGGCATCGAGACGCCGGATGAATCGGGACTGATCGCGAGCAACAAGCTGCAGAACACGCACCGTAGTTTGCTGGAGAGCGTGGAGACGATTCAGAGTTATGGGATGCAGGTGATGGGCGGGTTCATCCTGGGCTTCGACACGGACAAGGACGATATTTTCGACCGCATGGTGGAGTTCATCCAGAAGAGCGGGATTCCGATTGCCATGGTGGGGCTGCTGCAGGCGATGCCGGGGACACAACTGTTCCGGCGGCTGTGGAAGGAAGGGCGGATTGTGGACGCGGGCGGAGGGGACAACACCGGCGGCGAGTTGAATTTTCTTCCTCGCATGGATGCCCAGCGGCTGGTGGAGGGTTATCGCTCGGTGCTGAAGAGAATCTATGGCTGCGAAGCTTATTACGAGCGGGTGAAGCTCTATCTGAACCGCACCCAGCCGAAGCCGGGGAAGCGGAGGGGCGGAAAGCAGCCGTCGAATCAGCAGTGGATGACGCGCGCGAATGCACGGGCGTTTGTCACGTCGATTCTTCGCCAGGGAGTGTTTGGGCGGCAACGCTGGAGTTACTGGAAGTTTCTGATGGCGGTGGCGACACGGTATCGGCATTGCGTGGGCGCGGCCATGACGCTGGCGGTAATGGGCTATCACCTGCAGGTGATTACGCAAAAACTGTCGGAAGCACTGGATGAAGTGGCTTTGCCGGGGATTGCCGAAAAGAGGCTGCCGGCTGAGGCGGGCGGAGAAGGCAAGTAGGGGCGATTGATTGAAAGAGGGCCTATACAGGCTGCGGAAAAAACGGGAGGCTTCTTCCAAAAGGAAGAAGCCTCCCGTTGCTGTTGACAGACGCGATTGAATCGGGACGCACTTACTGCGCGATGACGGTTTTCGTCACAAGACGCAGGTCGCGCGCGGAGGCACCCACTTCCACTCTTCTTGGTCCGAGTGCCGCGACCCATTGGGTCTGCGCTGTGGACCAATACTGGAGGCTGCGCCGCGGGATGTGCAGCTTTACGGTCTGCGTCTCGCCAGCCTGTAGATGGATGCGGTCAAAGCCAGCCAGTGCGCGCACGGCAAACTGTGCGCCCGCGGGCGTTTTCTCTGGCGCATCAAGATAGATCTGGGGAACCTCTTCGCCAGCGACCGCTCCCGAGTTCTTGACGCTGAAGCTCACATCCAGCCCACCTTCCTGTGAGTGCTCCACCTTGAGAGCGGAATAGTCGAAGTGAGTGTAGGAAAGGCCGTAGCCGAAGGCGAAAAGCGGGTCGGTATTCTGCTGGTCGAACCAGCGATAGCCAACATAGATGCCTTCAGAAAATGTCGTCTTGCCAGCCACGCCCTGATTGCTGCGTTCCGGATGAGCAGGGTCGGCCGCAGGCATGTCCTGGAGACGGCGCGGCCAGGTGAAGGGCAGGCGCCCGGCAGGATTGGCGCGACCCAGCAGTACGTTGGCTGTGGCCCAGCCGCCTTCGTCGCCGGGCCACCACATCTGCACCACTGCCTTGACCTTGTCCAGCCACGGAAGCGCAACCGGCTGGCTGACGTTGAGCACCACGATGGTGTTGGGGTTGACGGCGGCAATGTCAGCGATGAGTTTGTCCTGATCTCCGGGCAGCGCAAAGACAGGGTGCGTGCGGCTCCAGGCGAAGACGACTGCGGTCTTGGCGTGGCGGGCGGCTTCAATCGCGGCCTGATAGTTTTCCGTCTGCTGCTG
>CAYUJM010000247.1:0-3709 GCA_964445025.1 uncultured Occallatibacter sp. | reverse complement strand
TCTTCCCATCCAATACCTCACAAACTTGACGGACCTTATCCGTATAGAGCGGATCACCCACATCATGGATATGGAATCGGGATTCATCACCATCATCAAGCCGCGCGCGGTCATCACGATCAACGAAGCTGCATCGGCCAACTTCTTCCGAATGCTGATGATGGCTATGGGAACCGTGATCCCTGAGATCCACCGTCTGAGCAATCTCTCCGTCTACTCATGGATGGAAGGAGCAGCCGTCGCCACAACCACGGCGGTCTGCGCCGGTGCGGCGGTGGCCGGATTGAGCTACGCAGGCGGCGCAGTGGCCACAGCAGCGGAAGGCACAGGCCTGGTGGCTCTCGCTGCAGGTGCAACGACCGAGTGGGCGGCTGCCGGCGCGGCCTTCCTGTGTGGCCCTCCGGGTTGGATCATCCTGGGCCTCTGCGTGATCGCGGCGGTCGGCGCCGCTGTCTGGCGGTTCACTGACAGCACAGCCAGCTGAACCCCGTCGTGATCTGCCCTTGCACCAAATTTGGCTGGCCGTGGGTCGGCGGGATCGAGGGCTGGTCCATCAACGATCTGGTGGGCGTGGTCAACAACAGGGCGATGCAGTTCGTGGCCGACGAGATCTTCCCGCTGATCGACACCTGGAAGGCGTTCCACGGCTACCCGGCCCAGATTCCGCCTACTCCCCAGCTCTCCTGGGGCCTGTCTGCTCCATAAGCGCCGTTTCTGAGGCTGGATTGAGAATGAGTTTTGGGGTCCGGATGTCTGGAAGTGCTGTTGGACGGATAATACTAAACGAAGGTGCAGTTGCATTTAGTGACGCGATGTGCAATCATGTCTTCTTATGGTAGAACGGCACTATTGGATAAACCGCATCGAGGAGGCGTGGGGAAAGCGGTCGGTCGTCTGGTTCGCTGGAGTCCGGCGCGTTGGCAAGACTTACCTTTGCCAAAGTCTTCCAGAAATTGAGTATTTCGATTGTGAGTTGCCTCGCGTTCGCCGGATGATGGAAGATTCGGAAGGATTCCTGGACACTTTACGTGGAAAGCGCATTGTCCTTGACGAAATACATCGTCTGGAGAATCCCTCCGAACTGCTGAAGATCGCTGCGGACCACTACCCTACCGTTCGAATCATTGCTACCGGTTCTTCTACGCTGAGTGCGTCGAGCAAATTCAAAGACACCCTTGCAGGACGCAAGCGCGATCTCTGGCTCACTCCGATGTGCCTGCGCGACCTCTCCGACGCAAAACAATTGAATCTGAAGCACAGGCTTTTGCGCGGCGGATTGCCTCCATTCTTTCTGGCGAAAGATCTTGAAGAGAGGGATTTTCAGGAATGGATCGATGCCTATTGGGCCAAAGATATTCAGGAACTCTTCCGGCTGGAACGGCGTGATTCCTTTCAGAAGTTTACCGAACTCATCCTTGCACAGAGCGGCGGCATCTTCGAGGCGACGCGGTTCACCGGTCCGTGCGAAGTAAGTCGTCCGACCATTGCAAACTATTTGCGTGTCTTGGAAGCCACCTTCGTCGCCCATATCGTTCGCCCTTTCAGTTTGCGCAAGCCGACGGAAATCATTTCCGCGCCAAAGGTCTACGGCTTCGATACAGGTTTCATCTGTTACTATCGCGGCTGGCAGGATCTGCGGCATGAAGACCTGGGGATATTGTGGGAACACTTTGTACTCAATGAAATGATGGCGCATTTGCAGAGTCGCGATGTCGGTTACTGGAGAGATAAGCGCGGACATGAGATTGATTTTGTGTTGGCGGGACGCCGCAAACATCCGATCGCCATCGAATGCAAATGGACAGCTGACAAGTTCGATCCGGTAAATCTTGGGGCGTTCCGCCGGCAACACCCGACGGGTGAGAATGTTGTTCTGGCCGAGGACGTGAAACGCACATTTACTCGGAGTTATGGCCCTCTCTCCGTACGCTTTGAGCCTCTGGAAGAGTTCATCGATGGCCTGTCTTTTTAACGCTCGAAATCCTGGTTCCGGACGGATGTAGGCTCCTCCGACTGTCGAACCTTTGGTGGAAAGACATGGGTTCCTATACTAAGGAACCTCTGCACAAGTCTGCGACCCGCGTCATATTTGAATAAACTATAAGTATGAAGCGAATGGCGCGTTTTCAGCAGACACTGGCATCGCAGGCGAGTTTTGCCAAGTATGGCCGCAAGAGCTAACGGGAGCTGTTTCTTGACCAGATGAACCAGGTGGTTCCGTGGTCTGAGCTATTGGCTTTGGTTGAGCCTTTTTACCCCAAGACGGGCAATGGCCGGCAGCCAGTGGGTCTGGCGATCATGCTGCGGACTTACTTTCTGCAGCACTGGTTCAATCTGTCGGACCCTGGAGCTGAAGATGCGCTCAACGAGTCGGCGGTGTTGCGGCGCTTCTGCGGCATCGATCTGGGCCGTGCCCCGGTGCCAGACGAGACGACCATTCTCAACTTCCGCCACTTGCTTGAGCGGCACGAGTTATGCGGTAAGATGCTCGACGCAGTGAACCTCTATCTGGATAGCAAAGGCATTCGCATAACTACCGGCACGATCGTCGATGTGACGATCGTCGATGCGCCGAGTTCGACCGATAACTCGACCGGCGAGCGCGACCCGGAGGTGCATCGGACGCGCAAAGGCAATCAGTGGCACTTCGGCGCCAAGGCCCATATCGGGGTCGATAGCAAGGAGACTGTGGTGCACACTGTCGTGACTTCAGCAGCCAGCGTGGCGGACAAACACATGCTGCCCGATTTATTGCACGGCGACGAGAAGAAGGTATGGGGAGATGCTGGCTATCAAGGGCAAACCGAGGCGATCCATGCGGCCGCGCCCAAGGCACAGGACATGACTTCGCGCCGCACCAAGTTCAAGAACCATGTAGACGAAGAAGCCAAGCGCAAGAACACGACCAAGGCCAGAGTTAGATCGAAGGTGGAGCATCCGTTCCGCATCCTCAAGCGAGTCTTCGGATTTACCAAGGTGCGCTATCGCGGCATCTGGAAAAACCACCAGTGGCTGTGCGCGGCCTTCGCGCTGGTGAATCTGTACCAACACCGCAACCGGCTGGTCGCTCAAGGGGCGTAGTGTGTCTGGAGGCCGGAAAACGGCCTCACAGAGACGAAAAAGACCAGCAGCAACCCGTCTATTCCGACAGAAAACCTATTCAGAATCAAAAAATCCACTGCGCTCGCGTTGTCGATGCAAAATCACGCACCTGCGCAGGGGTTCCCTAGAGTAACTCGCGCCATTAAAGCGGAGTTCTGCCTCATAGCCAGGCTGAACTCCTCCTCCTTGTACCCAAACTCCTATGCTATGCCATCCATTCGACATATCAGGCATTACGCGAATCGGAGTTCGCGCAATTCTTATTTTTGTTACGATGCTCCAGGAAACACCCTTTCGCTTGAGCACCAACGTGTGGCACCCTCCACTGCCACACCATCTGTTGCCTAGTAGGTAGACGTTCCCTCCGCCATCAACAGCTGCGCCAAAAGGCCTGTTGAAGCCGCTGCCCAGGACCTTCATGGTGGGCGATGCGGGGATGCTGCCATTGACCGCCAGAATCTCCTTCACCGCGAAGGCATCGGCAACATAGACGTTGCCGGTTTTGTCAGTTGCAACGCCATAGGGCAAAGAGGAATCGCTGGCCAGTGTGGTTTGCTAGTGCTTACTTGCATAAATGATTGATATTACGTAAAGTGATTGGGCAGAG
>CAYUJM010000246.1:0-4084 GCA_964445025.1 uncultured Occallatibacter sp. | reverse complement strand
CGAATCAACAACAAACTCGGAGACGAGAGAGGTCAAGAGATCATGACAGAGTCGATGTTTGAACAAACGGGCGAGCAAATTGCCGATACGGCGCACAAGGCTTCTCGGGCGGCAGCCGCTGTTGCGGATGCGCTTGAGGATGGCGTGGGAGCAGCGCGGCGTGCTGCAAAACAAGGCTGCTATGCCGCCGCGGAGCTTTTTGACGATACAAAAAGACGGGTCCAGCGGCATCCGATTGAAACAGTAGTGGCGACATTCGCGGCAGGAATCGCGGCTGGAACAGCGATCGGTTGGATGGTGAGGCGAAAGCAGTTATGCTGCCAAGCAGATGCGCACGAAAAGGTCCAGTCATCTTGCCCCTCCTCGTCGAATGTCTCTGGATCTTAGAGGGCGGCAATTGAACTTCTGGAAAACGACGCGGCACGTATTCACCATCCGGCGATCGCTGAGCAAAACAGCACAGCGTTCGTAGGGGTGCAGTCGCATCATGCTCGCAGGTGCCCCCATCGAAAGCGGCGGCAGCGATGCCGGATCGTACGGCTACATCCCCCCGAAGGCTGCACCCCTTCTACGCTGCCGCCGCCCCTTTCTTTCATAGACGCCTGGTTTGAACCCTCACTCACTGAGCAGGAATGAACACTCATCCCATTCAGGCTGGAGTAGTGTCAGGCAATGACGAATCGCTTTGTACGCCGCATTCTTGAACTCGGGCCGCCCCTATGTAACCTGTGTGCGACCGCCGTCGGGTGCTTCGTATGGATGCGTGGCTTCCGCCTGGTCGCGTTGGAAAAGGAAGAATCGGCCGCGGGATCGTCCATTCGCGTCGATCGCACGCCCGGTAAGCCATTGGCGGGGATCGGTGCCGCACTTTTCCTTCTGGCCTTCGTCACGAGTGAAGCGCTGGTGACGATTCGGGCGCTTTGCCGCTGATTCCGTTTGCCCGAACGCATGGACGCTCCATTGCCTACTACCCGGGGGTCTGTTATGTCCGCATCGAATCTGCTCGTGAATTCGCAACCGAACCCCATGATGCGGCGCGAGCCGCGGCCTCCAGTGTTCGGAATTGAATCGGCCTTGCCACAGATACCCAGCCGGCCACTTCCGCTCCGCATAGCCGTCATCGGGAACCATCTTCCGCGACAGTGTGGAATTGCAACCTTCACGACCGATTTGTGTGATGCAATCAGCGCTGAGTACGGCCCAGCTGGCGTGTCGGTTATCGCTGTCAATGACCCGCAATCCGCGTACGTCTACCCCGCGCGCGTGCGATTCGAGATTGCCGAAGGCGACAAATTCTCCTATCGAGCCGCCGCCAATTTCCTCAATTCCAGCAATGTCGATCTAGTCAGCCTGCAGCACGAATATGGGATTTTCGGGGGAGATGCCGGCAGCTATGTCCTGGAGTTGATGAAGCGCCTCGCCATGCCAGTGGTAACAACGCTCCATACCGTCCTTCGCCAGCCGGATCTCGACCAGCGAATCGTCATGCAACAGATTGCCGCTCGCTCCGAGCGTCTCATCGTAATGAGCGATTACTCGTCTCGCGTCCTCGAAGATGTATTTGGAGTTCCAGGCGAAAAGATTGACCGGATTCCTCACGGCATCCCCGACCTGGCCTTTGTGGAGCCGGATGTTTACAAGCCTTCCCTCGCACTCGGGGGAAAGGCTGTGTTGCTCACGTTTGGCTTGTTGTCGCCCAACAAAGGATTCGAGAGCGTAATTCGCGCGCTGCCGCGCATCTTGTCCCGGCGCAGGGATGTTGTCTACGTGATCGCAGGCGCCACGCATCCGCACGTCAGGGCCCGCGAGGGCGATCGTTACCGGAATCAGTTGCAGGCCTTGGCCAAGAAACTTGGAGTTGAGAAGGAAGTGATCTTTTACAACCGCTTCTTCAGCCCTCGGGAAATGGCGGCGCTGGTTGGTTCGGCAGATATCTACATCACGCCGTATTGCCACGAGGCACAGGCTGTGTCGGGAACTTTGGCGTATGCCATGGGCGCTGGGAAGGCGATCGTTTCCACTCCGTACTGGCACGCCGCCGAACTCCTGGACGATGGACGCGGAGCACTGGTCCCCTTTGAAGACCCAGCGGCAATTGCTGCCGCGGCCATTGAACTTCTTGAAGACGATGCGGCTCGTCAAACCATGCGCAAGCGCGCCTATTCCTATGGGCGTCAGATGGTATGGAATCGGGTAGCGCAGTCTTATATGCGCTCCTTCGTGCGCGCCCGCATCCGTCAGCCACAGCCCGCCGATTTGGGGTTCCCCATCCAGCCTGTCGAGAGGAATTCTGCAAACCGGCTCTTGAGTGCCTGAGCCCTCGCCCTGCGCGAATGGGGAGAAGAATGCGAAGAGGCGCGCGCAATCGCAAGCGAAGTATGCAGTACAACCCGTGTATTGAAACCCTGAGAAAGGAAATCTGAAATGCTCATCATCGTTCTGATTATCGTTCTGGTGCTGATTTTCGGCGGTGGCGGAGGCTACTACGGCTACAACCGGTGGGGCACCGGCGGCGGCGCAGGCATAGGGCTTGGAACAGTCCTGTTGATCTTGCTGGTGTGCTATCTGCTGGGAGTTTTCCGGTAGAACGATTTGCGGCAGGTCCAACTCACCATCCGGCATCTTGACGCGAGGACGTTCTCCTTGAATGCTTCCGGCCGCACGGGCATAACCCGGTGCGATCGGACTCCAACTGTGCTCGCGGATATCTGCGAATCGCCGCCGGGGAGATTACGCAACCGCCGCAATGCGTGGCTTCTCGCAGTTGTGTTCGGGCAATTGGTCGAGCAGGACCACATTGAGCAGCGACTTATGCACCTGAATGCGGCCGTTGTAGCTGATGAAACCAAGCCTGCGAAAGCGGTTCATGAAGAAGCTGACACGGGACCGCGTGGTACCGATCATCTCCGCCAGGGTTTCCTGCGTAATCGGAGGAATGAAAGTTTCCGGCTCTCCCGGTTTGCCGAATTCCGCCATCAACAGGAGAATCCTTGCCAGGCGCTTCTCGCTGGAGTTAAAAAGCTGATCGACAAGATCGGCCTGGGTTCTCATGCTGCGCGCCAGCAGAAACTTCAAAAAGATGTCCACGAACGCGGGTTCGTCGTGCATCACGCGGATCATCTCCGCCCTTCCAATCAGGAGCGCCTTGCACGCGTTGATCGCAATCGCCGTGGCCAGGCGTCGTCCGGGCACTGCCGTGAGACATTCCTCTCCGATGAAATCGCCGGTGGAGAGGAGCGTGATTGTGGCCTCTTTGCCGCTCTGCGAAACGACGGTAAGTTTTGCCCGGCCGTTCTGAAGATAAAAGACAGAGTCTGCCGGATCTCCTTGAGTAAAAAATGCTTGGTCCGGCTTCACGTCGATGATTCTTCGGCCGAAGCCAGCGTGCGCAAGAAATGCGGCAGGATCGAATAGGGGGCTGATCCTATCAGTCATCAACATGGAACCTCCTTCGAGGCCGTCTGGATGTGCGACGTGAAATGTGGCAGCTGATGAAAGGCCACGGAGGGAGTGCTTCAGAGAATGAGAACAGAACATTCCGCATGAGCCTGACCGGCCATGCAGGCTCGAGTCGCTTCCTGGGAGGAGGCCGCAACTTTCCGGGCGGATTTCCCCGCACTTGAGCACTACTACACTCAAGTCCTTTCCATAATCGCCTCGACTCAAAATCCAGTCCGTTCTGTTTTGCTCAACTCTGAAATTTCTTGCTGGACCCGATGCGGGTCAAATGTCGCCAAATCTCCGGTGCAAATCGCCTTGTCGCAAGCGGGAACTCCGCCGCGATCCACCCGGAATGCTGCGCCTATCTCTCTGAATGCATGATCGTTATGAGCCGCGATAACCCAAAAATAAATCGCTTTACCTTTGACAACACGAAAGGCGGAGGAGGAGACTGTGCAGTAATCGTTTTCCCGAACTTTGATGCATCCATTTTCCCGAGGCGCTCGACCCATGAAGAATCTCGCTCCGCTCCTTCCCGCCCTCTGTCTTCTGATCCCCTTTACCGCTTGCGGTGGCGGAGGAGTCGCAACGCCGGTCACGCCCGTCGTAACCAACGGCATCGCGCTCCAGCTCTCCACGGCCA
>CAYUJM010000245.1:0-4105 GCA_964445025.1 uncultured Occallatibacter sp. | reverse complement strand
CCCTCGGCAGCCTGCTTCGCCCTTTCCCAGGCAATCCGGGTGCGGGGATTGTTGGTCTCGGCAATGTCGATCAGCTCTTCCAGGCGATAGCGGCGTTGCGGGTCGATGGTTGCGAGCGCTTTGGGCGCCGCCGTCTTCGCCGTGCATGTCGCGGCAGTGGACAAATCTGAAATCGTTCCCACGCATTGCGCCGCCACAAACGATGTGCAAAGCGGGAAGAAAGCGCCGATAAGGAGGATGCAAAGCAGGCGGATGGAGCGCGGGGCAAATTGTATTGAAGCGGTTTGTTTCGCGGTGGGCTGGATTCGCCTCATGTTTACAGTGTACACTTATTATGCATTATACGCAATGTGAGACGGCGACGGTTTTGCAAGAATGGAACTGTCCCGTCGGATCGAGAGGTGAGCTGTGAGCAAGGCTATCCAAGAGGAAGAGCCCCGAAAATTCAAAGCCGGAGATGAACTGCGCAGAAGACTTCTCGAAGCGGCGAGTCGCCTATTCGGCGAATTTGGATATGAACGCGTTTCGATTCGCAGCATTGCGCAGGACGTGGGCTGCTCGCAGATGGCCATGTATCGGCACTTTCCTGACAAGGAGGCCTTGATTCGCCACCTCTGCACCGAACTCTATCAGCAATTCACAACCCAACTGCATGACAAATTCGATTATCTACCGGACCCCAGGGAGCGTCTGCGCCAGGCGCTTCGGAATTTTGTCCTTCTGTCCGTCAAGAACCCGCACCATTATCGACTGACCTTTCTTGTGCCGACAGTGGACGAACAGGGCTTGGAGATGCGTCACGCGGCAGCCAATCCGGCCATCGCCTATTTCAGGCAGAATCTCAAGCTTGCGCTTCCACAGGGCAGTTCGGACCCATTGGTGGAAGAGCGCCTGCACCAGATTCTTGCATCTCTTCATGGCATGACCATTATGCTGATTACCCATCCCCGTGCCTACAAGCTCACCAGGGACGCGGCTCTTCGGCAACTGGAATCCGCATTTGACATCTTTCTGAACGCGCCGGACGTCCCAAGAATTACGCGCTGACTGCCAGATTCTCGGCTGGTCCTGCCTCCGATCACCGACAGGTTCGCCTTTGTCAGCCGACGCAGAAAGATTTCCTTGGCAGCGTGTGAATTGCGAAGCTCTTCCATTGTCACTGGAATCCGGTTTTGGATTTCTCATATCGGGTGGCGAAGCGACGGAAGTGCTCGAGTTTGCTGAAGCAACGCTCGATGTGGTTGCGTTGCTTGTAGAGGGATTTGTTGTACTCTCGTTGCACCTTGCGGTTATGCTTGGGCGGAATGACCGCTTTGGCTCCCGTTGCTTCGCTAATCTGAAGTCATGGTTGCTGGGCATATAGCACGGTGTCAGCCATCAGCACCTTCAGGCCTACTTGAACGAATTTACCTTTCGCTTCAACAGACGGTTCTGTCCGTTCAATGGCTTTCGCTCACTGATCGGGATTGCCGGCAGCGCCGTCGCCCCAACTTATGATGAACTTTATTCCGGGGAATGGCAGCACCCTGCATCTTGTGGTCTTGGGTGAAAACCGGATAGGCACGGAAACTTCATTATAATTAGACGGGATTTGGCAGGCGACCTTGACAAAGGGCGGCAAGAACTCGCCTCTTCTCAGGAGCCTTTACACATGTCTACAAAAACGATCATCGAACCTTTTCGCATCAAGAGCGTTGAACCAATCCGCTGGACCACTCGTGCCCAGCGCGAAGAGTTGCTGCGCGCCGCGCACTATAACCTTTTCCTGCTGCCGGCCGACGATGTGCTGATCGACCTGCTCACCGATTCCGGAACCGGCGCCATGTCCACGCACCAGTGGGCCGCGGTGATGGAGGGCGACGAGAGCTACGCGGGCAGCCGCAGCTTCGATCGCTTCAAAAACTCCGTGCAGGACATCTTCGGCTATCGCCACGTCATCCCCACCCACCAGGGCCGCGCGGCGGAGCGCATCCTGTTTCATGTGATGTGCAAGCAGGGCGACGTGGTGCCGAACAACACCCATTTCGACACCACCCGCGCCAATGTGGAAGCGGCCGGCGCCGAGGCGGTCGACCTGCTGCTGCCCGAGGGACGCCAGCCCGAAACGCGTTTGCCTTTCAAGGGCAACATGGATGTGGTGGCGCTGGAGGAGCTGATTGCGCGCGTCGGGCGCAAGCGCGTGCCGCTGGTCATGCTCACGGTGACCAACAACTCCGGCGGTGGGCAGCCGGTGTCGATGGAAAATGCGCGGGCGGTCTCCGCGGTCTGCCACAAGCACGGCATTCCGCTCTACTTCGATGCCTGCCGCTTTGCCGAGAACGCGTATTTCATCAAACTGCGCGAGCCGGGCTATGCCGACAAGACGCCCAAGCAGATTGCGCAGGAGATGTTCGCGCTGGGCGACGGCTGCACCATGAGCGCCAAGAAAGACGGCATGGCCAACATCGGCGGCTTTCTCTGCACCAACGACGACATTCTGGCGCGCCAGGAAAAGGATCTGCTGATACTCACCGAAGGCTATCCGACCTACGGCGGACTCGCCGGGCGCGATCTGGAGGCGATCGCAGTGGGTTTGCAGGAGGCGTTAGAGGAAGACTACCTGCGCTACCGCATCGCATCCACGGCTTACCTGGGCAACAACATCGCCGAGCATGGTGTGCCCATCGTGCAGCCGCCGGGCGGCCATGCCATCTACATCGACTCGAAGGCCTTTCTGCCCCACATCCCTGTCGAGCAGTTTCCCGGCGTGGCGCTGGCCGCGGAACTGTATCTGGAGGGCGGCATCCGGTCAGTAGAGATCGGCAGTCTGATGTTTGCTGAAGCGGCGCAGATGGAACTGGTGCGCCTGGCGATTCCGCGGCGCGTCTACACGCAGAGCCACATCGATTACGTGGTGGAGATCATTCTGAAAGTCTGGGAGCGGCGCGTGCAGATCAAAGGCCTGAGGCTCACCTACGAGGCGCCGTTCCTGCGCCACTTCACCGCGCACCTTGAGCCTCTGGCCTGACCGGCAAGCCATCTAGGTCCCTGACCGCTTGTTGTTGTACCAACTATGGGTGCCCCAGGTTCGGGGTCCCCACGGACAAGTCTTCGTCCGTGGGGTGGAGATCCCGATTTTGGGACCTGGGAAAGCATAAACTCAAAGCACGAATTCACGCGGTCAGAGAACTACGGCTTGCCCGACTTCAGCTTGATCGTTTCCCCATCCACGGCGAAGCTGCCGTATCCGTGATGGTGGATGGTCTTGGGATGCTTCTGTGCCGGATCGGTCCAGGCTTTGACCACCTCCAGTACGAAGAGATTGAACTTGTTGACGAGATGGGTATCGACAACCTTGCATTCGAAGTTGGCGAAGCACTCGCCCACCAGAGGCGGCGCCACGTGCGCCGCCGGTACGGGCGTCAGGCCGAACTTCTCGAACTTGTCCACTTTCTGTCCCGAGCAGTTACCGATTTCCACGACTTTTTGCGCCAGTTCGAGCGCCGGAATGGCGATCGCGCACTCTTTCGTCGCGTGCAAGGCGGCAAAGCTGTAATTGGCGTTGCTGACAATGCAGGCGATCAGAGGCGGAGTGAACTCGACCATCATGTGCCAGGACATCGCCATGACGTTGGCGCGGCCCTTATGGGCGGTGGTCAACAGAACCACCGGACCCGGTTCGAGCAGTTGGTACACCTTCGACAGGGGCAGATCCTTCATTGCCGCGGGGTCTCCCATTGCCCCGACTGAGCCGAGTTGAAGATGGCTTCGATCGCCGCCATGTTCCCGATCGCGTCTTCCAGAGGAACGGAAACTTCAGTGCCTTCGAGAACGGCTTTGGAAAAGGCATCGCCCTGCAAAGTGTACTGATCGCAGACCGGAAAGGTTTCCGTCGTGATGCCCTCACCAAAGAGATCGCCACTCGGGTCGATGAAAAGCCGCGTCGGGCGGTCGGGCGGCGCGTTGAAGGGGATTTCGATCTCGATGCGTCCGCGGGTTCCGATGAAGTGAATGCGCTGGTAAGGAACCAGCTGCGTGCTGCACGTGAAGATGGCCTGGCCGCCGGGAAAGTCGAGAATCGCCGAGGTCAGCCGGTCGGTGTGCATCGCGGGATCGCGGTCGATGG
>CAYUJM010000244.1:0-4144 GCA_964445025.1 uncultured Occallatibacter sp. | reverse complement strand
CCGTCGGGACTGACCATCGTCACCCGCGACGCATCACTTTTCGAGAATCCCGTAGATCCCGACTTCCTGCAGCGCTACTAAACGCTCAACCCGCCAAATGGTCCTCCGTGCCCCATCCTTTCGCCTCCTCTCGGGCGAAAGGGTGGGAAACCACGGCCCTCAACCAGTCACAGATGACCGGTCCCCCCGGGGTTTGATTCGAAGACCCGGGAGACCACTCGATCATCCTTGTCAATTGACAGCCTCCGCCCGCATGCCGTGCTATTCACCCAGCCTTAAGGTTCGAGCGTGTAAGCTCGATTGCGCAGTAGAAGCGGGCGCCAATCCCCGACTCAAGCGAGTACATTCACTCAAAGTTGTTCTTAGGAGATACCACAATGAAGTTCAAGCCGCTCGCCGTTGCAGCGCTCACCGCTTTGTTTCCCTTTGTTGGCCTGGCCCATGCCCAGGAAAGCGGCCCCTACAAGGTGCTCAAGATTCAGCTGGTCGGAGGCGACGGCGGATTCGATTACATCACCGCCGATCCGGACGGCCGCAACCTGTATGTTGCCCGTTCCGGCCAGGCCGGGCACATCGGCGTCTTTAGTCTCGACACGCTGGCCCAGGTGGGTGATATTCCCGCCACCAGCGCGCACGGCGGGGCGGTGGACACCGCGACCGGCCACGGGTTCGCAACTTCCAAGCCGGTCACCATGTTCGATGCCAAGACCTTCGCGATCCTCAAGAAAATCGATGTCCAGGGCAATCCTGACGGCTATCTGAACGACGCCTACAATCACCATTTCTATGTCCTCAGCCACGCGGCGCCGAATATCACCGTCCTCGACGACAAGGATGGCTCCATCCTCGGCACCATCGATATCGGTGGTGCGCCCGAACAGGCCGCAGCCGACGGCAGCGGCAAAATCTATGTGGACATCGAAGACAAGGCCGCCATCGCCGTCATCGACGCCAACACCATGAAGATGGTCGGCAAGTACGACCTGTCCAGCAAGGGTGGAGGATGCGCCGGGTTGGCGCTCGATGCCAAAAACAACATCCTCTTCGCTGCGTGCCGCGACAACAAGAACATGATCATTCTCTCGGCCACCGATGGGCACATCATCACCGACCTTCCCATTGGCAACGGTTGTGATGGGGCCGCATTCAACCCCTCCACGATGGAGGTCTTCAGCTCGCAGGGCGATGGCACGCTGACCGTGATCAAGGAAGACTCCCCGACCAGCTTTTCCGTTGAGCAGACGGTAGCTACGCCGGCACGGGCCAAGACACTGACCTTGGATACCAAGACCAACCAGATCTACTCCATCACTGCCGAGTTTGGACCAGTACCCGCGCCGCCCCAGGCAGCAGCGCCGCCTCCACCCACTGCTGGTCAGCCGGGTGGCGGCCCTCCGCCCTGGATGCGCGGCCCGCGTGCGCCCATGATCCCAGGTTCCTTCCAGATCCTCGTCATCGGCAAGTAGCCAATTCAGTTCCGGGCGCCCCAGGTTTCGATTCTGAGACCTGGGAGGGATGCAATGAAGCGAACAATTCCTCTCACGCCCTCCCCATCACAATCGTGTGCGGGCTCATGGGGATGGGATGCGCGGTGATGCTGCCGAATCCAGCCTCGGTGTACATCGCCGTCAGTTCGCTCAGGATGTAAGCATCGCCCGCGGCTGTGGTGGCCAGCATCGTCATGCCGAACGACGCGGGCGCCGGTGGGGACACGCGGTCCTCGTTGGGCACGAACTCGAGCGTCGCCGCCCGGCCGCCCGCCTTTAACGACGAGTGCACTTTCTTCAGCAGGCCCACGCACGTGGGCTTGTCGAAATGGTGCAGAAAGACCGAACCGCCGGTTTCCAACTTCTCCCGTAGGGAGAATTCGATAGTAGCCCAGGGTGAAGTCCGCAGCAGCGGACGAAACCCTGGGTTGGCTTTCCGCAAAGCGAAGGCGTCCCGGAGGGCCGCCGCGAAATGAGGCAACCTACCGCACCGCGGTAACCTTCCGCTCCCTCGCGCATCTCACTGAGGGGTCGAAAATGAGCACCGGATTCCTCAACAACCAACACGAAGCTGAACCGCGCAACATCGGCAGGCGCGCATTCATCCTGTCGGCTGCGGGAGCCGTCAGCGCCATTGCCTTCTGGGGTTTGCGCCGCAGCACCGTCGCCGCCGCGCACCCGCTCGCGCCCAACGAGGGCCCCGCCAGCGTTACCATCGTTGAGTTCTCCGCCGACGGCAAGAAGACCGGCACGGTCACCGTTCCGCGCCTCATCAAGACCGACGCCGAGTGGCGCCGCCAGCTCTCGCAAACCTCCTATTGGGTCACCCGCCACGAGGACACCGAGCGCCCTTTTACTGGCGACCTGCTGAACGAGCACGAGCGCGGCATCTTCCGCTGCATCTGCTGCAACCTGGCCCTGTTCCGCTCTGACGCCAAGCTCGAGTCCGGCACCGGCTGGCCCAGCTTCTTTGAGCCCATCGCCGAGGAAAACATCGTCAAGACCGTCGACGGCAGCCTGATGGAAGTCCGTACCGCCGTGTCTTGCCGCCTCTGCGACGCGCACCTGGGCCACGTCTTCGACGACGGCCCCCCACCCACAGGCCTGCGCTACTGCATGAACTCCGCGTCGCTGCGGTTTGTCAAAGTTGCGTGAGCCGAACAGGTTGCCCTATTTCCGGATATGCGGCCAGCCGGAGAGCACCTCATCCCTGAACCGTGGGGAGGTTCCTCGGGACCTATTCGGCCAAAGCTGAGTAACTTCCGGATTGCCCGTCATCCAGGCGGAGCCCCTCGATCTGCTAGCCTCAATTCGTGCAAATGGGGAACAGAGCGTCTTGGACAAACCGCTTATTCCCGATCTTCGTGAGGCAAGGGCGAAGCCGGAAACGATACAAGGCCGGGTTCATCGACTGTCTCGGCGAAGTCGTCCTCCCAGCCGCCTTTGAGGAAGCATATCCGTTCCGTAACGGACTCGCCTCGGTCAAACAGGGTGGCCGATGGGGAGCGATCAATTCAAACGGTGATTTAGTGATTCCGGCGGCCTACGGCAGTCCGCTCATTTTCTCTGAAGGACTCGCACAGTTCTCTACGGGCGATCTGAAGGACGGCGACAGACGGGGTTTGATCTCTGCGACCGGAGAAATCATCGTCAAGCCGCGTTACTGCATTATTAGCCATTTCAGTGGCGGCCTTGCCTGTGTCTTCGACGGCAAGCTTTACGGCTACATAGACCGGGATGGGAATCAGGTGATCCCCCCATTCTTTGAGGATGCACGGGGATTCTCCGAAGGAGTCGCTGCCGTGAAGCTCAACGGCGCGTGGGGATACATCCATCCGGACGCTTCTACCGCCATTCCTATGCGTTTCTTTTGTGACCGCGCGATGGCTGGACCATTCAGAGAGGGCCGCGCCCGAGTCGCCCGCAATGGCAAATGGGGACACATAAATCCGGATGCAGAATTCGTAACTGAACCTCGCTTCGATATGGCCTATGAATTCTCAGAGGGAATGGCGATGGTGATTCTCGATAAACGAGCTGGGTACGTGAACCTGCAAGGAGAACTTGCCGTACCGGCCACTTATCTGAGGGGAGACAGGTTCTCGGACGGCGTTGCGCCAGTAAACGTTGGGACCGGCGAAGCTCATCGCTCCATAGCCGACACGTGCGAGGTAGGATTTATCGATCCCACTGGGGAGTTTGTCATTACGCCAAGGTTCTTCAGCACTGGCAGTTTCCAAGACGGGCTCTGCTTCGTGGAAACCGAAAGGGAAATCCTCTACGTGGACCACCACGGGACTCCAGTGTGGAGCAGTGGTTGGGTAGAGCTTGGCGGCTTCGATCCATACCATTTGCTGCCTGCACAAGACTGAAGCCTGTCGAAATCCAAGCTTTGGACGAGCCCGTTTCCGATTTCCGGTTGGATTGTTTGAATGTATGTCATCGAGGAGCACGAGGTGTTACAAAAAAGCTGAACTCAGCCGGACGCTGATTCAGAGAACACCACGGAGGCTCCTCGAGACCATATGTATTACATCGGACTTGACGTTCACAAGAGGACGATCAGCTACTGCGTGAAGGATGCAGCTGGTCATGTGCACCGGGAAGGCAAGGTCGGATCGACTCGCCGCGAGCTGGATGCCTGGGTCAAGACGTTA
>CAYUJM010000243.1:0-4286 GCA_964445025.1 uncultured Occallatibacter sp. | reverse complement strand
CAGGCCTTCTGCGGGGCGTGCAGCCGGGTGCGTCTCACCTCCGACGGCAAGATCCGCACCTGCCTGTTCTCGCAGGTGGAACACGATCTTTACGGGCGCATGCGGGCCGGGGAATCCGACGAGGAACTTCGCGCCTACATTCTCCGTACCGTACAGGGCAAGGAAGCCCGCCATCACATCGGAGAGCCGGGATTCCTGAAGCCATCGCGGTCCATGGTGCATATTGGCGGCTGACAAAGCGGATAGACTGGCATTCTCTCTGGGCGAGTGGGGCAGCGCCTTGGAATCCATCTGGGTGCGCCCTTTCCTGTCGCGCACTCCTCCGGATGTGACAGAATGCTCTCAGGTCTTCCCCGCAATAGGCCTGCCAATGACGAACGAGACGGAAAACCGCATCCCGCTCGAAGATCTGCTCGTTTTCCACCAGTTGACGCGCTCGCTCACCTCGAGCTTCGACCTGGATACCATTCTGCGCACCATCCTCGAACACATGGAGCGGACCATCGAGGCGGAACTGTGGACCTTGTTGATGCTGGATAAAGCCAGCCAGGAGCTCTACTACGCCATTGCCGCGGGCGGAGAACACGAGACGCTGCGCGGCCTGCGCGTGAAAGTGGGCGAGGGCGTGGCTGGGTGGGTGGCCCAGCACGGCGAGACGCTGATTGTTCCCGAGTCCGAGGACGATCCACGGCTGGCAGGCGAACCCACGGTCAAGCCGCAGCGGGTTCGGTCGGTCATTGCCATGCCCCTGCGCGGACGCAAGGGAACGCATGGCGTGATCGAGATCTTCAATCCGCGGGCCGATCGCATGACCGACTACACCATCGCCTTTCTGCACATCCTGGCCGATCACGCGGCCATTGCCATCGAAAACGCACGCGATGTGGCCCGCATCCAGCAGTTGACCATCACCGACGATTGCACCGGCCTGTACAATGCGAGGCATCTTTACGACGTGCTGGGACGGGAGCTGGAACGGTGCGCGCGGAAGGGACTGCCGGTGAGCCTGGCCTTCCTCGACCTGGACTGCTTCAAGCTTGTCAACGACCGGCACGGCCACCTGGTTGGCAGCGAGTTACTGGCCCACACCGGACGCCGGCTGCAGGAGTTGAGCGGCAACACGGATCTGTGCTTCCGCTATGGCGGCGACGAGTTCGTCGTCCTGATGCCTGGAATGGCGGCCGATGCCGCGTATGCGCACAGCTTGGAACTGCTGCGAGCGCTGATGGCAACCCGCTTCACGATGAAGAACGGCCTGGACTTGTCGGTGAGCGCCAGCCTGGGCGTGGCCACTGCGCCTTCCGACGGCGCTACGGTGCACTCCATTCTGGGCGCTGCCGACGCCCGGATGTATGGCGTGAAGACCAACGGACGCGGGCACGTACGCGGCGCATTGCTCTGACCCTTGAGAGATGCGTGCTGCTTGCCCCACTCCTTCGCTGCGCCGCTTTCAGATTTGCTGAAGTTCGTGCACGTTGCTCCGGCGCGCAGTGCGCGCGGCAAAGTACATGGAAACGACGGTGATGTCGTCGGTCTGGCCGAAGTGTTTGGCCGTCTGCGCGATATAACGGGCTGACTCGTTGCTCACCTGCTGGGTGCGTTCGAATCCGAAGAGCTCGCCTTGGGCGTTGGAGGCCTCGACCACTCCGTCCGACAGGAAGATGAGGCGGACGCCTACGTCGAGCTGGAAAGTGGCCTGGTCATATTGAATGTCCGGAATCACGCCCAGCGGCAGGTCGGCTGCCAGTTCGAGTTCGCGGCCGTCGCGGTACGGGTTCAGATGACCGGCGTTGGCAATGGTCATGGTACCGTCCGGATAGACGCGAGCGCAGACGCAGGTGGCAAAACTGAGCACCGGCTTCTCACTCGAACCGGGCAGCGAGGCTGCACCCACGAGGACATGATTCAGATTATTGAGCACGGTGGCGGGATCGTGCGAGAGCTCGTTGCGCAGGGCGCCGACCAGCGTGCTGGCGTTCATGGCTGCCTGAAGACCTTTGCCGCTGACATCGCCGACCACAATCAGCATGGATTCGTCTTTAAGCGGCAACACCTGAAAGAAGTCTCCGCCAACGCCATTCACGGGAAGATAGGCGCTTTCCAGCACGAAGTTGTGGTTCGACGGCAGCTTGGTGGGAATGAGAAGAGCCTGCACGCTGCGCGCGGCTTCAATTTCAGCAGCGGAGCGCTGCTCCTCCTCGCTGGCATGGATGAAGCGGAAGAAGATTACAGCCAGAAGGCTGGCGAGAAATACCGAGTAACTTACGATGCTGACGGGGAAGGCAATGGGGCCAATGTGGAATTCATGGAATGCGTATTGTTCCGCAATCCAGTGTTTGTTGGCGGCGTAGTCGACGACTGTGCCTGTAGAATCCGCTGTCGCCGCAAGAAAGAAAGGCAAGAGCATGACTCCCGCGTCGGGACGTCCTTTACGCCAGGCACGGAAGAGAAGGATGGTGACAAGTCCGCTGAAGACAACTTCTGCGGTGACGGAAAAATACTCATAGATTTGCTGCAGATGGACCAGGTACAGAATCGGCAGCAGCAGCACGGAAATCTGGACAACGCGCACAAGTCTTCGATACACGCTTGCCGTAAAGCGAAGAACAAATTCCAGCGTGACGGCCATGAAGATGCGGCCTGTCCAAAGGCTGAGCACGGAGAAGATAGAAAACGGCAGCAACGCCAGACCGAAGAGCGTCTCGCTGGCGCCCATAGCGGCTACCGAAAGGCAAAGCAATGCAAGCCACAGATACTCGGCATGGCTGCGCTGAGCCATGTAGAGCGTAAACCCCAGAACAGACACACACAGAAACAGGAAGCTCACGCCGATCCCCGCCATCAGGTGCTCATCCCAGCGGCGATCCGTGGCCGCGGCAAGCCTCTCCGCGATGTCGTTCTGCGCACCCAATTCCACCTTGTCGAGAAGACCGCGGCCAATGGTCGTTCGAGGACCGGCCCAGGTGCGTATGGCCAGGACAATTGTGCCGTCGGCGGCGGGGCTTGTCATGTGCGCGATCAAAGGCGGGGATTGGTACATATCAGGTTGGTCCGACATGCCCTTCGTGCGGCCTGACAAGATGCCGTTGATAAAGACATCGAACTGCCCGATCCCGTCTCCGGTAACAAGAAGATCGAGTTGCGGTTTGCCGGGGAGGTTTTGAAGCGGGGCAAACTGCTGCGGTTGCAGGCGCAGGCGATACCAGCCCCAGCCGGTGTAGGGATCGAATCCCTGCTCGGTGATGGGCCGGCTCAGCACCAGGGTTGGCCACGCAGAGTCGTCAAAGCTGGGGTCGGCCCAGCGCGGATCGTCGCCTGCCTGAAAACGCCACGGACCGTCCAACTCCATGACGCTGTGGAGGGTGGCTGAGGGCGCGTTGTTGACGGAGTTTGCGGCCGGAGCCGGCGCAGGCGCTGCGGGACTTTGCGAGGCAAGCGGCAAGGCGCAGACAAAAAGGAGCGCGAGCCCGGGAAGAGCCAGCCGCGCGCTCAACTTTGCCGTCCGTACGACGATTTTCATGCGCCTGAACAAGTTTCTCCAAGTTTAGAGCAGAAGCAGGAAAGTTGCGCTCAATCTGGTTTTGAACGTCGGAGACTCCAAGCAAACGATCGACCGGATGGTTGCCGGGCTACTTCCCTTCCTCCGAGTCTGCCTCCGTGCTTTGTTCTACGCCCAGCCGCTCCATTTGGTTCCGCCAGTCGAGCGACTCGACAAAGCTCTTGGACTCGCGCCAGTTGGGTTCGACGATCACGTGCAGTTCGAGAAAGACACGCGTGCCCAAGAGCGACTCGATCTTTTTTCGCGCTCCGGTGCCGATTTCCTTCAGCTTCGCGCCACCCTTGCCGATCAGGATCGCCTTCTGCCCGTCGCGTTCGCAATAAATGGCCGCGGCGATGCGCGTAAGCGGCGGCCGCGCCGGAACGGCGCCTTTCTTGCGCGGCACAAACGGCTTCGGCTCCTCGAATCGTTCGATCACGACGGCTGAAGCGTAAGGCACCTCTTCGCCCGTCTCCACCAGAATGCTCTCTCGGATTAATTCGGCCACCATGAAGCGCTGCGGTTGGTCGGTGTACTGGTCGGACGGGTAGTAACGCTCGCCTTTGGGCAGCGCTTCAACGATCTTGCTGACGAGCAGATCGAGGTTGTCGCGCTTGCGCGCGCTGATGGGGATGATCTGCGCAAAGTTGAATTGCCTGGTAAGCGTGTCGATCAGCGGGAGCAGATGATCTTTGGGTACTAGGTCGATCTTGGTGAGAACCAGAAAGACCGGGCAATCGAGCTTGCG
>CAYUJM010000242.1:0-4360 GCA_964445025.1 uncultured Occallatibacter sp. | reverse complement strand
AGGTGCCCTATTTCGGCATCTGCCTGGGCATGCAGACCGCGTGCATCGAGTTTGCGCGCAATGTCTGCGGCTTGAAGGATGCGAATTCCAGCGAATTCGATCCAGCGAGCCAGCACCGCATCATTTACAAGCTGCGCGAGTTGCTGGGCGTTGAAGAGATGGGGGGAACCATGCGCCTGGGCGCGTGGACCTGCATCTTGCAGGAAGATTCGCTGGCCGCCAGGGCATACGGCGGCGCAACCGAGATCAGCGAGCGGCATCGTCACCGCTATGAGTTCAACCGCGAATACGAAGCGCTGCTGACCGGCGGCGGCCTGCGCATCAGCGGCACCACCCCCGATGCGACGTATGTGGAGATCGTCGAGCTACCCGGCCATCCATACTTCCTAGGCTGCCAGTTCCACCCCGAGTTCAAGTCCAAGCCCCTGGAGCCGCATCCGCTCTTCCGCGAGTTTATTACGGCGAGTTACAAGAACCGGATGGGGCGCGCTCCCAGCCAAGCTTCGCAATTGACCAATGTACTGTTATCCTGATTCGCCCCGCCCATATAAAGCGCTCCTCGGTAAGGCTTGATCTCTCGAACCTCTGAAGCTATAGTCCGGTGTATACCCCGAGGATGCTCTGATGCGATCGCTGCCACTCTCTGTGCGGTTCAAACGAGAAGTTGTCGCTATTGGAACCGTTGTCACATTCTTCGCGTTTTACCTCCCGTTCGCGGATGAGCCATGGTCAATCTATGCGGCTCTGTGCGCAGCCTACACGATTGTTGTTTTCGGAATGCTCTGGAGTGACGGCAGCTGGAAGCGGAAAATTGGGGCTAACAAACGACCGGGTCGGGACCTTGTACAGGGTCACGTCGTCTTCCTTCTGGTGCTGGCTCTATGGATTTGGGTCTGCCGGTTGGCAAGGCCCTGGCTCCCCAACTGGTTCTACAGTCTGGGCGTCGGCGAGGCGACTTTGTATCTGGTCGTTAGCGCGCTTGGAATTGTGGCCATTTGGTGGGCTGAACAGGGCTGGTTGGCAAAGGCGCCCAGATTGCCGGAGGGGATTGGGCCCTCAGCGCAGTAGGACCGCCCCTTCCACCATCCCCGCCAGCGCTTTGTCGAAGGTGACCAGCCGAATTCCGGCTGCCACGGCGAATGCCGCGAGGTAGCCATCGGCCCATTGCTTGGTTGATGCCTCGTCCCGGTCGGTGTACTGCCGGAACAGGGCATCGATTCCGCTCGGTTCTTCCATCATCCGGTTGCCCGGATTGGCAAGCAAGGCATCGAATGCCCGCCACGCCTGGGATTGAGAGAGAACATCCTTCCCCATTGCGCTCTGGTTAGTCAGCAGGCGCAGCAACCCCAGTTGGGTGAACCGGCAAAAAAAGACAACCGCGCTGCTGTCGAGCGATTCGCCCCAGGAGATGGCTAAATGGTGGTGGGGGTGAATCTCGTGCGCCAGTGCCAGCCAGACATTCACATCAGGGAAAAGGAATGTATTCGTACACACCTTCCTCGCCCAGCTTCAGTGAGCCGGGGTTCTGTGACCGGATGATGGGAAACCGTGGCCTGTCGTCCTGCTTTGGAGCCGCGTTACTGCTCCGGAGCCTCATCGCAACGCCTTCCAAAATAATCTCGCGCATAGTCGTCCCCTCATTGGCGGCGCGAATTCTCATTTCGCGGTAGATGGGATCGGGAATGTCGAGACTTGTACGCATATCTACATATTAGCATATTCATGCAATTCGGAACGGGAAGCCTGGCGCGGCCACACGTCCACATCAAGGAAAACCGATGAGGTCATAGATTCTTTTGTTGTCGATGTCGATGGACCCAGGGGCGTACGACTTCAGGATCGGCTCGGAAAGCCTGGGAAGCGGCGCAAATTCCGGCTCATCTACCTCGCGGAGTATTCCGCGGAGCGCGATTTTGCGGATGGTCTTGCCCTCGGTGGCGGCCTTGATTTTCAGGCGGCGATAGGCATCATCCGGGATGTCAAGTGTCGTGCGCATAGAAACATATTAGCATATTTATGGCATTCCTTTCATCCATTACGGCGTAACAATCCGCTCGGCCAAGTCGGGCGCGACCATGCGAAAATGGCGGGCATTCAAGGTGTAAATCTGCTCGGCGTCTATCTTGCGCGCACAGGCCAAATGGAGAGCGTCGTAAACCATGCCGCCGGAATGGCCCAGGTTCGCAGTTCTGCGCAATGTCTCCATGTACTCATCTACCGTAAGCGTCACTGGGGTCAGCCGCTTCAGGAACGTCTCCACCGCGGCCACCGCATCGCGTGGCGCAATGCGCAAAGCCGGAGGCATGCCGGAGAGCGTGTTGTAGACCTCGGCAAGCGTATGCGTGCTCACCGCTGCTGACTGGGCTGTGCAATGGTTCCAGAGCGCGGCGCTTGGCGTGTGGCGCTCATGGCTCACCTGGGCAATGGCGATCAAGACCGACGTATCGAGAAAGATCACGCGGTCTTCCTGGCTGCATCCGTAGCCGAGTCTTCATCCAGCGAAAGAACTCGGCGCTCACGCTCCAAGCGGCCCTGTGCAATCAGTTCCGTCACCATGTCGTTGGTGAGGATGGGCGGGTTGGAACGGTTGGCAGGAAAGATCAGCGGCGTGCCGTTCTCGACGATCAACTGCGCCTCGTTTGCGCTGGGAACCATGATGAGCCGGTCGCCAGAGCGCTCGATTGCGAGCCGCGTACCAGGGGTGAGGTGCAGGGCGTCGCGCAGCTTCTTGGGGATGACGATGCGGCCAGCCTTGTCGATCTCGACAGTGGTAGACATAATGGCATTTTACCATAAGAAATGGCATTTTTGTTCGTCGGCGAAGGAATGCCGATCCGAAATGGGCCATTTTCGAGGTGTCCATTCGGCTATTGACAATTGTTTTTCACCGGGCCTATGGTGTCATGGTTTTTCCAAATGGAGGACTCGACACCATGGCTACATTTGAACTTCAGCCCGCAAAAGCGGAGCTTCAGCAGTTGGCGGAGCAGTATTGGCAGAAGACTGGCGAGAAGGAGCACGAGCTTGAGGAGGCTGCCTTCGAGGCCGGAGCGGCGATCCGCAAGGGCGACCTGTCGCTGGTGAATCTGGAGATCATTGTGCGCTGGAAGTCGGAGCGCGTCGTCCATTACCTGATCGGCAACAGCGAAGAGAAGATTCGCCAGGTCTTGGCGGTGGCTGCTTCTCCGGCGAGCTCGGTCCGGGCAGCGGTTGAGGCGCTCACCAGCCTGCGCGGCATTGACATCTCAGTGGCTTCGGCGATTATGGCCACCATTTACCCTGAGCGCTACGCGGTGCTCGATTTCCGCGCCCTTGACGCCTTGGGCCATGCGCGCCACGATGTCGAGTTCTACGAGAAGTTCCTGACATTCTGCCGGGCTGCGGCGGAGAGCGGCTCGATCCAGCCGCAAGGCGACCTGCCGGGGCCGACGCGGCTTCATGCGCTGGAGCGGGCGCTTTGGGAGTGGTCAAGGAGCCACGTGGACCAGCCTGCGCCGGTGTAGGGAAGAACGGAACCAGGGGCGCTGGGTCCTGTTGAGTGGATTGCAAGGTCACCGCTCGCTGATGCTCGCGTTCTCTTGAGGGCGGGGGGATTCGAGCGGCGGAGTCCCTGGTTCCGCTGGGGCTGGGGCAGTTTAGAATCGGCTACGTGAAGAACTCATTTGAAATTGGACCTGTACAGGTGGGCGGGGGCCGGCTTTTTCTTATCGCCGGCCCCTGTGTCATTGAATCGGAAGCCCATGTTCGCCGCATGGCAGAGGCCATCCAGCGCATCACAGCAGACCTGGGTATCCCCTACATCTTCAAAGCCAGCTACGACAAGGCAAATCGGACCAGCGTGAAGAGCTATCGTGGTCCAGGTCTGGTGGAGGGTACGCGCATCCTGGGCAGTCTGGCCAAGGATACAGGCCTGCCTGTGTTGACCGACGTTCACGAGCCCGCTCAATGCGAGGTTGCGGCGGAAGCTGCGGACGTGCTGCAGATCCCCGCCTTCCTCTGCCGCCAGACCGACTTGCTGGTGGCCGCCGGCAAAACCGGCCGTGCCGTGAACATCAAGAAGGGGCAATTCGTGGCCCCGTGGGATATGACGCATCCCGTTGAAAAGGTGCGATCCACTGGCAACGAGCGGGTCTTTCTAACCGAGCGCGGCGCCAGCTTTGGTTACAACACGCTGGTGGTGGATTACCGCTCGCTGGCGGTGATGCGCGCCATGGCGCCGGTGGTCTTTGATGGCACGCATTCGGTGCAGCAGCCATCTGCCGCAAACGGCGTCAGCGGCGGGCAGCCGGAGTTTATTCCGCTGCTGGCGCGGGCAGCGGTGGCGGCCGGCATTGACGGGCTGTTCCTTGAAGTGCACGAC
>CAYUJM010000241.1:0-4515 GCA_964445025.1 uncultured Occallatibacter sp. | reverse complement strand
CCATCAACGGCACCGGGACCGAGGACTACTACAACGGGGCCTGGGACTTTGGCGGACGGAGCTTTGCATACGAGCACAACGGCGCGCCGCTCATCTCCGATCCCGAGGAGCGGATCGGCGGCCGCTATTGCCTTTACCGTTGGCACATCGAGAGCCCTATCACCTTCGAAAAGTCGATCCGGGTGACCATTGAGCATGGCCACGCCAATCACCGGTCCGACAATTACTACTCGACGGCATACTGGTACCAGACGGAGCCGCACGCAGCGTTTCCCGCGCTGCCCTCGCCGGCTGACCGGATTCCAAGGGTATTTCGTGTCGGCGGACCAGGAGCGGCCCCGGTACCCGGAAAAACAGAGTAATCCCATCCCCAGGCAGAAATGCCAAGGGGGCTATCTCCGTCAGGAAATAGCCCCCTTGAGTTCTCTATGGAATATGCACTGACTCTCGTTCAGTTCGCGTCAGGCAGTCGCCATCAGGGCGGGTTCAACCTCGGCCGACGCTTCCATGGGCAGCGCACTCAGCAGCGACGCCACCACATCCGCGGCACCGTAGGTTTCCTGCCCCGGCAAAAGGAACTGGGCAATCGTGTTGAGATCGTCTCCGACCGTGACCAGCGGCGGCTCGACCGTGCCTTCCTTGCGTGCCTGCGCGTGGCCGATATTGGCCATCAGCGCGTTGCACAGGCACTTCCTGCCCACCGTGTCTTCCACTTTGCCGCCCTTGGCCACATAATTGGCCACAGGCTCGGCTGCGCAGCGATAGGCAATGGTGTCATTCGCCGCAGCATAGGGTTCTCTCAGGTAGCCGAGATCGCAAACGCGCTTGCGTTCCTGGTAGATAGGAAACGCGGAAGAGGTTCCTTCCAACTGCGCCACCTTGAACGGAAACCCGGTCGGCGAGGCCAGCGGATCGGTAAATACCTCGCCCTCGCCCTTGATTGCCTTGGCCAGAAGCGCCGTTTTCAGGTCGGCCCGCATGCCCGATTCCCGCGAAAAGGCAAACGCCGTTCCAACCTGGATGCCGGCCGCGCCCTGCTCCACAGCCTCGCGCAGCTTCTGGGCGTTTCCATACCCGCCTGCCAGCCAGAACGGCACGCCCAGCGCTCGCAATTCCGCAATATTCACATGGTCCCGCTCGCCATACACCGGCTCGCCGGCGGCATTCAGTTGGAGCTTGCCGCGGGGGGGAGCATTGTGCCCGCCGGCTGTCGGGCTCTCGATCACCAGCCCGTTCACGCGGCCGCTGGCCCGCCGCAGCATGGTGGTCGCCAGGGTGTTCGAGGAGACAATGGCCAGAAACTTCGGCCGGCGCAGCAACGGCAGCGGGCCTTCCACGTAATCTGCGGCATTCAGGCGCATCTGGGTATCCTGGCCCACGGCCGCACCCGTCACCTGCAGCTTGTATTCGGCCATGTGATGCGCCGCAAAGGCATCCAACACTCCTGGAATGTGCAGCGGGATCCCCGCTCCCATCAGCACGTAGCCCACTCCAGCCAGCATGGCGCCGTAGATCGAAGCCAGGTGCGGCATCTGCACTTTTTCAAGAAAATTGATTCCGACGGGATTCTTGTGGCCGTCCTTGGCCAGAAACACCTCGACAAAGTTGCTCACCATGCACAGCTCCACCAGCTTGCGGGGACTGTTCCGCTGGTGCATGGGAACGTTGGGATAAGGCGCATCAGCGGGCTTGCCGCCGGGAACAAAATACTCCTGCCAGATCCGCCGGGCCATCTCCGGGAACGGGAATGCGTCCAGCCCCCGTTTCATGTACCCGCCCTCGTCTCCATCGGCGAGCCGGCGCACAAACAGCTGATCGAGGGCCGTGCCGGAGACGACGCCCAGCTGGCCTAATTTGGACACTGCATTGGCCAGACGCCAGTTAGAGACGCCTACGCCCATGCCGCCCTGGATGATTTTGGGAAACTGGACCATCTCTGGATTCTTTCACAAGTCAGGTTAATCACCACGACTTTCTGAGAGATTAGTAGCAAGAATGAAACACGAATGTACTCTTTTGATCAGATATGGGGGTACGGAATCCCCATTTAGCATCAATCCGGCATGAAAAACGCTAAAGCTTCTCGCGCAGGAAGCTGATCACATGGTCGGCCTGCACCTCGCCCACCATCCGTCCCTGCGCGTCCACCACCGGCAAAGCGTGCAGGTTGTACTTGTCAAAGAGCTCTGCCAGCTCATTCTGATTGAGGTCCGCCGGGCAGGAAAGCACGCGCGGCTCGGTCAGCACGGCCAGCCTTGTCTCCGGCAGCGCCATCACCAGCCGCGACAGGGAGATAGCGCCTCGCAGCATCCGCTTCTCGTCCAGCAGGTAGATTTCGGTCACGCTCTCCGGGTCGCCGTCGAAGTTGCGCAGCGCCTGCACCGCCTGGGCAACGGTGGCTTCCATCCCTAGTTGGATGAAGTCAGTCGTCATGCAGCCGGCGGCGGAGTTCTCGTCGAACTCCAGCAATTCCTCCACTTCCTGCCGCTCTTCCGGCTCCATCTCCTCGAGAATGGCGTCGGATTGCTCCTCCGGAAGCTCGGCCAGCAGGTCCGCGGCGGCTCCGGGGTCCATCTCCTCGACGATGTCGGCAATCCGTTCCTCGTCCAGCTTCTCCAGTAGCGACTTCTGCAACTTGGGCTCGACCTCTTCCAGAGCCTCCGCCGCCACCTCTTCGTCCAGCGATGTAAAAACCGCCTCGCGCTCCGCAGGAGCCAGGTCTTCCAGAATCTCAGCCAGGTCCGAGGGGTGCATCTCGGCCAGGCGTTCGTATTCGATGCGCAGCTTCACGCGCCGCGCCGGATCGACCTCGATCACGTCCACAAACTGCCAGGGGATGCCGCTGGCGCGAAATTTGCGCGACATCGCCTCCAGGGCAGAGCGCGGAAGGAAGCCTTTGAAGACCCTGCGGAAGGCCCCGCGCAGCCCCACCTCGACCTCCGCAACCCGCAGCAGGTGCGCCGCTCCGCGCCCCATCCACTCCAGGTCCACGTCGTTCACGCGGACCACCTTGCGGCCGTGAATGTCGATAATCTGCCGGTCCACCAGGTCCTGCTGCAGATAGAGATAGTTCCCCTCGTCCTTGAGCGGGACCAGCGCCCCGGCCGTGCGCAGCTCAAGCGTGCCCGCGGGCGTCTCCATCACCTCCTGGGAGGGAACGATGCACAGACCGGCACGTGTCTTGAGCACCAGACCCGCCACCTTGCCCGCGTCCGGACCCGTGGCCACTGCAATATCCTTCAGCCGGCCCCGCAAATGACCCTGCCCATCGGTCACCGGAGTGCCCAGAAGCGCGGTCAGGCTGACGCGGGCTGTGGTGCGAGGCTGCATGCAGTGAGTTTATTCCTTCGATCCGGGTTTGCGCCGCTCGTGCCTTGGCATGACGAATCAAAGATCGCATCAGAATTCGCCTGGCATCGGGAGCCCGCAGGCATCGCTGCCCTTGATCCCTTGATCGGAACCTGCCCGGCAGGCGCAATCCGGTCCCGGCTTGACACAATTGTTTCCAGCAATGAAACTGCGAGTGTGTTGTCTCCAGAGTTCCTACGCAAGAATGGCCCGTTATCCTGAGCGCAGCGTACTTCAGCGGAGTCGAAGGATCTGCATTTGGGTAGCCACTACCATCTAACGTCTCCTGAACAAATGCTGCGAACTTCTGAGACATCGCACTAGGTTGCTGAGGAGCGCGGAGACCAATTTAGCCCCCGTTCCGGAAGAGGCGGATTCGAACCCGGTGAGCACACCCAGGGAAGGAAGGACGAGCTTTTCGCTGAGTTCCACCATGGAGAGTGTCAGCGAAGTCGAGGCTGCCGCGGACAAAATGGCCGAAAAGGCCGGCCTCGACGAGGATGACCGATTCCGGCTCGCCATGGCGGTGCGCGAGGCCGCGGTAAACGCCGTTCTGCACGGCAACGAATACGACCCATCGAAGCAGATCTCTGTCAGCCTTGAGAACACAGGAAAGTCCCTGGTCATCTCCATCGCCGACCAGGGCAAGGGCCTTGACCCGGAGTCGCTTCCAGATCCCCTGGCCCCGGAAAACATCCTGCGCGGCACAGGCCGCGGCA
This sequence comes from uncultured Occallatibacter sp., assembly GCA_964445025.1. Lineage (GTDB taxonomy): Bacteria > Acidobacteriota > Terriglobia > Terriglobales > Acidobacteriaceae > Telmatobacter. The sequence continues at coordinate 448 of CAYUJM010000241.1, read as the reverse complement.
TCTTCCTCATCCGCTCCTTCATGGATGAGGTACACTTTCGACAATTGCATCCTGGAACCGAGTTGACGCTGGTCAAGCACTTGGCGTCGGCTGGCGAAGAAACTTGAGCGACTTGCGCGTCGGTCGCCGCCTGCGGATGGTGAACAGCTATCCCGGCTGGCGAATCGGGCAGACAGGGTGGTTGCCAACCCTGCCGGCAAAAGTGCTATAACCGATGTACCAAAGAAGGAGGAATTTCCGTGGCGCTTACTATCGCTTCCCGTGAGGTGGACGGTGTAACAGTTCTGGACCTTAGCGGGCGGATCACATTGGGCGAGGGCAGTGTGCAGTTGCGCGATGCCATTCGCGACCTGATCAGCAAGGGCTCGAAGAGCGTGCTGCTGAATCTGGGGGACGTGAACTATATCGACAGCTCCGGGTTGGGCGAGTTGGTCAGCGCCTACACCAC
>CAYUJM010000240.1:0-4625 GCA_964445025.1 uncultured Occallatibacter sp. | reverse complement strand
AGTTTCTCCTTGTACTTCTGAATTTTGTTCTCGATCTGGCGCGTGGTCCGTTTCTCCGCTCTGGTCTTGGTGCGATTGTTTTCCGTGCCCTCGCGCAGCAAGTCTTTCATCTCCTGGATTTGAGCGGTGACAGTCTTTGCTTCTCGCTCGGGCGAGATAGGGAGCATATCGAACTGGGAATGGGGAACGATCACGGCGTCCCATTCGTTTGTAGCGACTCGACTGAAGAGGCGCTTACGGCTGAGAGACGAATCAAAGTCTCGTTCGGTAACTGCCAGGACGTTGGCGGAAGGATAAGCTTTCTTGAACTCCTCGCGCCATTGTTGAATCATGTTGTTCGGGACGACGTATAGGTTCTTGCGGGAGATTCCAATTCGCCGCGATTCCATGCCGGCAATAATCACGGAGAGGGATTTTCCGGAGCCGACGAAGTGGTCGAGGAGGGCGCGGCCCTCGACCATGACGCGCCATGCTCCTCTCATCTGATATGGCCGCGGAACGATGGTGGGATTCAGCCCTGGGAAGGACAGGTGCCCGCCGTCGTAGATACGGAGGCGGTTGGCGTTGAAGGTTTCGTTGTAGATGCGCTCGATCTGCGGCTGAATGTCAGCCTGCTTGTCGTCTTTGACCCATTCAGAAAAGGCGTCTTTGATTTCGCGTAGTCTGGCGCGCGCCGCGATGGTCCGTACCGTGTCGATGACCGGCTTGCCATCGGCGTTGTTCTCGTAGAGCGTCGGTTCCTGGAGGTTTAGGCCGTATTCGAGGAGCTTGTGGCCCGACATCCCTCCGCCCGCCCACTTGTGTGTCAGCTCGAATGTGTTATAGCAGGACGGCAAATCGACGCTCCAACGGCCGTTGAGGTCTCTGGTGATGGATGGCGCGCGGTCGCCGGACACCGGGCGTTGCTCGGCCAGATGCCGGTTGAGGAATTGAACGTACACCTCGGTCGGGACCCAAGTCTGTCCAAGACGCACGTCGATGTCGATGAAGGGCACGATCTCTGGCTGGACCGCTTGGAGTGCCTTGACATTCCGCTCATAGGCCGGGTCGAGCAGGGTGGCGCCTTGGGCGTCTTTCAATTTCTGGCGCACGTTACCGGATAGGTACTCGTCGGCAGTCTGGTATTGCTGGGAGTTTGGCTCTTTGTAGATCAGGTCGGCGGCGACAAGCTGCGCAATAACATCCGCCTCTGGCTTGTCGAGGAGGCGGGACATCAGGCCGGTGTCCAAACGCCCGCACTCGGCCAGCACCTGAAGCATGGCGGCTTTCGGATCGCTCGGAAGTTCCCGCAGAGGTTCGTAGGGACGGATCGTGCGCTTGGTAAAGATGTCGGCGAGAGAGATTCTCGAATTCTCTGGATCGATGTTTTCAAGCGCCGTCAAGAGGGGATACTCAGGGTCTTCCTCAAAGACTTTGGCTGTGCCTGTATTGTTGAGCGGGCCAAAGTTCGCGCGATAGCTTTCGTAGTGCTGTAGGAGTTGCTCCTGGCATTCCGCAAGCTGGCCTTCATTCGCAGATTGGAGCTGAAGCCGAATCACTTCTTTCAACGAGTCTCTGAGTGCTACGAGCGATTTCAGTTGAAACAGGACGCGCCCACTCGACAATGCGCGTGGGAGCGGTGTCCGAGCGCCGTTGTCGTTGAACCAGACGGTGCCTTCGTCGAGAAAATACGAATGATTCTTGATGGTGTTAGGCGCGGGTACAAGCGAAGAGGCGCTTCGGCTGTTCCGTGAATCCTTAGAGACAGACGGATCGTAGGGTGTGAAGATGTTTTCCGGTAACGTGTCGATAGCTCTTTGAAGACGTTCGACGATGCTTGTGTCGCCTTCAAAGGGCTTGAGCGTGTAGTCCTTACGCCCGTACATGCGGCTTTCCGCACTGTGAACGCCGAGGACCATCTCAGGGTGCTCGTCGAAGTAGGCGTTATAGTTGACCGCCGCTGGATCGCTATAGCCCGGAACTATGCGCGATACGCTGTCGATCCAGACCGGGTGTTCCGGTTGGGGTTCGTTGGGAAGCCGCTTGCGGAAGAACAGGATGTCGGTGGTAACGGATGTGTTGGCGTTTTTCTGAAAGGTGTTGTCTGGGAGTCGAATTGCGGCGACGAGATCCGCCCTGGCGGCCATCGCGCGGCGGGCGCGCACGTCGAGGGAATCGAGTGTGTAGTGCGAGCTGATGCAGACGGCGATCCCGCCTGGCTTGAGCTTGTCGAGGGACTTGACGAGGAAGTAGTTGTGAACTGAGAGCTTGGGGTCGGAGTATTCGGGATCGGCGATCTTGATGTCGGCGAAAGGGGGATTGCCGATGATGAGGTCAAACGAGTTGTTCGGCAGCCGGGTATCTTCAAAGGGTTGAACGAGAATCTTGGCGTCCGGATAGAGCATGGAAGCCAGTGCCCCGCTAAGGGGGTTCTTTTCGACCCCGAAGAGTTCGGACTCATGGAGAAGCTGGCCGGGAATGCGGGCGAAGAAGTTGCCAACTCCCATGCCCGGTTCGAGGATGCGCCCACCGGCGAAGCCGAGGCGGTTTGCCGCCGCCCACATCTGGTCCACGACATCAATGGCGGTGTAGTGGGTGTTGAGGGAGGTTTCCTTGACCGCATCGATTTCTTCTTCGGTAAGGATTTCGGCAAGGCGGTTGCGCTCCTCATAGTAGCGGTAGCCCTGATCCCAAAGTTCGCGCAATCCGCCGAAGTCGATGTACTGTGCGATGCGATTCTGTTCGTCGGTGGTCGCGGTGCGTTGCTCCACCTGGATGGTCTTGAGCAACTCAAGGATGTCGAGGTTGTGCTGTATGCGCGCCTTAGAGCCGCCTTCGGCGATATGCGAAGCGACATCGTTGTTGAGGCGAAAATTGCGGCTGTTGCGGAAAGGATCGGGAGGAAGAATCGGTTTTGGTGTTGCGGGTTCGGTGGAGTCGTCGGAAGCGATACCAAAATCCAACTGGGGGGCTTTGGCATCGCCTTCCAGTATCAGTTGTCGTCCGACTCCAGCGGCGGGTAGACCAGTTCGGAGATCAACTCCTGGGCCTGGTCCATCGGAAGGCCCGTCGAGCGCGCCTTGGCGAGGATCTCCCACGCCTGGGCCGCTCGTTCCTGGAGGGTAAATCGAATCGTCCCCTCCAATTCCAGTTCTGCCGCTTCCTTGGGACGGTTCCGGTAGAAGTTCGTCTCCACCTTGGCGAGCAGGTTCTGGAATGCCGGGAGTTGCATCAACTCCAAAATGTAGTCTGGATTGCGGGGGATGGTGCTGGATACGTCTTTGGGAGTCATGTCGTGCCTCCTGGTTCAGTGTAGTCAAGGATTCGGATTCCTGGAATGTGCCGGACAGCTCCGGGAATAGGGACTGCTGAATAGGCCGTACTTGTGGCATTTCGACCTCGTGGTAGTGAGGGTACACGCCAGTATACTACCTGTCTGCTATATTATCTATATGTTGCTTCCTCGAAATGGCTGGTTCCCATAGATCCTCTTGCCAAGCCTAGAAGAAGGCCATAGAAATCAACATCGTACAGTGATTCCATCGAGCGTAATAGGCCGCTGACGTTCCCCCAAAGGCGTCCATTTAGCCGAGGCTCCATGCATATTCATGCCCTTTAGAATCAATGCGATGCCATATGCAAGATTGAGCCGTATGCCCGGACGCAGTATCCTTGGTGGCTGGATGCTAAGAAGGCAACCGCCTCAGCTATCGCCGGACCACGGAAGGGCATCTTCAACCTGGAGGAAGTATGACGGATGGAAAGATCAGCAGAGTCCCCATCAGCGAGATTCATTCCGAAGAAGGCGCCCAGGATCTTGTCCGTTCCGAAAGGATGAAGCCTTATCTTGCCTTTTTGAAGGCGCAGATGTCCGGGCAGGATACCGAACCGTATCTGGCTGCATTAGCCGCGCTGCCGCTCGAAGAGCGGTACGTATGGCGAGTGATGTCCGCTCTGAAGTGGGCCTTCTGCGACCTCGACACGGAGAATGCGATTGCCGATCTCCACACTCTATCGGAAAACGATCTCAAGAAAGTGGTGGAACCTCTCTCCTTGAGATCCATTCAATTTTGTCTATTCGTCAACGCGCTGATTGGAGAGGATGCTACGGAACGGATCATGCAGCACGCGGTAAAGTGCGCAAAGGAATCATCCGCACCGGCTTCGGGCGAGTAGCTGGGTCATGCAGATAGATGGGAACCCTTCGCTATCTCGCCCTGTCTCGGGAGCCGGTCAGTTGCAGAGCCCCATGTTGAGCCTTTCGCAAAGGTCGTCGATCTCGGTGGGGCTGAGCGGAGAATCCTCTTCGTCGCAGAAGTGGTCGCAGGAGTTGGGCTCGCTCAATTCCTGCGGGTCGTGGAGACCGATGGAAGTGCAGCCGTGCATTTGCGGCTCCCATTGTTCCTGCATGAGGCGCAAGCCGTGGAGCACGCTGGCGAGTTCGCGGCGCGTGATGGGTTTGCTTTCCTCTACCGTAGCTAAATCGGAAGCGGCTGGAACGTCCAGCTTGTGCTGATCCACGCTGTAGGTATTCAGGGGTTCTATTACTTCCTCGTGAATCCATTCGTCTAGCCCGTCGAGGTCCTCGGCTTCGATAAACGCCTCGGCCTTCGCTACCTGGTCCTTGTCGTCGCTATCGACGGTCA
>CAYUJM010000239.1:0-4798 GCA_964445025.1 uncultured Occallatibacter sp. | reverse complement strand
TCGATGACCACGACGCTTGGCCGAAGCTGGGAGATCAGTCTGTGAATAACGGCCAGGTGTCCTTCCAGGCCGGTGCTGGTTGGCCGCATCGCGTTGAAGTGCAGCAAGCCTTTCTTCACCCACGTCTCCAGTCCAAGGCCAACCGAACGCATGTTGCGGAGAATCTGGCTGGGGGATTCCTCAAAAGTGAAATACAGGCAAAGCTCGCCACGGGCGCACGCAGCGCTGGTGAAGTTCGCTGCCAGACTGGATTTCCCTGTCCCCGCCGTGCCGGTCACCAGCACACTGCTTCCACGGAAAAATCCCTTGCCTTCCATCATCTCGTCCAGGGCCGGCATTCCGGTTGAAATGCGAGCCGTGAGAGCCTTGTGACTCAGCACGAGAGAGGTGATTGGCACCACGGATATGCCGTCTTCATCAATCAGGAACGGGTATTCGTCGGTGCCGTGCGCGGTGCCCCGATACTTGACGACTCGCAGCCGCCGGGTGGAAATCTGCTCCGTTACCCGATGGTCGAGTGAGATCACGCAGTCGGCGATGTATTCCTCCAGCCCATGACGGGTTAACACATTGGCTCCGGCTTCTCCGGTAACAACCGCGGTAAGCTTTTGGTCTTCCAGCCAACGGAACAGCCGCCGGAGTTCAGATCGCAGAATTGTTGTGTCAACTATTCCGGAAAAGAGCGCCTCGACGCTGTCCAGGACGACGCGCTTTGCGCCGATCGTTTTGACAGCGTGTGCCAAACGGATAAACAGGCCATCGAGGTTGTATTCTCCAGCCTCTGCAATATCACTTCGTTCAATAGAAACGTAATCCACGAACAGCTTTTTATGCTTGATAAGATCGGGCAGATTAAAACCAAGCGAAGCGACATTGGCCGTCAGCTTCTCCTCGGTTTCTTCAAAGTCTATGCATACGCCAGGCTCGCCGTATCGAACCGCGCCGTGCACCAGGAACTCCATCGCGAGCAGGCTCTTGCCGCAACCCGCTTTTCCGCACACCAAAGTGACACGGCCTTTCGGCAGGCCTCCGCCTGTGACTTCATCCAGTCCCTGGATTCCAGTCGGGGCCTTGGCAAGTGAGGTGCGAGCAGCTGTGGGCATTGGCTTGGAGCGCGACATCGTAGTCCCCTGAGATTCAGGTTGGCTTGCCTTGGACGTGAAACGTCTGCCGTATCCTAACATGGAGGTTCCCCCTGCGCCAAAGAAAGTGGTGCGCAGGTCCTTCACGAGGATCGGGCGTGGTTGCGGCAGGCGGTAAAGGCCCGCGATTCGAAATTGCGCAGTTTCCGTCGCTGCCGTTCTATTCCAGCTAACTGGCTCTGAGTGCGAAGTTAATCGGCCGGATGGTTTTGCCCCGTCCTCGCAGGTATCTGGACTGACTCAAATTGCTCAGACACGTGCCTGAGGTGGGCCTAGAGTCAGGAACTAAAGAATAGTCAGACAGCCGCTCCCGAGGATAGTGAGAGACACCCGCAAACGAATTGAAGATCCTCTTGGAGCCGCTGTTGCCAAGCTGTTCTTGACAACAGTCGAGCACCCCACGCAACAGAAGGAGACGCAGATGGCTCAATCATTGGCCGCCTAACGCGTCGGTGGCTTTCACAAGCCGGAACGATGGAGCATTCCTGAGACACTCAAGCCCCTGGAGAGTTAATTCACCATGAAGAAGATTGCACTGGCACTATTGCTTGCTCTCACATTGTTGCCTGCGGCTTCATTTGCGCAGGTTGTGGTTCGCGTCGGACCGCCGCCTCCGGTTTACGAGCGCCGTGGTGCGCCCCCGGAGCGGGGATACGTGTGGATCTCTGGGTACCACCGCTATGAAGGCGACCACTACGTCTGGACCCCCGGCCGCTGGGACCGTCCGCCTCAGGAGCACCAGCGCTGGGTTGCGCACAAATGGGTCCACCGGGGAGACCATTGGGAGTTGCAGGAAGGACACTGGCGGTAACCTGTGAAGGGCGTGACGAAAGCGCGCGTTGCCGCGGCTATCCTGCTGCTCTTCCACTGAACCTTGCGGATTCACCGTGAGCCAGCGCATTCGCGCGCCCGCTCCCGGTGCAGTTGGCGATAGATCTCGCACTCTGTCTGGCCCAGAGTCCATGCCGGACGCGATGAGACCGCGCAGCCCAATCTCCGGCATTCATCGAGCTCGCCGATCCTGGCCCCAACTGCTCAGACCATGGTGATCTTCTCCTTTAAGCTGACTGACAATGCAATTCACACCCGATTGAAGCGCACCTGCGTTTTTCCAGTGTCTCAGTCGGCTCTACCTGTGTTGAACCAACGGAGGCGGAACTATGAATAAAGATCGCGTAAAAGGCACACTCGACGAAATGGTGGGAAGCGCCAAGCGCAAGGCTGGCGATCTGACGGAGGATACCCAACTGCAGGTGGAAGGCATGACTCAACAGGTCAAAGGCAAAATTGAGAATGCCTGGGGCAAGGCCAAGGACGCGGTCCGAGAATCCAATGAGGGAGCCGCCCCAGAGCCCGGTCCGCATGTTTAGCGGGCGGTGGACACTGGGGCGATCCTCGGCCCTATTCAAGACAATTACGTGCCTTTCTCCGCGCCATCCCGATGGATTCGATCGCTCGCAACAGGGGCCATCGGCCTCGGCGCCATCCCTGGGCCCACCGAGCTGCCGCCTGGCATGGCGCAGCAATGTTCGTTGCATAGACCGCAGAACGCAACGCACCTCCGCAGGGTGAGCGGTTGTGGACAGACAGAGCAAGTCTTGAATGAAAGTCTTGTCGAAGGCGCGCAATGCGCGCCGCCTCTCACTCCTCGCATCCCGAATCGGCTCACGCGCGCCGGGAAATCGAAGGATGGTCTGGCAAGGAGATGAATATGCGCACCATCCGGTTTCTTCTGGCGCTTCTAATATTGGCCATTCCGGCCGCCTCTTTCGGACAGATTGGCATAAGAGTTGCGATCGGCCCGCCCATGCTGCCTATCTACGAGCAGCCAATTTGCCCCGGAGATGGCTATCTCTGGACGCCGGGCTATTGGGCCTATGACGACAGCATCTCGGATTATTATTGGGTACCGGGTACCTGGGTAGAGGCACCGGAAGTTGGATTCCTCTGGACACCCGGCTACTGGGGCTGGGGAGAAGGCGGATACTTCTTTAACGAAGGTTATTGGGGACCTACCGTCGGCTTCTATGGAGGCATCAATTACGGCTTCGGCTACTATGGCGAAGGGTTTGGCGGCGGCCGATGGGACAACGGACATTTCTTCTACAACCGCTCCGAGAGCCACATCGATGTATCGATCAATCGCAATGTCTACGACGAAAGGGTCGATCACAGCAACGCAAACGTGCGCGTAAGCTTTAACGGCGGAACCGGCGGAATCGCAGCGCGTCCCAACGCGCAACAACAGGCAGCCGCAAACCAGCGGCATATTCCCGCTGTCGCCGCTCAAACTCAACATGCCCAGGCCGCGCGCAGCATTCCGCAGCAGCGTGCAAATGTGAATCACGGCAACCCGGCAATTGCAGGGACCGCCAGGCCCGGAGCCTTCAGCGAAGAACATGCAGCGTCGCCCACCAAAGAAGCTGCCGAGCCTGCCAGGGCTGGAACCAGTGGTGCGGCGGCCGAGCCTCGCAACGCAGTCCATCCAAAAGACCTGCCTCCGATTGTTCGCCCAGTGCCAGCTAACTCAGGAAATGCAAAGGCGGATCAGAAGTACGAAAAGCAACAGAGCCAATTGATCACCAGGCAGACGCAGGAACGGCAGAATCTTCAACAGAAGCAGGACGCGGAACATCAGCAGATGTCCAACGCCAATAACGCGAAACTTGAGCAGAAGCACCAGCAGCAGACGCAGAACCTCGTGCAGAAGCACACCGCGCAGCAGCAGAACCTTCAGGCTCGTCAACCTCAACCGCGCGAAGCGAAGCCAGTGCACGGGAGATAAATGGGCTGTCCCTTTCGGAGGCCCAATGTGGTTCGTTCAAATCGGTTCCGGCCGGGTATACTCTACCCGGCCGTTCCATTGTCTCAACGCTCAAGATCACCTTGCCATGCAGCGCGAGTTCTTTGCAGAGTCGATTTCTTGCGGCCGATGCTGCGGGACCCGAGTCAGTCGTGGCCCTATTGCGCCGTCACGTCATGCAAGGTAAACCAGTAGTACCGTCGCCAGCAAAACATGCAGCGAACCGGGCGCAACGCAAACATGCTCAACAAGCCGTCGATCGACCTTAATTCGGCTGGTTTGAATTTGAGCGAATTGCAGCGAGGGCACTCGCGCCGTATCCAAAGCAACTGCGGCACCCAGGTGGGCCAGGCTCGGTTTGAAAAGTCCATCTCAACCTCCTTTAGCGGCCGGAAACCAGGTCGCGTTGCTGCGTGTTTCCTTCCGATGGACTTGAGTTGGATTCCAGCCAAGACAGAAGCGCACGTATGCTGCCAGTGGCCAGCGCCATCGAAGAGTCCGCGGCTCCGTAATAGAGGTTGATGGTATCTCCGTCGGCGCCGATTGTCTGTCCACAAGGAAACACGACATCCTTGACGTCACCGCTGCGCTCGTACCACGCCTCTGGACCAAACATCCAGGAGTCTCCCCGCTGCAGGCAGATCTCAGGCTGATCCAGGTCAAAAAGAGCCAGGCCAAGGCGATAGATGCTTCCCGAGGCCGTTTGCCGCACACCGTGGTAAATCGTCAGCCACCCTTTCGCGGTTTCAATCGGCGGAGAGCAAAGGCCAATCTTGTTCGCGTCCCACCACCCCCCGCGCCGGGCCTCGAGAATGATCTTGTGGCCGCCCCAGTGGCGCAGATCGGGAGAGTA
>CAYUJM010000238.1:0-4870 GCA_964445025.1 uncultured Occallatibacter sp. | reverse complement strand
GCTTGGAGTCGGACCGTTGGTGACCCAAGTAACCGGTTCAAAGATTTCGGACCATGTGCCGGAATCTGAGCTACGCTCCAGGTTCGTACAGCTCTAGCCGGGCCGCCTGAAGACCTTTCAGGAAGTTTCTAGAGTCGTCCCACAGGGCCGACTCTCCTCGTGCGATCCTCGCTTCCAATAGCAGTCTCCGGCAGAATATTCACATTTGTGCCCGCATGACGGACACAGGACGCTTTGCGATGGGGTGTCCCAAGGCCAAACAAGTATGCTAGGTACCTTTCGCGTTCTGCGAGCAGTGGAGCGTTGAGATGCTTTTCGCGATTCCTCTCGACGAGAAAAACTGAACCATCATATGCGCCCTCAAAGTCGGTGAGGCTCGAGATGGTCTCATCGGATCCTGTGGTTGTGAACTCCATGCCGATCATAGTGGGTTGCCGGGTGCGGACCCACGGTTTGCATCAGTCATCTGAGACCAAAATCTTAGTACGCACGATTCTGGCAAAACGGTGGTTTGAAGATACGAGACGGATCTTACCTGAGCCCCTCGATTCGTCCAGTTCGGAATGCGACCTAGATGAGCTTGGGGCGCCGTGGAAAGACTACACGCGGAGCGAAACAGTGGTCCGTTTCGCAATTGGCTTGAAGACCTGAAAAATGCCGCTATGCCACTTAGAGTGTATGAGCATCAAGAAAGCGCGCGCCATAGACGGCCAAGAGGTAAATCGCCACGCCGATTATGAAAATCAGATTCAAGATATAGAGTGCGCGGAGCAACCTCCGGCGGGACCATGGAAAAGGCTTGCCACGAGGATCTTTCGCACGAAACATCTGCTCCAATTCTTGGATTCCAGAATCATTGGGTCTTTTTCTAACCATGACACGTTTACCAGCTTCCCGCCGTCAGAACAGGTCCATATCCGAGTAGATGAATCCCCCTTGCGCCAGAACGAGCCTGCGCTCCGCATACCGCCGCTTTGCCTCATCCAGAATCCAGAAATGTTCGACCTCTTCCTGATCCCACATGATCTGTCCATCAATGTCACTCCACTCGGCGTGGGCTTGCCGGACGCAATACCGAGTTCCCAATTGATTGGATTCCTCAAGCATGCTTAGCTCGTAGAATTCTTGCTCTTGCAGCGGCGCCTTCATTTCGGCAGTTCTTGAGAGCACTTCCTGCATAGCAGCAATCATGCTCCTACCGCCTAGAAAGCACAACTGCGTAGCTCCGGAGCAGCTTCCGGAACCGTCCCGCCGTTCATTCGCCCAGCACAAGTAGAAAATGAGTAGTCGCGAAGAGGGAGGTATAAGCCGCCCGCTGGACTTTGCTGGCAGAAAACGAAGCTCGTCGATTGTTATTGCTCGCTGCAAAGTACTTAGGCTTGAGGTAATGCCATCGTCACGCCATAATTCGGATGCGGAAACGGTCGGCAGTCGTAGATTCATCGCAAGCTCCGCAGCCGTGAGACTATTGAGCGCCCCGTCTGTTTACGTCCCAACGATTCGAGACTCACGCGGCATTCTTGCTGGCTGGCTTTGGTACTAGGGCGGGCCGTTTGTAGTGCCTCAACTCCCCGATGTTAGCGCGCAGCTTGCAAACCACCAGCTCAAGAACGAACTGAATTTCTGCATCTCTTTCCTGCGGGGTTCGAGACCGATAGCGATCCTCAAACCGCCTGACGATCCCAGCGGCGAACTCCTCTAAGCCCATATTGGCCGGTTTAGTTGCCGCCTTCTTTCTTTCCTTTTTCTCTGGGGCCTGCGCTTTGACAACGGCGGAAACTGCTGTGACCGCATCCTCGCGTGTTTCCGGTTTCGGCATCTGGATCAGATTCTCGACGATCGCGGCGTTCTTCGCCGCCGCCGGGTCGATCTTCTGTTCCTGCATTGCCTCAAGGACGATCGGGTCCAACTGTGAAGCCCGTTCATAATCCGAGATGATCCGGAACACAGTCCGCTCGTCGCGTTCGATTGCGTCGGCAATCACTTTGGCCGCCACCATCCAACTGCGCTCAGTCTTGAAATGGCGCCTGTACTCCCTCAGGACGCGTCCAAAGTTAAAGCGGTTGTTCTTGAATGCCCCAAGAGCTCCCACAACTGAGTTCCGCGCCTGCGTTAGCTGAACACTCTGAGAATCGATATAGATTCCCTCCACTCTTTGCAGTTCGACCGACAAGTTTGACAATTTGTCAAACTTGACCACCTCTATCTCTTTCATGCTGTCACCTATTCCTTCCTGGGGCCGTCAATCGGCCCGAAGTCATTCATAATGCTGCAACTGGCAAATAAAGAAGGGGAAATTCAGCAATGAAGATACCCGTAGCCCTGCGGCTACTTCAATGACAAGTCGCACGAGTGCATGTGCACCCCGCCCATGATCCAGCGCTACATCGCCAAGATCTCCGGCCCGCTGCTCGACCGCATCGACATCCATATTGAAGTGCCGGCGGTGCAGTACAAGGAGCTGCGCGGCGGAGCGGCCGTCGAAGGCTCCGCGCAGATTCGCGCCCGCGTCCTCGCCGCGCGCGAGCGCCAGCGGCAGCGCTTCCGCAAGCACGGCGAAAAAATCTACTCGAACGCGCAGATGAGCACCCGCCAGATTCGCATCCATTGCGAACTCGGCGCCGACGCCGAACGTTTGCTCGAGCGCGCCATGCAGCAGCAGGGCCTGACCGCCCGCGCCCACGATCGCATCCTCAAGGTCGCCCGCACCATCGCCGACCTCGAAGGCGCAGAGAACCTGGCCGTCGCTCACCTGGCCGAGGCGATCCAGTACAGGACGCTGGACAGAAGTTACTGGAGCTGAGGCCGGGGTCCCCACGGACACGGGGTCCCCAGCGAGCGATCTTTGTTCGCTGGGGTGGGCAGACAGGTCTTCGTCCGTGGGGTGGAATACAGAACGCTCGACCGCAGTTACTGGTCCTGATTCCGCGCCTCTCCTTCCGATCGCCAACCCTGCGCAGATTGGAAAGGCCTCATACGTGACCTTCGTTTCTAAGGAAAACTTAATCTCCCGCCGATGACCTCTTTGCGTGCAGACTGCACCTGGCCCGCACCCAACATCGCACGGAGGCCGTCATGAACGAACCAGTCATCAACTCGCTGCCCGACCTGCTGCTTTTTGCTGTCCCATGCGTGGGTATGCTGCTCTTCACCATGTTCCGGCTCGACGAGCGGTTCTCCGCTCCCCCGCGCGACAGCTCGCCCCGCCCGCTGTGCGGAATCGACGTCCACGGCGAGCCCATCCTGTGCGATCCGGACGGCCGCCGCGTTCCGCCCCTGATGCGGCGCCGGCCGCTGCTGCGCCGCCCCGCCATCATTAATAGATAGGATTTGGCATGGATCGGCAGGGGTCAGGCCGGCTGGTTCGGGCCGGCAGATGGTTGACTCGAAGCCATCATTTTCCCCACAGGCGCTTCCGCACGGTCCCCCCGGCGGAGGCGCTCGAACCGGGCAGGCCAGCGCAACGGAATGAAAGCAAACAAGTTGCAAATGGTTTCCGCGGTGGAAAATACCGGCAAAAAATAGGGTTGACCCCAGACAAAACTGGGTTTAAAGTCAAAATTGCCATCCATCAGGACAGCTTGCACTGAGCCGTGTTGGCCCGACTCTCTGTCCTTTCCCGCATCTTGTTGAGCGATGCTCATTTATGGATGTCTTCCTGCGTTTTGCTGTTCGCCGGAGCCGGGAAAGAGTGCATCAAACCCTGAAGGATTGCATCGCCCCCGTTGTGAGGCGTGCCTCCTGTGGCAGGACGCGTAAATGTCCGTAGATTTTTGAACTCAATCCACGACAAGTGCGTCTAAATGTTGAGCGGTATTTGGGGCAGTCCTTGCTTGATTTGACTCCCCCGGCTGCACCGGCGGTTGAAAGTTATCCAGGTCCGGGCAGATTTTTTCAGAAGGAGAGACTTGCAATGCGTTCCGATTTGGTTTTTGGGGCACTTTCTCATGTGTCCAACCGTTACCAGCTCTGCCAGTTGGCCAGCAAGGCTACGCGCAAGCTGCACAAGCCCAACACCCGGCTGCAGGATACGGCAAACGAAGTTCTAGCCCGTTTTCATACCACCAACCCCGGCACTCTGGCGCCGGCCAAATCGCTCCCGGCTCAGCCCGTCGAGCGTCGCCGCGCTGCCTGATTTATCGTCTTCATTGTTGTGCACGTCTTCACGCCTGGACGCAGTTTCCATCCTCCACCAGCTCCCGGAAACTGCTCCTCGCTTTCCCTTAGGCCTTCACAGTTGGACTCTTCGCACCTGGGCCATTCGCAGTTCGGCTCTTCGCAGTTCGGCTCGATGCAGTTCGGCTGGTTGCATTCAGCGTCGATGCATTTAGGCCTTTTGCATTTTGGCCATTTAAACTCAGGCCATTCGCAGTTACCCCATAGTCGCTTTTGAGACCGGCAGAGGCCGGCAGCTTCCTGAACACACATTCCGAAATTCCCGGAGTCCAACTCCCTCCCAACATCCCCGCACCACCATCCCTCCTTTCGCAGGTGAACATGACAATCGCAGAACTCAAAGAAAAGAACATTACCGAACTCAGCCGCATCGCGCGCACCCTGGAAATTCCGGGCACCAGCGGACTGCGCAAGCAGGACCTCATCTTCAAGATCCTCCAGGCGCAGAGCGAAAAGGAAGGCCACATCTTCGCCGAAGGCGTTCTGGAAATCCTTCCTGACGGCTACGGCTTTCTCCGCTCCCCCGATTACAACTACCTTCCCGGGCCCGACGACATTTACGTCTCGCCCTCGCAGATTCGCAAGTTCGACCTCAAGACCGGCGACTCCATCAGCGGCAACGTCCGCCCGCCCCACGAAGGCGAGAAGTATTTCGCCCTGGTCAAGATCGAGGCCATCAACTTCGAGTCGCCCG
>CAYUJM010000237.1:0-4887 GCA_964445025.1 uncultured Occallatibacter sp. | reverse complement strand
ACCTGGTCGAAGGCCTTGGGAATGGCGTGCAGGCGGGCGATCCAGTCGTCGTAGTCCTTGACGGAGGTGAAGCTGAGCTGGGCCACGAGACGCGGATAGGCGGTGTGGATGCCGCTCATCTGGTTCACCGGCATCTCCCACTCCTTGAAGTCCGCGGCCTCCTGGTCTTCGGCAAACCTGCGCAGCAGCAATTCGCGGCTGACCTTCTCCTGATCGGTGAACCCGGCGGGGTCGATGGCCGCCAGGCGCATCAGGAAGTTCTGCTCGCGGGCCAGGGTCTCGTTCTCGGCCTTCACGGAGTAGTCGTCGATCTGGTCGTTGTAGCGCTTGTCGCCCAGCGTGGACGCAAACTCAGGATCGTGTTTGAGCCGGTCCTGCCAGTAGTCGTCGAAGAGGGCGTTGAGGGCCTTGCGGTTTGCCTCAACCGACGCGGGCTGAACCGGAGAGTTGACCGGCGCCTGGGCGCCCAGCGCGGCGGCGGCAAGCAGCAGAAAGACGGAGGCGGCCAGGAAAGGCAGGCGGAATCTTCTCATGGGGATGTGTCCTTGCGGTGAATTCGCTCTTCCGTCGAGTGTAGAGCAAAGGGCGGGAGCAGGGAGTAGGGAATAGGGAATAGAGAGCAGCGTTCGGAGTTCGGCGTAGTTCGCGATGGATTTATGGCGACGAAAGAACGCATCCCGTCGGGTTATAGGCCGACAGAATGAAGAGCAAAAGCACGCAGGGCAGGATCGTCGAGATATAGGCAGAGATTTTCGACAAAAATGTCGGGGTAGAGGCAGACCAAGACGTTCAAAACGGATCGAAAGCAGCCGATTCCGAAGCGATTTCTGGCCATTGCTTGCAGATTATTTGGCCGATTTGTCTACGCTTGAATTAGAGATCAGAGATCAGGGGGCATTGATCCGAGGCGGAGGAGTGCGATGCGGGAGGAAGAACGGAAGCTGGCGCGGAAGCGGCTGGATGTCGAGATGCGGCCCTACCGGCGAGCGGGCAGGGAGAAGAATCCGACCAATGAACTGCTGCGGGCGGTGCGGCAGGCGCTGCGCGTACCGGTGGCGGAGATCGCGGAGAAGATGGGGGTGAACCGTTCGACGATCTTCGATCTGGAGATACGGGAGGCAAGAAACACAATCACATTGGAGGCGATGTCGCGTATGGCGGTGGCGATGGGTTGCAAGGTGGTGTATGGGATCGTGCCGGTGGGAGGGAAGACGCTGGAGGGAGTGGCGGAGGCACGGCTGTGGGCGAGCGTGTTGGGAGTGGGAAGGCAGGGAGCAGGGATGAGTGGGATCGGTGGAGCGGGGCGGAGAGCTGAAATCGATGAGTAAGGCGCCGGAGCGGGTTGCAGAGAATTATGCGACTTTGCGGTAATCTGAGAACAGATCGAGCGATGAGAGAAGAGCGGAAGGCGAGAGCGATCCTTCCTGAAAATCTCGGGGCCATCTCCGCAGCGCACGCGCGCAAGGGAGACGAGAGCGGCGGCATTCCCGATGTTCGCACGGGACAATTCCAACAATGCATATTCGGGGCGATTCTGGAGCGGGATTGCCGCGCGCTCCTTTTCCGCGGGCGGGGGCGTTCGTGGAGCGGTGGCCGGAAGTGGCGGAAAGATGGCCGAAATACGGCAGGAGTTGAGAACGAAGAAGCTGAAAAGGAAAACGGGCGGTACAACGGACGATGCGGCACGTGAAGAGGTGGGCCGGAGACAGAAACGGGCGAGCAAAAAGAAAACGGCGCACACGGACGGCGCGGAGCGGCTTCGGCAGGCGGCGGACAGACGTGTGGGCCGAAACGCGAATAAACTTGCCAATCTGCTGACGGAAAAGGCTTTGGCGGGAAGCTTGGCCGACACCAAGGTGCTGGTTGCACTGGCGGAGCGGAAGAAGCCGGCGCCGAAACCGGAGAGGCCGCGCAGGCCGATTTTGCCCTGGACGGCGGCGGAGTTGGAGGCACAACCGCAATGGGAGGGACCGCCGCCGGAGGAGGATGTGGCGCTGGGGCGGTGGGTTTGGGAAGATGGAATGGGGAATCGGAAGTATTTTGGGAATAGGGAATAGGGAGTAGGGAATAGGGGCCGGGCACCCCAGCGAGCAAAGAGCGCTCGCTGGGGTGCCCGGAGCGAGAATTATGCGGCGATCTGGCTGGATACACAGGACCCTGTTATCGCCATTTGGCTTTTTCGGGACATCATTCGACAAGATTCAGTGGCCTCCCAGGTCTGAGAATCTGGATCTGCCGCAACCGAATTCTCGTACGAGAATTCGGTTGCGACAGATTTGGACTTGGTCTAGTCGTCTTCGATTGAAGCAAAAAGCTGCTCGGGGAATGCGTCTTTCTTTACCTTTGGAGCCTCACCCACCTGCAGCGCTTTTAAGCGCATGGCCTCACTTTCTCGAAACTGCTTCGCTTCCGGTGTCTTGACGAACTCCACCTTAAGTCCCTCAGATTGAGCGAACGCCGAGATTTCGTCAAGTGTCACTCTGAAGTACTCCTTGCGCGGATTGACGAGGTTCAACCGGCGATCAGCGAACTTTGTGTGAAGTGCGGTTTCGAGACCTGGAGCATCATCGGAGAAGATCATCGCATGGATATCGAAGCCGTATGGAACAGCCGCGCCGCTCAGTTCCTGAATACGGTCGTCGGGCTCGAGCCTTCGCGTCATCCCAATCTTGAAGACATTCTCACCAAACGAGCCAACGTTCGAAATGACATAGACGTGGCCCATTTTCGTAAGTTGCGCCATCGAAACAGCGCGATCTTGCTTCGACTGAGCATCGGCCATTCTCTTCTCAAGGACCTGAATCTCGGTCTGAATTGCTTCAAGATGTTCACCGGTTGCCTTCTGGAGTGCATCCCGAGCGGCCGCGAGAGCCTTTTCAGCCTTTGCCTTTTCAATTACCGCTTCTCGCTGAGCGCGTTCAAAATCCTTCTGGGCACGTTCTTCTTCGCGCATCCGCTCCCGGTCCTCGCGCGCCTTCTCCTTCTCGTCCTGCTTCTTCATTTCATATTCGTGGGTAAGCTGGATTTCAGCGAGGCATAATTTGAGATAGGCATCTGAGATCCTGGTGTTGACAACGACGCCAAGCGAATTGATCGCTTCAAATGATTTCTGGATTCGCTCAATCATGCGTGTCACATTGTTCCAGCTGACCCTTGCAACCGCCGCATCACATTCGCCGTTAAATGCTCTGAGCATGATCTTGACTTGCTTCTTGATCATGCGCTTGCCTTCCGCAGCGTTGTTGTTGACAGTCCAACTAGTGGGGCAAATGGCTGCCGAATCGCCCCTGATACAGTCCTTCTTCTGTTCGTAAACCTTCTCCAAGGCGGCTTTGTAATCCTCTGAAGTATCGAAGGAGTATTGAGGTTTGTAGAGCCCGAATGACATGTCTTCAGAGGTCGCTTCGAGGAGAGATACTTCGTGCTGGATCCGATCGTAGGTCTCTTTGGCTTTGTTGTACGCCAACGCGAGGTCGGCTGCTTTAGCTCTTGCTTTACCAACCGCCTCGGCCGCTTCCGCCTTGGCCTGCTCAATCTCTCGGGCGCTATCGGCTTTGTTCCTCTCGGTGTCCTTCCTGACGCGCTCGGCTTCTTCGTCGAGCGAAAGGACAGGCTTGAAACGGTTGACCATGGCCTGATACTTCCAACCAAAGAAAACAGCTGCTGCCACCGAAGCTAGAGCTACACAAATGAGCAGTGCTTGCATGCAATTGCCTTTCGAGGTTTTGTAGGTGCACCAATTCTAAGCCGAGATTCCCTGGAGCGAAACTGAGTGACGCAAATCCTTCGGGTATTTTGCGTAGTGGGATGGCATGAGCCTCGACTAGCTTCGGCCGGGACTCTGATCTCGATTGGAGCAAAATAGCCTTTTCGCTTGCCGCCGGACGGGACCGGTGCGGGAAGAAATGTTTTCCATTGGATTGTGCGCGACAGGCGGACTGCACCTCGAAACAAGAATGCGCCGAAGCTGGGGCACGCGGAAAGAAACCAGCCCATCGTCGGGGACAATGCGGATGCAGTAAGCTTTTTCCATGTCCAGTATTCGCCAGGGATCGATCCATCTGTTTCGGCTCGCGGGAGTCGACCTGTTTCTGCATTGGTCGTGGTTTGTGGTGGCGGCCTTTGAAATCCAGAGCCGGGCCGGCAGGTACAGCTCCGTCGCCTGGAACGTATTGGAGTATCTGGCGCTGTTTTTGATCGTGCTTCTGCACGAGTTTGGGCACGCGCTGGCCTGCCGGCAGGTGGGTGGAACGGCCAACCAGATCGTGCTATGGCCGCTGGGCGGAGTGGCGTATGTGAATCCGCCGCAACGGCCGGGCGCCACACTGTGGAGCATTGCGGCGGGACCGCTGGTGAACGTGGCGTTGCTGCCGGCGCTGCTGGCGGCGGTTCTGTTGGGCAAGGGATTCGGCTGGGCGGAGACGATGCCGAATCTCTATATTCTGCTGCGGTCGGTCTTGTGGATCGATGTGTCTCTGCTGGTTTTCAACATGCTGCCCATCTATCCGCTGGATGGCGGCCAGATTCTGCGCTCTCTGCTGTGGTTTGTGCTGGGACGCGCGCGCAGCCTGATGGCGGTTACGATTCTGGGCTTTCTGGGCATCACCGGGTTCTTCGGCCTCGCCTGGTTGTGGCATTCCTTCTGGATCGGAGCGATTGCCGTCTTCATGCTGCTGAATTGCTGGAGCGGATTGCGGCACGCGCAGGATCTGCTGCGTTTTGCCAAGTTGCCGCGGCGGCAAGGCTTCGCTTGCCCGAGTTGCCGGACTGCGCCGCCATTAGGAGCCTACTGGCGATGCGCGCAGTGCGGCCAGGCCTTCGACACCTTTGAAACCGGCGCTATCTGTCCGCATTGCGCGGCCCGGTTCGCCGCGACGATGTGCCTAG
>CAYUJM010000236.1:0-5013 GCA_964445025.1 uncultured Occallatibacter sp. | reverse complement strand
CCATCTACGGCAACTCCGGCGTCGGCAAGCCCGGCACCGACGGCCGCACCCTCACGGTCATCGACGTTGCCTCTCAAAAGGTCGTCAACCTGGTCGACTTCGGCCGCGGCGTCCGTCCCCACTGCCCGCTCATCGGCCCAAAAGATGGCCTGCTCTATGTCACAACCGAGCTCAACCAGACCATCACCCTCATCGATCCCAAGACGCTCAAGATCGTCGGCTACATCCCCACTGGCCAGCCCGAAAGCCACATGCTCGCGCTCTCCCACGATGGCCGTCGCGGTTACACCGCCAACGTCGGCCCCGGCACCGTCTCGGTCCTCGACGTTCAGGCCCGCAAAGTCCTCAAGATCATCCCCGTCTCCACCAACACCCAGCGCATCGCCATCTCCCAGGACGACCGCTGGGTCTTCACCGCCGACCAGACCAAGCCGGAACTGGTCATGATCGACACCACCACCGATATGGTCGCCTGGCGCCGCCCGCTCGAAGGCATTGCTTACGGAACCGCACCAACCCCCGACGGACGCTTTCTCCTTATCACTCTCCCGGACCAGGACAAGGTCGCGGTGTTCGACATCAAGTCCATGCAGGTGGTCCACTCAGTGAAAGTCGGCGCCTATCCGCAAGAAGTTATCGTCCGCCCCGACGGCAAAGCCGCCTACGTCTCCTGCATGCACAGCGACCAGGTAGCCGAAATCAATCTGACGAATTGGACCGTCACTCGCCTCATCTCAACCGGCAAGGCCACCGACGGGCTGGCCTGGGCGAAGGGACAGTGACATTCAAGGTCGGTTTCAGTTTGCCGATGGGGTGGATTGATTCGGGACATGAGATATGAAGCCCCAAACTACATCTCGGAAGATCAGACGGAGCTTCATGCTAACCCCGGAAGCGGTCGCATTTGTGAGGGGGACAAGGCAGCGACGTAGGGCTGATTCGGACTCGGCAGCGCTCGAAATGCTTCTTCGCGAGGCAATTCTGGAAGCCAAGCGGCAAGAAATCGATGCGGCAACCAGAGAGTATTTCGACACCGCCTCGGAAGAAGAACAGGCTGAGCAGCGCGAATGGGCGGAGATGGTTGGGCCCAACATCTTCAGTGGGGTGTCGGAGCTTTAGAGCCGGGTGTACCATGACTGGTATGGCAAACTATCGGGTCATTCTGCGTAAGTCCGAGGAAGGCTACAGCGTCTCCTGCCCCGGCCTCCCCGGATGCTGGTCGCAGGGAGCGACCGAAGAAGAAGCCCTTGCCAACATCCAGGCGGCCATCCGCGAATACGTCGAGGCGGCCGAGGAATTAGCTCACGATGAAGAGAGCCGTGTCGTGGAAGTCGCGGTTGCGTAAACCAGGCCTTCACCAAATCAGATCGGGTAAGTCGTGTCAAAACTCCCTGGAATTAACCATCTGAAAGCCGTGGCGGCGCTGGAAAAGGCGGGGTTTCGCATTCTTTGACAAGGCGCACATATCGTCATGACCGACGGAGTGCGAATCTTGACAGTTCCGCGTCACAATCCGGTCAGCGCGCTCACTATGGGCGGCATTGTCCGAGACGCAGGGCTGAGCGTGGAGGAATTCCGGGAGCTCCTCTAATCGGTCCTCCGCTACCCAATCTCCCGGTCCCACGTCTCCAGCACGCGCTTGAACAGGCTCATGAACTTGCCGCCATCTGCCCCATCGATCAGCCGATGGTCGAAGCCCAGGCAGTAGCTCTGCATGCCGCGAATGGCGATGGTGTCGTTGCCTTCCGCGTCCGTCATCACCACGGCTTCCTTCTTCAGGCCGCCAATGGCCAGAATCGCCGACTCCGGCTGGTTGATGATCGGCGTCCCGAACTCGCCGCCGAAGACCCCGGAATTGGTCAGCGTAAACGTCGATCCCGTCGCCTCTTCCGGCTTCAGTCTCTTCGTCCGCGCACGCTCGGCCAGGTCAGCCATGGTTCGCGCCAGTTCCACAAAGCTCAGCATCTCCGCCTGCTTCACCACCGGCACAATCAGACCCCACTCCAGAGCGACGGCAATTCCGAGATTGACGTTGGCATGGTAGTGGATCATCCCGTCCTTGAGCGACGCATTCACAATCGGATGCCGGCGCAGCGCCTCAATCGCCGCAGCAGCAATGAACGGCATAAAGGTCAGCTTCACCCCGTGCCTCTGCTCAAAGCGGCTCCGTTCCCGCTCCCGCAGCCGCACAATCCGCGTCATGTCCACCTTGTAGACCGAGTAAACATGCGGGCTGATGGCCACGCTCTCCACCATCCGGTCGGCGATGATGGCCCTCATCCTGCTCATCGGCGCCACCGTCCCCGGCAGCGTGGAAGCCGGCGGCGCGGCACTGACCCGCGCTGCCGACGAAGCCGCCGATGAGACGGCAGCGCTCCCAGGCCCACGCTCGCTCAGATATTTGAGCACGTCTTCCTTGGTGATGCGACCGCCTGCGCCCGATCCTGCCACCGCGCCCGCAACCCGCCCCAGGTCGAGGTTGTTTTCCTTGGCAATCCGACGCACCAGAGGCGACGACCGCACTCGCCCGCCATGACTCTCCACAACTTCAGTCTCGGGTGCGACGTGCGCAGCCGGCGCGGGGGTATCCGCGTTCGGAGTCTTAGAATCAGGTCCCGGCCCAGGAGCACTCAAGCCGGAGGCGCTGCCGGCATGGCCGATCACCGCAACCACCGTGTTGACCTCGACCGTCGAGCCCACGCCGACTTTGATCTCGCTCAGCACGCCCGCGGCGGGAGACGGAATCTCCGCATCTACTTTGTCGGTGGAGATTTCAAACAGCGGCTCGTCCTTCTGCACTGCGTCGCCGGCCTTCTTCAGCCACTTGGTGATGGTGCCCTCAAAGATCGACTCGCCCATCTGCGGCATCACCACCTCGATCCCGCCCGAGACTGGGCCGCTCGCCGCCGCAATCTCTGCAACCGGAGGCGAGCCAGCCGCTTTTCCCTGTTCTCCGTTCCCTATTCCCTCGTCCGTCACCACCGCAACCACGGTATTAATCTCGACCGTCGCGCCTTCGGAGACCTTGATTTCGCTCAGCACGCCCGCCACCGGCGACGGGATCTCCGCATCCACCTTGTCGGTGGAGATCTCAAACAGCGGCTCGTCTTTCTGCACGCGATCCCCGGCCTTTTTCAGCCACTTGGTGATGGTGCCCTCAAAAATCGACTCGCCCATCTGCGGCATGACTACGTCGGTTGGCATGAATCCCTCTCTCCGCCATACGGGACAAAAGCTGCGCGCCCGGTTCCTGCCGGATTATAAATTGCAGCCCATAGGCCAGCTGAGTCCCGGCATGCGCGCCACGAATGTCCCGTGCCTCATCCTTACTGTCATTGCTGACCGGAGCCGAAGAACCTGCTTCTTTCGGCCTCGTCGAAAGGGTGGGAATCCTCGACCCATGGCCGAAGCGTCCAATCAGGCGCGGATCGGCGGCTTCATCACGCAGCCCAGCCGCTCCACCTCGTCCGGAATCTGCATCGGCGTATCCTCAGCCGGAAATTCCGGAACAGCGGCGGCCGCGTGCGCCCGCAGCGCTTCCAGGCTCTCCACCGCCAGCACCTGTTGGTCAAACACCTGTCCGAACTGGCGCGCCGCCTGGTGCGCCACGGTCTCCAGTCCCGGTACCTGGTCGCGCGAAGCCATCTCCCGTTCCAGGCTGGTCACCGCATGGTCCGGAATCCCGCAAGGCACAATCAGCTCAAAGTCGCGCAGATCCGTGGTGACGTTGAAAGCAAATCCGTGCGACGTAATCCCCTTGGCCACGTGGATCCCGATCGCCCCGATCTTCCGCTCTTGCCTTGCCAACCCCTCGTCAGTCCCTAGCCCCTGAGTCCCTGGTCCCTCAGTCCTTACGCCATCACCTATCCAGACCCCAGTGAGCCCCTGCACCCGTCCTGCCACCACTCCAAATCCACCGCAGACCCGGATCAGCGCTTCTTCCATTCCGCGCACAAAGTCCACCGGCCCCAACCGTCCGCCGTTTGGGTTTTTCAGGGTGCGCAGATCGAAGATCGGATACCCTACCAACTGCCCTGGCCCGTGATAGGTCACATCCCCGCCGCGGTTGATCTCGTGCAGCGTGACCCCGCGCTGCGCGAGCAGCTCGTCGCTGGCCAGCACGTTGGCTCGGTTGGCATTTCGTCCCAGCGTGAGCACCGGCGGATGCTCCAGCAGCAGCAGCACGTTGTTCAGGCGCCCCTCGGCCACCAGCGCGGTCATCTCCGCCTGCAGCCGCAGCCCATCTGCGTAGTCCACCCGCCCCAGATAGAGATACTGAATCATCCCTTCGATTGTAGCCAGCCGGCCTGCACTCTCGCCTGGCAGAGCTTACTCCTCAAGCCGCGCGGCAAACAGCCTTGCGAACACGACCCGATGCTGCCAGGAAACCAGCACCCATAGCAGCGTCGCAAAGGCGCCCATCCCGATACCGCCCGGGTCCATCAGAAGGTGATACGTGAGGATGTTGAACAGCACCGGACCCAACAGCGTCAGCCCCAGCCCCACATACCGGTTCACCAGCAGCAGAATCGCCGAAATCACCATGATCGCGCCCACCACGTAAAAGTAGTGAGCGGCAAACAGTGCGGCCGTAAACTGCCCCGCCAACCCTGCCGGCATCTGTCCCATGGGGATGAAATGCAGGAACATGTTTGAGCCGAAGACCAGGAACATCAGGCCCAGCAGATAGCGCGCAATTGCACCGACAATCTTCATACGACCTCTCCTCCGATGCGGAATTTTACCTTAAGCGAGCAGTGCCCCGAATCGGCAAACGTTGGGGGAGGGGGGCAGACCAACTCTGCTGCAGATAGATGCGGGGTATCCACACTCGATTCAGAGCATTTCGAGCCCACGCACCTCCGCGCAAAATGCGACGTTTCAACCCGATTCGCGGTAAACTACCTACTGGCAGGAGGACCGGGCGGTCGCTGCCGGTTGTCCTCGCGTAAGCGGGGTCCACCGGGGGAGGAAAGTCCGAACTCCGCAGGGCAGTGTGCCGGATAACGTCCG
>CAYUJM010000235.1:0-5156 GCA_964445025.1 uncultured Occallatibacter sp. | reverse complement strand
GAAAGCTGGGCCATGATCTCCGGCTTCTCGGGATTGCCGAAGTTGAGGCAGTTGGTGGCTGCCACCGGGACCGCGCCGGTGCAGGCAACCTTGCGAGCAGCCTCGGCCACTGCGTGCATTGCTCCTAGTTTGGGGTCGAGATAGCACCATCGTCCGTTGCCGTCGAGAGCCATGGCCAGGCCGCGCTCGTGGCCCAGTGCTCCACCGTCCCCGCCCGTGCCTTTAATCCGCATGACGCCTGCTTCGCCGCCGGGAGCAATCACGGTGTTGGTCTGAACCATAGTGTCGTACTGCTCGTGGACCCAGCGCTTGGAACAGATGTTGGGACTGGCAAGAAGCTTCTTCAGGTCAGCGGTGTAATCGCGGTCCTGACCCAATCTGCCGACCAATTCCTCGGGAGGATCAAGCGCCACCGGAGCTTTCCATGTGCCGACAGGGCGATGGTAGAGCGGCGCATCGTCGGTGAGGGACTTGTTGGGAATGTCGGCGACCAGCTCACCATGATGGCGAATGCGCAGGCGCGGTTCGGGCTGGACTGTACCCACAATCACGGCATCCAGTCCCCACTTGGCGAAGACGCTGAGAATCTCGTCCTCGCGGCCCTTGGCGGCCACCAGCAACATGCGCTCCTGGCTTTCCGAAAGCATGATCTCGTAGGCGGACATGCCCGTTTCGCGCTGCGGAACGTAATCGAGTTCGACATCGAGGCCGACGCCGCCGCGGGCGCCCATCTCGCAGGTGGAGCACGTCAACCCCGCCGCACCCATGTCCTGAATGCCGACGATGGCACCGGTCTTCATGGCTTCAAGGCAGGCTTCGAGGAGGAGCTTCTCCATGAACGGGTCGCCCACCTGCACGTTGGGCCGCTTCTGCTCGGAGCCCTCTTTGAACTCTTCGCTGGCCATGGTTGCGCCATGAATGCCGTCGCGGCCCGTCTTGGCGCCGACGTAAATGACGGGATTGCCGGCGCCGGAGGCCTTGCCGTAGAAGATTTCGTCAATACGAACCAGTCCGAGAGCAAACGCGTTCACCAACGGATTGCCGCTATAGCAGGCTTCGAACTTGGTTTCGCCGCCCAGGTTGGGAACGCCAAAACAGTTGCCGTACCCGGCGATGCCGCTGACGACGCCTTCAACGATGGAGTGATTCTTGGCCAGAAGCTCCGGTTCGGCGGCGCCGGCTTCAATGGGCCCGAAGCGGAGCGAATCCATCACGGCCAGCGGCCGGGCGCCCATGGTGAAGATGTCGCGCAGGATGCCGCCGACGCCGGTGGCCGCGCCTTGAAAGGGCTCAATGTAGCTGGGGTGGTTGTGCGATTCGATCTTAAAGGCGCAGCCCCAGCCGTCGCCCACGTCGATGATTCCGGCGTTCTCGCCGGGACCCTGCACCACGCGGTCGCTCTTGGTAGGCAAACGCTTGAGATGGACGCGGCTTGACTTGTACGAGCAGTGCTCGGACCACATGACGCTGTAGATTCCCAGCTCAGTGAGCGAAGGGACGCGGCCAAGAGCTGCCAGAATGCGGTCGTATTCCTCCGCAGTGATGCTATGTGCGGCGAGTAATTGCGGGGTAACCGCTACCGGCGAAGGAACAACTTCAGAGGATGCGGGGTTCATCACGGCTACTCCCATTGTCGCACGGCTCCTGAAGTCGAGCAGCCACCTTCAGCCCGGCGGTAATGGGTCAGTTTGAAGGGTACGGGCTTCAGCTCGCTCGTAAGCGAGGCAAAATGTGCGTGAGCATTGGCCCCTGAGGGATCGTCTCTTCAAATTGACCCACCGCCTGCACGGCAAAGGCCTCTGGCCTGAACCTGTACTGAATGAGGGTGCGGAGCCGATTCCTGAAAAGGATGCAGGTGGGCGCGGGGCAGGCCCACGACCGTGGAGTGGTAGCGGATAGCGCGAAGCCTGTGCGATACTTTTTTGAGCAGCCCCACCCAGGCCGGGATGGCGGAACTGGCAGACGCAGCGGACTCAAAATCCGCCGACCCTTGCGGTCATGGGGGTTCGACCCCCCCTCCCGGCACCATGCCTAAACAATTGTAAAATCAATAATTTAGCAAAATCCAAAATCGTTCGTGCCTAAATTGTGCCTAAATTGTGCCCAGACTGTGCCCAACTTTCCCCTCACAGGCATCGGGTCGGTGCGGTTGGAGTTGGGAATTCTGTCGGGCAAAGACAGACCGGCACGTCGAGTTCACTGGCCAACTCCGTCTAAGTGATTCCCTAACGGTGGAACTTCCCAGATGGCTACAGCGTAGATAATCCTCAAGGTCGGAGCGACGCTTTCTTTTGAGCGCCGACCTTGGGCGAACCAGTTTGGTCTCGAGCAGGGTCGCGTCAGCGGAGGTGCCAATCGATGATCCACTTAGCTTTTCTCCTCGCGCTCTACTTTCTTCCAGCTCTCATTGCTGGCAGCCGCCATGTCGAAGACCGCACCGCGATCACTCTTGTAAACCTCTTTCTCGGCTGGACGTTCATCGGCTGGATCGTCGCCCTCATATGGGCCATCGCTGCTCCCAGGCCCTACATTGCGTACGTGCACCCCCCGTATCCGCCTTACTACCGATGAAGCGTCACGAGGCGATTTACTTAAAATGATCTTCTCTTAACGCGCATTCGACGCTCCCCCCTCCGCGCTTTAGGGTTTGGGCATTGGCAGCAGCCCAGAGCACAACGCCCTGCGTCGGGCCGGGTTTGTGCGTTGACCACTCAGAACGGGCGATTATCCGTAAGCGTCAGACCAACGCATGCTTTGCTGTCCAGGCTGCGGGAGTAAGTTCTGTGACGCGCTGGACCGATGCGTTTGCGAGTCCGGGCAAGATGTCGGCGAGGTAACTGCGCACCGGGATCTTGAGGCGGCGGCAGCTTTCGATCACCGAGAGGATGGCGGCTACGCGAGGCCCGGCCTGTTCGCTGCCGATATGGATCCAGTTGGAACGGCCAAGGGCGATGGGACGCATGGAGTTCTCGGCGAGGTTGTTACTGAGTTCCAACTCGGGATATTCGAGGAAGCGGATCAGCTTCTTCCAAAGAGCAAGCGTGTATCTGCAGGCCTGGCCGGCAGCGCTCTTGGGCAGCACCGCCTTGCTCATCTCCAGGATGTGATTTCGGATTTCAGCGAGCAGCGGCGGAGCCTTTTCGTGGCGCAGAACATCCCGTCCTGCATGGTCCATGTTTTCGTTGCGGGCCTGGGCATCGATCGCAAATAGCTCGTTGATCAGTTCCACCGCGCGGATCGAAGCCGCATCCTGTTTGTTGAGCTTGACAGCATCCACGAAGTACCTTCTGGCATGAGCCCAACAGGCCGCGTGTATCATCTTCGGGCCACCGACGCGATCGTAGGCTGCATATCCATCGGTCTGCAGAAGGCCTTCGAAGTTTTTGAGGAAGTTCAGCGGACCCTCGCGTTTGCGGCTCATCCGAAAATCAAACACCGTCATGCCGCCAGGCGCTCCGTACTGCCAGAGGTAGGCCTGATGGTTCGTGCCGCTGCCATCGTGCATCTGCACATCGACCGGAGTTTCATCTGCCTGGATATAGGTGCCGGCGAGCAACTGGCTGCGCATCACCCCGGCCACTGGCATCAACATCTCGCCGATGGTCATCACCCAGCCGCACATCGTGGCCCGGCTGATCTCGATGCCTGCATCGCGCAACAGGGCCACGCTCTGTCGATAAAGTGGGTTGTGGTCGCAGTATTTGTTCACCACCGTATCGACGATCACCTTGTCCGATACCAGGCTCTTGTCGATTATCCGGGCCGCCAGCGGTGCCGCCATCACCCCTTGCTCGGGACAGGATTTGCAGGCCCGCTTCTCGCGTTTTGTCACCTGGACGAAATACCGTGCCGGCTCGACATCCAGCACCTCGCTGACTTCGTAGCCGATCACTGTAGTCTCAGCACTGCATTGGCCGCACTTGCACCGCTCCGGCGTGCAGGCAATCACCCGTTCCACACGGGGAAGATCCGCAGGCAGAGTCTGACGGCCCGGGTGCTGGCGCTTCTTGTGTTCTCTGACAGGTGGAGGAACTTCGCGCTCGCTTTCGGCGACTACTTCTTCGCGACTGACTCCGGGCTCCTGTTCGAGCAATTCCAGCTGCAAACTGCTCAGCTTCTCGCTGCTCGGTCCGTACTTCTCGATCCGCCGCAACCGAAGACGCTCTTCCAGAATCTCGATCTTCAACCGCGCGTACTCAAGTTCGCGCTTCTGAGATGCAACCTCTTTCTCCAGCCGTGCGATCATCTCGGCCATCATGGATGGCGCGGGCGGCGGAACAGCGGGCTCGGAAGGCGTACTCACGATGACTCTTAGATAGCAGATTTATCTGTGGATAAGTATGCAGAATACCCAGTATTTATGCGGTCTTCAGTGACTCTGTTGATTCTTCCGCCGGCGCCTTGCGATACCACTTCCGCCGCTCCGTATGCGCCAGGTCTATGCCTCCCAAAAGCAGGGTCAACTCCTCCGAGCTCAGTACGATTTTCTTCACCCCGCTGTCGGCAGTCGGCCATCGAAAACAGCCGCGGTCCAACTTTTTCGTGCATACCCAAAGACCGCTGCCGTCATAGACCAGAAGCTTCAGGCGATTGCGCCGCGCGTTCGAAAATAGAAACACATGGCCGCTCTCCGGATTGCAGCACAGATGATCGCGCACCAAGCCGTAGAGCCCGTTGAAATGCTTGCGCATGTCCGTCGCTCCCACAGCAACATAGATCCGCGTCGCCGGTCCAAATCCAAACACTGGCTACATCCTGTCCAATATCCCCAGCAGCTGTTCCAGCGTTCTCCCATCGAATCCACGACGCACTTCGATCCGATGACCACTTCGCACTTCAACCACCAGAGCGTTATCCCGACTCGGATCGCCATGCGCATTGCGCCCCGACCAAACTACTTCGACCGGAACCACAGAGCTGCCACCCGCTGCCTGACTCTTGTGCGCTCGACGACGATATTTGTCCAGCGTTCCTACAGCAAGATTACGTTCCCGACAGAAAGCTTCCCGCGTTAACCCGCTCGCTTCATACTCCGCAACCAGCGCCGCTGCCTCCGAACGACTGCGACGTCGACGCACCTCTCCTGCTTCGCTCATGACTACAGTCCACCACTCAGTCAAGCGTTAGAAAAGAGTGCGTTGCTCAGACGGATACGA
>CAYUJM010000234.1:0-5350 GCA_964445025.1 uncultured Occallatibacter sp. | reverse complement strand
CAGACCTCTCCCTTACCACTTGGGTACCGCGCCTTGGCAGGGCTGCCTGATTTTCCGGATCGCTCCAAACCGCCGTAGCCAACCCGGCTGGCGCCGGAGGGCGGAATGGAGCGGGAGACGAGATTTGAACTCGCGACCCTCGCCTTGGCAAGGCGATGCTCTACCACTGAGCTACTCCCGCTTACTGCAAGATTGAGTATACCGGTCTGGCCGAAATGAGGTCAAACTATCGCGGAGGCCGCGCTTGCGGCGCTCAGGGATGCGTCTGGCGTCGGCGCAGCCGAATGGCGCGCTCCCTTCTCTTCTCGCACAATCTGCCCGTCGCGCATATACAGGATGCGGCTGGCAATGGCCGCAGCCTCCGGATTGTGGGTGATCATCAGCGTGGTCTGGCCCAGATCCCGATTTGACTTGAGCAGCATCTGCAGCACAGCATCCGAGTTCTTGGTGTCAAGGTTGCCGGTGGGTTCATCCGCGAGCACAATCGCCGGCCGTGTAATCAGCGCCCGCGCAATGGCTACGCGCTGTTGCTCGCCGCCGCTCAATTCCGAGGGCCGATGCTGCAACCGCCCCTGAATCGACAGCAGATCGCTCAAATGGTCCAGGTAATTCAGGTCGAGCGGCCCCTTGATGCCGCTCACAGCGTGCGCGATCTCGATGTTGCCCATCGCCGAGAGCGTCGGCAGCAGGTTGAACTTCTGAAAGACGAATCCGATGCGGTGCTTGCGCAGACGGGTGCGCTCACTGTCGCTGAGCGTGGCAAAATCCACGCCGTCCACCACCACTCGCCCGGTGGTAGCCTGCGTCAGGCCCCCAAGCAGGTAAAAGAGGGTGGATTTGCCCGAACCCGAAGGGCCTACAATCGCTACAAATTCCCCTCGCTCCACGGCAAGCGAAACCCCGCGGACCGCGGTCACCTGCAGCCTGCCCGCCGCGTACACCTTGGTCAGGTTTTCAGCGAGAATGATGGGCGAAGACTGTTCTAACGGCACGATTCCCATTGTAAATGCGCCCTCCGCCCGGCTGCTCCGTTAGAATTGTGTTTGCACCGATTCTCGACGTAGGATGCTTCCCGAATGACTCTCGAATTGAAACCCAATCTTGTCTCATCTTTGCAGGCCGCGGCGACGCAGGCGGGCCTGGTTCTGGTCTCCGCCACTCAAGGAGCCGACTTCCACGGCCAGCCCACACAGGTCTTCGAGCTCGGCCTCCCCGGCTCAGACGCTGCCGGCAAGACTCTGAAGCTCGAACTGAGCGAAGGATTTGAATTCGATAAGCCGGACCTGCTGCCCGCCATGACGGCCCACCTCGCCGGCGAGGCCAAGCGCCTGCGCAATCCGCGCCCCGAGTGCTACGTGACCCTGGCTGGCCTGCCGGTTGCCTTTGGGCAGTTTCAGTGGCCTTTCCACCGCTCCACCTCGGGTGCCGACACCTATATTGTCCACGGCGAAATGCACCTCGCCGATGGCGGAGCGCACAACCTCCATGCCAAGCTGGCCGCCTCGGTCACGCTCACCTTTGCTGAGATTGTTCCCGCCATGGAGCAGCCCTACGCCGAGACCTTCGTCTACAACGCGGTGCGCAAGACGGTGGATTATGGACAGCTTGAATTTGTGAAGTCCGGCAACCGGCAGCCCGTTCCTGTAACCACCCGCTACTACAGCCGCTGGCAGAAGAAGTTCCTCTTCACCGAGACCAACGACGCGGAACGGTTGGAATATCTGCTGCGCAAAGTCTACTGGCTCTCCGGCGTGCTGGGCGAGAACAAGCCGGTATGGATCGCCGACCCGCGCGACGCGCAATATCTCAATACCACCGAGGCCGACCTGCTGCGCATGGCCGGCGACGAAGCGGGCCAAGGGCTGATGGTTCTGGACGGCGAGTTCGCCGCCGCCACCCCGGCGTTGCTTGCCCGCGCAGAGGAGTACCGGGCAAAGCTGGAAGAGGCGTTGAACTTCACCAAGCCGCAGTTCAACGAGTCCATGCGCTCCGGCCACGCCAATATGTAGCGGCGGCGATCAATCGTTCGTTAGAACGATCTTGCCTTCCACAGAGCCCGTTGCCAGCAGTTCGATAGCTTGCCTTGCTTCAAGAAGCGCAAAGGTATGGGTAACGAGCGGGTCGATCTTCTTTTCCGCCAGAAGCGCGAAGATCTTGGGCAAATCCTCGCGAAACGGCCCTGGATCCTTGCGGTACAGGGCCGAGATTCCGTAGAAGCTACCGCGGCGGCCACGCAGACGCGCGCCAAGAAAAAGATTGCAGAACATAGCGATTTTGGAGAGGACTCCGGGCGCCCCCATAAAACCAAATCCGACGATCATCCCGCCCTTCCGCAGCGCACCGATGCACGGTCCGATATTGGCCCCACCGACCGCATCGAAGACATAGTCGACACCGTCCGGCTCGAAAACCCGCACCAGGCTGTCCATCGATCCCTCCCGGTAATCGATGGGCGTCGCGCCCAGTGACCTCACGATGGCACGCTTCTTGCGGGACGCAGCCCCGTAGGTTTTCACTCCCGCGAGCCTCAATACTTGCAGGGCCGCGATGCCCACGCCTCCGGCTGCTCCTGTGACCAGCGCGGTCTGGCCAGCCTGCACGTTCGCAACACGGTGGATCATCTGCCAGGCAGTAACAAAATTCAGGATCACAGCGGCCGCATCGTGATCGGAGACCTCCGCATGGACTGGCACGAAGTGTTCGGCCTCCCGCAGCAGAAGCTCTCCAAATCCGCCCCAGACCGTCAGTGCAGCGACGCGCTGGCCCACGTCGAAACCGGTGACACTCGCGCCAATTGCGTCAACCACTCCCACGGTTTCATATCCGGGAACAAACGGGATCTTCGGCGCGAACGGATAATGACCGCCCAGCATCACCAGATCAGTGGCGCCCACTCCAGTGGCTCTCACCCGCACACGCAGTTGCCCCGGACCGGGAGCCTGAACCGGCAACTCGACCGCCTGCAGGGCTTCAGGTCCACCCTTCCTGGTCAACATCACTGCACGATACGTCGTTCCCATCCAGGTCTTCTTTCGACTTCGCTCTGACACTGTTTATTCAGCGTGGTTGACACAGATATGGGAATCAAGCACACTCTCTAACGCTTCCATGGCGATTGGATCTCGTATTTACAGCGCCCCGCCGCACCCCGAGCAGAACCGCGCTCCCGGCGGATTGGTCTGCTGGCAGCGACCGCAGGCCAGCATCGTTCCCGGCTGCGTTGGCGCCGCACTCCCGGCGGCCGGCATATTCACGGTCAGGTTCACCGGCTGCCCCCACCCCGGCAATGGAATGCCCAGTGCCGCTGCAATCCCCGCGGCTTGAATGGCGTTGAACTCCCGCACCCGTCCCGGCATGAAAAAGCACTCGATCACGCCCAGAATCGATGTAATACCCGTCCAGCAGAAGCAGCAATAGAGAATCCCCAAGCCGGTGCGGCGCAGATAGAAATGGTGAATCCCGAAGGTTCCCAGAAACAGCGCCAGCAGGATGCCCACCACCTCGTCGCGGCGAACAGACTCATACTGCTGATAGAAGATAGCTTGCGGGTTCGGGTAAGGAATGCTGCTCATCGCTGGGTCTCCTTGCTTGCTCTTCCCTTCAAGATACGCAGGCCGGCTTCGCGGCGTTCCCTCCCGCAGGCTCTCCATGCGCCATCGTTTGGAAGCATGTCCATCGCCAGAGGGGGAATCCGCATCCCTTATACCACCTGGGAACCTCCATGTCGTAGCATGGAATCCATCATGGCTATCCCCTCCGCTGCTGCCAGTGGCACATTTCTCATCGGCGGCGATCTGCCCGTTTACCGCCTCGGATACGGGACCATGCGCCTGGTGGGCGAGGGCACGTGGGGTGAACCCAAAGACCCCGAAGAAGCGCGGCGTGTCCTCCGCCACGCCGTCGAGCTGGGGGTCAACCTCATCGACACTGCCGACGCCTATGGCCCCGAGGTCGCCGAACGCCTCATCTGCGAGGCGCTCCACCCCTATCCGCCCGGCCTGGTCATCGCCACCAAAGGCGGCATCACGCGCCAGGGGCCAGCCAAGACCGAGTACGTCGGCCGCGCCGGCTACCTCATTCAATGTGTCGAGATGAGCCTGCGCCGCCTGAAACTGGAGCGTATCGACCTCTACCAGCTCCATCGCATCGACCCCCGCACCCCGCTCGCAGAGTCCCTTGGCGCGCTCCATCGCATGCAGGAGGAGGGCAAAATCCGCCACATCGGCCTCAGCGAGGTCACGCCCCATCAGATCGAGCTGGCGCGGAGAATGATCAACGTCGTCACTGTCCAGAATCGATACAGTCTGGCCGACCGCCGGCATGAGGAAGCTCTAAGATACTGCGAACATGAACGGATCGGCTTCCTGCCCTGGTATCCCATCGCCGCCGGCAAGCTGCTCAAGCCCGATCATCCCTCCGCGCAGACCCTGTCCCAAATCGCCGCCCGCCATCAGGCTACCGTCGCGCAGCTTTCTCTGGCTTGGCTGCTCCAGCGCTCACCGGTCATGCTTCCCATTCCCGGCACTTCTCAGATCGCTCATTTGGAAGAGAACCTGGCCGCGGCGGGACTGGAGCTCAGTGCGGAAGAGTGGGCAGAAGTTGAGGCGGCTACTGGATGAGCCCTGGCTCCAAGAACAAAAGAGCCGCAGCCCCTTCCAAGGCCACGGCTCCCTGCGGCTAACTTCCAGCCGAACCTGAATTATTAGGAAAAACTACATCTCCTTGACGCCTTCCACAAACGCCTTCAGCTTGCGGCTGCGTGAAGGATGCCGCAGCTTGCGCAGTGCCTTGGCTTCTATTTGCCGGATGCGCTCGCGCGTGACCTGGAAGCTCTGGCCAACCTCTTCCAGCGTGTGCTCGGAACCGTCTTCGAGGCCGAACCTCATTTTGATCACGCGTTCCTCCCGAGGAGTAAGAGTCCGGAGGACCTGCGAGGTGTATTCCTTCAGGTTCACGCTGATCACCGCTTCCGAAGGCGAAACCGCCTGGCGGTCTTCAATGAAGTCGCCAAGGTGCGAATCTTCCTCTTCGCCGATCGGCGTCTCCAGCGAGATAGGCTCCTGAGCGATCTTGAGCACCTTGCGCACCTTGGCCACCGGGATGTCCATGCGCCGCGCAATTTCCTCACTCGAGGGCTCACGGCCCAACTCCTGCACCAGTTGTCTGCTGGTGCGGATGAGCTTGTTGATGGTCTCGATCATGTGGACAGGAATTCGAATCGTCCGGGCCTGGTCCGCAATGGCGCGCGTAATCGCCTGGCGAATCCACCAAGTCGCATAGGTCGAGAACTTGTAACCGCGGCGGTATTCGAACTTGTCCACCGCCTTCATCAGGCCGATGTTGCCTTCCT
>CAYUJM010000233.1:0-5479 GCA_964445025.1 uncultured Occallatibacter sp. | reverse complement strand
CCTCGCGAACCACCTGGCCCGCGCGGCGCATCTTCTCGATCTCCTGGGACGACTTCAGTACGACAGCCACAACACCAGCTTTCAGGGTTCAGAGATCAGGGGTCAGAGATCAGTTTCCGGCCATCGCTGGCCAACTTCTGATCTCTGACCTCTGAAACCTGATTCCACGTCTCTCACGCGCAAACCCGCCGTTCGGCTACGCTACTTGCGTAACCGCTCGACGGCGGCGACTATTGCGGCCGCGATCACACCAATCGGCCGGTCTCCATCCACTTCCGCGAAACGTCCCAGGGCCCGATAGTGTTCGACAACCGGCGCAGTCAGTCCCGCGTAAGCGCGCATGCGCTCCTTGAAGACTTGTTCCGTGTCATCGGCTCGCTGGACCAGCGCCGCGCCCTCTATGTCACAGAACCCATCCCGCTTGGGCGGATTCATGTAGACGTTATAGATGGACGAGCAGACAGGGCAGTTCCTGCGCCCCGTAATGCGGCGCAATAATTGATTATAGTCCACTTGAATGCTGACGGCAATCACCGGCAGCGATCCGCCCTCAGCCGCGAGACGGCCGTCGAGCCAGTGGGCCTGGCCCAGTGTACGAGGAAAACCGTCTAGAATGTATCCTTTGGCCGCGTCCGGCTGCTTGAGGCGCGCCGCTACCATCTCGTTGACGAGGGAGTCGGGAACCAGTTCGCCGCGTTCCATGATCTCTTTGGCAGCCCGGCCCAACTGGGTTCTCTGTGCCACGTTGGCGCGCAACAGATCCCCGGTGGAGATCTGCGGAATGCCCCATAACTTCACCAGTTCCTTGGCCTGGGTTCCCTTGCCCACGCCCGGCGCACCTAACAAAAGAATCGGGCCGGGATGGGTAGTTGAACCCGTTTCCCGGCCCTGTTCAACTGCAATCATAGAAGAAGACATTACCAGGTTTTCCTTCCGCGTATGCGACCGGAACGAGGGGAAAAGCCATCATAATGACGCATGATCAGCTGCGATTCGATCTGGTTGACGGTGTCCATGGCCACACCCACCACAATCAGCAGAGAAGTGCCGCCAAAGTAGAAGTTGACGTTCAGTCCATGTGTTGTCCATGCCGGCAGATTCTCAAATACCCTGCCGATGAGCCATATCTTGTCGAAGCGGATGCCGGAGATGAGGAACGTAGGCACCAGCGAAATGACGATCAGATAGAGCGCCCCAACCAGCGTAATGCGGGTAAGGATGTCGTTGATGAAGTCGGAGGTGCGCTTGCCGGGACGGATTCCGGGAATGAACGAGCCCGACTTGCGGAAGTTATCGGCAATATCGTCCGGCTTCATCACGATGGAGATATAGAAGTAGGCAAAGAAAATAATGCCCAGAATGTAGAGCAGCTCATACCAGGGATAGCCGGGCTGCAGAGCCTGCACCATGTTCTGCACGACACGGGCGAACTGGCTTTGTGGGTTCTGGATCCAGTCCACCTGGCTGAAGAGCAGGGGCGCCGAGAGGATGGAGCTGGCGAAGATGACCGGCATGACGCCGCCGGAGTTCACCTTGAGGGGCAGATGGCTGGACTGGCCGCCCATCATGCGCCGGCCCACGATGCGCCGGGCGCTCTGGATGGGGATGCGGCGCTCCGAGCGCTCGACAAAAACGATGAAGGCTACGACTGCGATCATGCCCACAAGCAGGAGGGCCACGGCGATGATGGTGAACGAGCCCCAGGCGTTGGTTTGAACTTTGCTGTAGAGTTCGGCCACGCCGCGGGGCAAGCCGGCCACAATGCCGGCAAAGATGAGCAGGCTCATGCCGTTGCCGATGCCACGGTCGGTAATCTGCTCGCCCAGCCACATGATGAATGCGGTGCCGGTGGTCAGGGTAAGCACGGTCATGAGGCTGAAACCGATGCCGGGATTCAGCACCAGGCCCTGCTTGGTAAGGATGGCCGCGATGCCGATCGATTGCAGGGCGCCCAAAATGACCGTCATGTAACGGGTCCACTGGGTGATCTTGCGGCGGCCCAGCTCGCCCTCTTTCTGAATGCGCGCCAGCGGCTCATACACAACCGTCAGCAGCTGAAAGATAATGGAAGCCGTAATGTAGGGCATGATGCCCAGGGCAAAGACGGTCATGCGGCGCAGGTTTCCCCCACCGAACAGGTCCATCAGGCCGAGCGCCGATCCGCCTTGCTGGCTGAAAAGCAGTTCCAGCTGGTGGGTGTTTACACCGGGAGTAGGAATGTGGCTGCCCAGGCGGTACACGGCCAAGATGCCGAGGGTGAACAACACGCGCTTGCGCAGGTCAGGAATCCGGAAGATATTGAGGAATTTCTCAAGCATGTCTGGTTTTCCGCTTCAGGCGTCTGCCGCCATTTGAATCTTTTTGACCTACTCCATCTTAGAGCATCCCGGATTCAGACTGATGCTAAGGAATCCGGGGGAGGGGAAGATATGCGGACC
The DNA here is from genome assembly GCA_964445025.1 of uncultured Occallatibacter sp. Classification (GTDB taxonomy): domain Bacteria; phylum Acidobacteriota; class Terriglobia; order Terriglobales; family Acidobacteriaceae; genus Telmatobacter. The sequence continues at coordinate 3,041 of CAYUJM010000233.1, read as the reverse complement.
GTCACACATCTCCAGGCGGGCCGCTCCGAGTGTTCCAGGGCTGGATTTTGCGACCTGCTAGACCGCCCTTGGACTGGCCGTGCCCCGTCCTTGCGGCTATCCTCTGTCGCAAGAACGGGAAACTTCGATTCCCGCCAGCCCGGCCTAGGCCGCTGCGGGAGCCTCGCCCACAACTACAGCCTTGCCACCGGCCTTTTGGATCTTCTCGACGGCTGACTTGGAGAACTTGTGGGCATGAATGGTGATAGCCGCCGTCAGCTCGCCGGAACCCAGGACCTTGATCAGCGCCTTCTTGCTCGACGCCAGACCGAGCTTCTTGTAGTCGTCCAGGCCGATCTCGGTGACGGCGCGGCCCTCGGTGTGCTCGGCAATCCGGTCCAGGTTCACCACCGTGTACTCGGTGCGGAAGATGTTGGTGAAGCCGCGCTTGGGCAGGCGGCGGTGCAGCGGCATCTGGCCGCCCTCAAAACCGCGCATCAGGCTGAAGCCGGAGCGCGATCCCTGGCCCTTGTGGCCGCGGGTTGAGGTCTTGCCCATGCCGGATCCCATACCGCGGCCGACACGCTTGCGCCCGGTGTTTGCCTTCCGGGGCGCGCGCAAATTCGATAGATTCTTTGCCATGATTTCCTCGCTATAGCGCCGGAGGAGTTGAGCTCCGCCGACTCGCGTTGTGTTACAGAGAGGTCAGAGATCAGTTTTCAGAGATCAGTCGAAGCCTTTGGCACCGGCACGATGAAGCTGATCTCTGATCTCTGAAAACTGATCTCTGCACTCTAGTTTTCCAGAATCCGCACCAAATGCGGGATGGCCTTGACCATGCCGCGGATGGATTCGTTGTCGACGCGCTCGACAATCTGGTTGAGGCGCGTGAAGCCAAGCCCCTTGACCACCAGCTTGTGCTTCATGGGCGTGGAGTTCTTGGAGCGGTAGTACTGAATGCGAATCTTCTTCAGTTCGGCCATGATTTAGAGCTCCTCTACGGCTTTGCCGCGCGCAGCGGCAACATCTGCCCGGTCGCGCAGCTGCACCAGCGCGTCGAAGGTGGCCTTGATCACGTTGTGCGGATTGGGCGAGCCCAGGCTCTTGGTGAGCACGTTCTGCACCCCGGCCGAGGTCATTACTGCACGCACTGCGCCGCCGGCAATCACGCCGGTTCCTTCCGGGGCCGGCTTCAGCAGAACCTGCCCGGAGCCGTAACGGCCCAGCACCAGGTGCGGAATCGTGGTGTCGGTCAGGTTGATGCGCACCAGGTTCTTCTTGGCCGCCTCTATCCCCTTGCGAATGGCCTGGGGAACTTCCTTGGCCTTGCCTGATCCATAGCCCACCACGCCCGAAGCGGCGTCGCCCACCACCACCAGCGCGGCAAACGACATGTTCTTGCCGCCCTTTACCACCTTGGTCACGCGGTTGATGGCCACCACCTGGTCCTTCAGGTTGTACTGGTTGGCATCGAGTTTCTTCTTCAAGATCGTCATTTCTCTCTCGTCTCTTCTTGAGCTGCTAGCTACTAGCCTTTAGCTCACCGTGCGAATAGGAAGCTCATCGACTTACCGCGCTGAGCTAGCAGCTAGAAGCTGCTCTTAGAACTCCAGGCCGGCTTCGCGGGCCGCATCGGCCAACGCCTTGATCCGCCCGTGATAGAGGTAGCCGCCGCGATCGAAGACCACCTTCTTGATGCCCTGCTTCACGGCCAGCTCGGCCACGGCCTTGCCGATCTCCTTGGCCGCCGCCACGTTGCCGCCGGTCTTCATCTTGATGGTCGAGGCCGAGACCAGCGTCTCGCCCTTCTGATCGTCGATCACCTGCGCGTAGATGTGGTTGAGCGAGCGGTAGACATTCAGCCGCGGCCGCTCGGCGGTACCCGCGAGCTTGCGGCGGATCCGATCGTGAATGCGCTGGCGGATTGCGTTTCTCTTGGTCTGCGTAATCATGGTCTCTCGTTCCTATCAGCGGAGCCGCCCTGCGGCGCCGTTCGGTTGAATTCTCAGGTCATAGATGACAGTCGGCACTGCGGTCTTACTGTCATCTGCAATCTGTCATCTGCTTCTTACTTCGAGCCTGTCTTGCCGGCCTTCTTCTTCAGCTTCTCGTCGGAGTAGCGGACGCCCTTGTTCTTGTAGGGGTCCGGCTTGCGCAGCGAGCGCATGTCCGCAGCCACCTGGCCCACCTTCTGCCGGTCGATTCCGGAGACGGTCAAGTGCGTTTGCTTGGGGTCGACCGCAACTTCAATGCCCGTGGGCAGCGGAAATTCGATGGGGTGCGAGTAGCCCAGCGTGAACACCACTGTTCCCTTGCCCTTCAGCTCGGCGCGGTAGCCGATACCGACGATGTCCAGTTCCTTCTTCCAGCCCGCGGTTACGCCATGAACGGCGTTGAAAACCAGAGCGCGGGTGAGCCCGTGCACCGCCGCGTACTTGTCGCTGGCGCGGTTCACATGCAGGGTTCCGTCCTTGGTTTCGAGAGAGATGCCTTCGGCGATCAGCGCCGAGACCTTGCCCTTGGGGCCCTCGACCAGAACCGTGTTGCCCTCGACCTTATACTTCACGCCTGCGGGCAGCGGGATTACTTTCTTTCCAATACGCGACATGGATCAATCCTTCTTGTTGGCTTGCGAGTCCCGCCAGAGCGATGAGGCCCATGCGTTCCACTGCAGCCGGAAAACAGTGATCAGAGATCAGTTGTCAGAGATCAGCAAAAACCCGCGCAAGCCTGAGGCTCAAGAACTGATCTCTGATCTCTGAACACTGACCCCTGTGCTTACCATACTTCGCAGAGCAGTTCGCCGCCTACGCCTTCGCGGCGTGCCTGACGGCCGGTCATGACGCCCTTGGGGGTGGTCATGATGGAGATGCCGAGGCCGCCCTGGACGCGCTTGATCTCATCGCGGCCAATGTAGACGCGGCAGCCGGGACGCGAGATGCGCGCCAAGTCCCGTATGGCCGCTTCCGTGCCGCCATACTTGAGGTAGACGCGCAGTATCTGTCGCCCTTCCTCTTCCTGGGTCTTGTAATTCGAGATATACCCCTCCTCCTTGAGGATGC
>CAYUJM010000232.1:0-5488 GCA_964445025.1 uncultured Occallatibacter sp. | reverse complement strand
GGACCCACCAGCATTCCTCCCGCCGCCGCGCTGGCCGCCAGCTATGGCCGCTACGACGACGAGGACGAGCCGCTGGACTCCGTGGATTTGCAGTTGCCCACCGAGACCGAAAACTTTTAAGACAGAGATCAGAATTCAGGGGGCAGAGATCAGTTTTCGACGAATCCGTAAACACGGACTTTCATCACTGACTGACCCCTGATCTCTGATCTCTGACACCTGACATCTGATTCGAAAGAGAGTTGCATCATGCGCCATCGCAATGCAGGATTCAAGCTCGGACGCAACACCAGCCACCGCCGCGCCCTGTTGCGCAACCTGGTCACGTCCGTCATCGTGGAAGACCGCGTGGAGACAACCGTGGCCAAGGCCAAGGCAGTCCGTCCGCTGGTTGAAAAAATGATCACCCTGGGCAAGAACGGCGATCTGCATTCGCGCCGTCAGGCCCTTGCCTTTCTCATGACCGACGCCTCCGTCGACCGCCTGTTCGACACCGTGGCCCCGCGCTACGGCGATCGCCAGGGCGGCTACTTGCGCATCGTCCGCACCGGCTTCCAGAAGGGCGATGGCGCCGAGAAGGCCTTCATCGAACTGCTGGGCGCCGAGAAGCAGCTGGAAGTGAAGCGTCAGAAACGCGACGAGATCAAGGCCAAGAAGAGAGCCGAGCTCGAGAAGCAGTTGGAAGAGAGCAAGAAAGAAGAAGAAAAGGGCGGCGAAGAGGCCGCGTAGAGCGGCTGTCTTTTGATCGGTCTGGCATTCTTCTTGTGTGGAAGGACAATCGGGCGCATCCTCCTTGCGGGGACGCGCCCGTTTTGTGTTTGTGAGCCGTTCGGTATTTGCAGGTGCCGCATTCGGTTCCCGCGCCAACTCGATCGATAGACCGAAAGCATGCGCTCAACTGGCTTTTTCCTCAGGAAAAAGCCACCCTGCACGTCCCTCGAAAGGACCGCACAAATTCCGAAAGTGCTCTACGCCGCTCTTTCCAGCTTTTTGGGCCGAAGCACGCGCATGAAAATGTAGACAACAATCTGCAGCGTGATGGCGCCGGTGCAATCCAGCAGCACGTCCCAGGGCGAGCCGGTGCGATTGGGCAGATAGGTCTGGTGCCACTCATCGCAGCTGGCCACCACAGCTGTGCCGACCAGAGCGAAGAAAGCATCCTGAATAAAACGCGAATGCGGCAGCGTCATCCACCACGCGCGCAGCCATGCCAGACCGATGAACCCATAGGCAAAAAAGTGGCCGGACTTGCGAATGTAGTGGTGAAGCCTCTCCCAGCGAAAATCGGAGACCTGTCCGAACAGGGCCTCGAAGATCTTCCGCAGCGGACCGCTGGTGTGGTCTGCGCCGAATGCCTCCGTGGACTCGGCTACGATGACAAAGACGCCGATTACAACTGGCAGCCAGACGTTGACCCAGTACCGCCATGTCGGCTTCACGCTATTCGACATGGTAGTTGGGCGCCTCGCGGGTGATGATCACGTCGTGGACATGACTCTCGCGCAGGCCGGCGCCGGAGATGCGCACAAACTGCGCCTTCTCCTGCAACTCCGCGATGGATCCGCAACCCAGGTAGCCCATGCCGGAGCGCAGCCCGCCCACGAGCTGGTAGACCATGGACTCCAGCGGCCCGCGATAGGGAACGCGGCCCTCGATACCCTCGGGAACAAACTTGGCCAGGCGGTTCTGGCTGGCGCGCTCGCGCTGGACCACGCCCTCGCTGCCCAGTTCGGCGCTGGCCAGGTCCGCGGTGCTTTGGAAGTAGCGCTCGCCCGATCCCTGGCTCATGGCGGTCAGAGAGCCCATGCCGCGGTAGCTCTTGAAGCTGCGCCCCTGGTAGAGAATAGTCTCGCCGGGACTCTCGTCCACACCGGCAAAGAGCGAGCCGATCATCACTGAGCTGGCGCCCGCGGCAATGGCCTTGGTGATCTCGCCGGAGTACTTGATGCCGCCATCGGCAATCACCGGCACGCCATGCTCGCGCGCCGCGCGATACGCTTCGGCGATGGCCGTTATCTGGGGCATACCCGCGCCGGTTACCATGCGCGTGGTGCAGATGGACCCTGGGCCGATGCCCACTTTGATGGCGTCCGCGCCCGCGTCGATGAGCGCCAGCGCGCCCTCATACGTGGCGATGTTGCCCGCCAGCAGCCCCACCTGCGGAAACTGTTTCTTCACTTCGCGCACAGCTTCGAGCACGCGCGAGGAGTGCCCGTGCGCCGAGTCGATGGCCAGCACATCCGCGCGGGCCCGCACCAGCTCCGCCGCGCGCTCCAGGAAATCTCCCGTCGCGCCGATCGCACCCCCTACCCGCAGCCGGCCCTGATCGTCCTTGCTGGCGGCGGGGTACTTGAGCTTCTTCTGAATGTCCTTGACGGTGATCAGGCCCTTAAGCTCGTACTGGTCGTTGACCACCAGCAGCTTTTCCACGCGATGCTTGTGCAGAATCAGCTCGGCTTCTTCGAGCGTGGTGCCCACCGGGACGGTGATCAGGTTCGTCTTGGTCATCACGTCGCCGATGGGAATATCGGTGCGGGTTTCAAAGCGCAAATCGCGGTTGGTTAGAATGCCGACCAGCCTTTTACCCTGCGTGACCGGCACGCCGGAGATCTTGTAGCGGCGCATCACTTCCAGGGCGTCGCCGATCATCTGGTCCGGCCCGATGGTGACCGGATCCACGATCATGCCGCTTTCCGAGCGCTTCACCTTGTCGATCTCGCCGGCCTGGTCGCCGATTGTCAGGTTGCGGTGCACAATGCCGATGCCCCCCTGCTGCGCCATGGCAATGGCCATGCGCGACTCGGTAACCGTGTCCATTGCGGACGACAGCAGCGGGGTGTTGAGCGTGATGTCGCGGGTCAACTGGGTCTGCGTGCTGACTGAAACGGGCACAACGTCGCTGTACGCGGGCACCAACAGCACGTCATCGAATGTAAGGGCTTCCGGCAGGTTTTTGGCTAGCATAATGCTCTGATGCGCCTGGCAGGCCGGGGACTCTGATTCCCGGCGCGGCAGGCGCTTACCTCTATTGTAGCGGAGGGGCCACCTTCCAGGCCGCAGGGCTGTTTTCCCCCGGCCTTCTGCGCCGGCGGGCACGGGTATATGATTTTGCCGACGCGTCGAACGGTTGCGTCCTTCTGCCTTCCGTAAGACGCGGCATCGATTCAGGAAAGGTCATTGTCGTCATGCAAGGAATGGCGCGATTTTCCGCATTTCTTTCGTTGTCCATGGTTTGCATCTGCGCCTGCCAGGCGGGAACGCAAGCACCAGCCTCACTTACAACCATCAACGCTGCCCAGGGAGGCAAGATCGTCTATGGCGCGGTAGCAGGCGCCACCACGCAGCCGGCGGCGCTGGTCAAACTGCTGAGCATGGTCCACGCCAACTGTGGTGAGAAGCCGCAAATCGGAAAGGCTTTCCAGTTCACCGGCACCAACTCGGTCGGGGTCTTTTTCACGGTGACGGATCACCCGGAAGGGAACATTCCACTGGCCGGTCTGGTCATTGCTACCGCAACCGGACCCAATCAGGTGCAGGCAGCCTTGCTTTATGACAGAGCCGCGCAATTCGGGACGACCGTCAACCCGATGTTGCAGCAACTATCGAGTGTGTGGCATCCGGGAGCCGCGCCTGCGGCCTTCGGCTCGGCTAACGCGACCACGCCTTCGCCCTCGAGTGCGAACGGCGGCGGGGCGTTCGCTCCAGCTGCCGCGCTGCAAAGATTCACGCTGCCCGACAAAACCGCCAGTGTCGGTATTCCCGCCGGGTGGCAGGTAGTCTCCGGAAGCGGCGGCGGAACCATCGCCCTCACAGGACCGCATGGAGACTATGCCAACCTCGACATGGGAATTACAGCGCTCGACACCACCAATCCAATGGAGCAGCAATTGCAGCGGAGCGGCGCTGAAAATGCATACCGGGGGAAGTGGGTCTTCTACCCATCCAAAGTCGATTTGACAAAGGCCTTTCCCGACATTTATCAGCAAATCCGCGCTATCGCCGGTCAGGCGGGTTCCGCAAACCTTCAAATTGCCAAGGCCACATCGATCTCTGCGTCCCAGGGCAAGCGCTGCGTCGAGGTGAATGGACAGATGAACCCTAACGGACAAGGCGCAGAGGAGTTGAATGCGGTGATGTGCCTGAGCACGCCGAGTCCGGGTGGCGAGTATGGGATCACGCTCTCCACCACCGTCCTCCCAGTTGCCTATGCCGCTCAGGATCGCGCCACCGCGGCTGCGATCCTCGCCAGCTTGCAGGTGAACGAGGAGCTGCTCAAGCAACAAGCGGCTGCTGCCGCTGCTCCGGGCATCGCGGCCATCAACAGGAACGCAGAAGCCCAGGCTGCGCAGGACATCAGCGTCATCCACCAGATCGGCGCCAACACAACCGCGCGGATCAACGCGTCCGAAGCCGCCAACAGCGCCCAACAGGCCAACTGGCAGGCCGGCCAGAACGCGAATGCGCAGAACGCGGCTGGCTTCAGTAACTACCTGCTCGATCAGTCGGTCATTCAGAACAACTCAACCGGCGCCCACGCGACAGCCTGGAACTCGACTGCGGACGCGCTGGTGCAATCCAACCCGAACAAGTACTCGTACGTGAGCACGCCCAATTACATTCCGGGTACGGATTACTGAATTTAAGAGGAGGCGCAGAGCAATCAAGAGGAATCTGGCCTCCCGAAAATGAAGTGCCGTTCCTGGCTAAACCCCCACCGGGAACGGCTTCGGGCTGGCTTCATCGTCGGTCCCGCCCACACCGCTGCGCCAGCGCTCGAAGCGCCCTTGCAGCAGGCTCATCAGGCCTGTGTACCAGTAGCCGATGACGAACAGGATCAGGAATGGCGCAGTGAAGTAGTTGTGGTTAGAGAAGGTGTAGAGGATTGCGAGCATGAAGTAGCATCCCAGCAGAAGCTCGATCCACGGCGCCAGAACCAGCCGTTTGCGGTATTTGGCGGCCTGGGATTTTTCGCCCTTCTTGGCCACTCGGTACTTGGGAGTGCGCACAAAGGCGCTCTTCATGCCGAACAGAGCCTCCGTCACCGCTTTTGTGTTGGTCACGGTAAGTCCGATGCCGAGTGCCATGAGGAACGGCAGATAAAGAAACGTCTTCAGCCAGGATTTCGGAAAGAGTTCGCGCTGGCTCACAACGTAAAAAACAGCGATCGAAAAGCTCGACGCGGTGAACAGCGGAAAATCGATGAGCAGCATCTGAAACCAGCCCTGGTAGAAGCGCACGATCATGGCCGGCATCAGCAGCGCCGTCATGATGATCATCAGCGGGTAACTGAGGTTGGCCGTGAGGTGGTACACCGCCTCGATTTTGATGCGCCGCGGCACATTCGACTTGAACATCAGCGGCAGCACCTTGATGCTGGTCTGAATGAGACCCTTGGCCCAGCGCGCCTGCTGCGTTTTGAATGCGGTCATCTCGATGGGCAGCTCGGCCGGACACTCGACCTCCGGCAGATACTTGAACTTCCAGCCGG
>CAYUJM010000231.1:0-5610 GCA_964445025.1 uncultured Occallatibacter sp. | reverse complement strand
GGCGGCATCGTCGGCCTGATCGGAGTAGCCCTCAAAGCCATCGAAGCCACCTACTACGACAACCGCGACTTACTCAACTTCCCGCACACGTTTTTGGACCACAACGTTGTCAGCGTCCTGGCCTTCGCGGCGCTGGCGTATTCGCTGTATTACTTCGCGCGGAAGCCGCTGAAGAAGTAGAGCCACGAGCAAGAGCCGTCCGCGGCGCCGTGCTCCAACCCAGGGGCTGAAGCCAATGCTGATTAGGTTGCGCTTACGGCACGACTAAAGCCTTGCCCTGACACTTCTTGCCCCTCCGGTTGAATTTTCCGCAACCTGTAAAGTCGTGTTCTGGTGCAAGGCGCGGTCAAAATAGAGGCTTCCCTGAGCCAGTACCGTCCTGCCAAGGATCGCTGGGCTGCGCGGTCATCGGTCGCGCAGCCCATTCCGTTTTGAATTGTTTCGCAGAAGACCACCTCGGATTGCACGCGCTTATTGGCCTCTGCGGCGAAGTGCCGGCCTGGCGGTCTTGTCTCTCTGTTTGCCTAGCGGATGTGGACGCAAAGCTGCCAGATGCCGTAGACGGCGAGCGCCATGATGGCTTCAAGTCCGAGGGCAAACGCAATGCCGCGCAGGTGAAATTCCCGCTCCAGCACCGGCTCGGACATGCAGTCCATTTCTCCAGCCGACGCCGCGGCCTCGGTCCGGAAAGGCGCCCATGCGGAGCCAGGAAGAACGTCCCGGAGCATGAAGGGTTGGACTGCTTCAACTTCAAGGCTGTTGAGAACCGGGCTGGCCAACGTGGATCCCTCCCTAAAGTGACTTTGATCGGCAATGTGCCGGTCTGCATGAGCAGGGGTCCGAAATCAGCGTTCGAGCATCGGACTGATCATTCTCCACTTTCTGCGTGTGGAAATGATGTGACATAACTCACATTTTTCACGGAACATTTCTCGTCAACAGTGACGGCCCCTGAGATTCGTGGCCTTTGCCGCTGCCTGGTGTGCAGAGCAATTCAACAGACTGTCGCGCTTTGCCCGTAGAATTCTCCATGGAGGGAGCAAAAGCACATGAAGCTTACCGGCAACACCATCCTCATCACCGGCGGCGGCTCCGGAATCGGCCGCGGCCTTGCCGAGGAGTTCCACAAGCTTGGCAATCAGGTCATCCTGGCCGGGCGCCGCCGGCAGGCGCTCGAAGAGACCGCTGCGGCCAATCCCGGCATGAGGTTTCTAACGCTCGACATCGAGCACCCATCCGCCATTCGCACTTTCGCCGCGCAAGTCGCCACTGAATTCCCTTCGCTGAACGTGCTCATCAATAACGCCGGCATCATGCGCCCGGAAAAGCTGCTTGCCCAGCAGGCGGAACTTGCCGACGCCGAGGCTATCGTGGCCACCAATCTGCTTGGGCCCATCCGCCTCACCACCGCGCTGCTGCCCCATCTCGAAAAGCGGCCTCATGCGGCCCTCATGAATGTCTCTTCGGGCCTGGCCTTTGTGCCTCTCGTTTTTACCCCGACATATTGCGCGACCAAAGCCGCCATCCACTCTTATACCCAGTCGCTGCGCTACCAGCTCAAATCCACCTCGATCGAAGTGCTCGAGCTGATTCCGCCCTACGTGCAGACGCACCTGATGGACGGAGCCGAAGACCCGCGCGCCATGCCGCTGGCAGCCTTTATCGCCGAGGTCATGGAGATCCTGAAGACCCAGCCCACGCCTGCCGAGATCTGCGTGCAAAACGTGAAACCCCTGCGCCTGGCCGCTGAAGAGGGCCGCTACGATGCCACATTCAACGGCTTGAACGGGGCGATGGCCGCGAGATTTTAGCCAGGAACTTCTCTGGAAGCTGATTTCGAGGAAGTCTGGTTGAGGGTCGAACTCTCCCGCCCTTTCGCAGACAACGCGAAAGGATGGGGCACGGGGCGTTGGTGGGGAACTGAAGATCGACGGGTCTCTAGACAGCCAAATGCGGCTGGTCCGGTGTCAAATTCTGGGATCGGACGAGTGCTTGCGGAAGATCACCTTCAACTCGCACCGCCATTGTTCACCCACGGCGATCAGCTCCCACTCCACCTGCGGCGAGAGGTAGCGCAGCACCGGTTCGTTCGCCGGGTGAATCCGGAGCGCGGGACCAACCAGGAGCAGGCGTGGCGGCAACGAGGAGACTTCGGCGCCGGCAAAATACCCCTGCCGCTCGAAGGCCGACAGCGCGCGCCCGCTTCCGGTGCCCGCAGCCGGCTGCCGGTCCTCGTTCAATGCCCGGACGCGTATCCAATAGTCCAGCGCCTGCAGCGGCAGGTGCAGATCCTCGTCAGCCTTCAGTTCAATCACCGCCAGACGGCCGTTTCGGTCCAGCGTCAGCAGGTCAAGCATGCCGCGGTCGCCACCCGAGAGCGCCGGCACCTGCGTGTACAGAAGATCCGGGCGCAGCCCCGGCAACAACTCGGCAATTCCGCCGCGCAGCTCCGCCTCCAGCCATCGCTCCGGTTGCAGACGAAAGAGCGGATCAGTGTGCGTCCCATCCGGATTGCGGCTCTGGAACAGCCGGGCAAAGAGCTCGCGGCACAGCTCCTCGTTCTCCTGTGTCAGGGGAGTCTCGTTGGCGCCGGCTCCAAAGGTGATTTCGTCTTCGCGCGCAAATGTGTTGCCTGCAAAACCGTGCCGCACGCGCGCGAACTCGAGGCCATGCAGGTGCAGCCCGACCTCGCTCGCCGAAGTGGCTCTTACCTCGATTCGTTCTCTGGCCAAGGCCGGAACCAGTTCCATGAGCCGAACGACGCCGGCCTGGCAGCGCTCGGCGGCTGCCGCCGCGGAGAAGGCATGAACTAGCCGCGAATCCAGGTTACCCGTGTCGCGAAAGTCCACCGCCTCCAGCTCTTCGCTGCGCTCATCCAGCGTATAGAGCTGGAACTGCGCGGCTGCGTGGTTCAGCCACGCCATCCGTTCCGCTGTCGCTCGCCACGCACCGGCCGGAACGATCACCTTCAGGCCACCGAAGTGGCGGCGGCCATCTCCCTTCTGGCGGCAATGGTCAAGCCAGAGAATTCCCAGCGTCAGAATTCCGTCCACCGTTGCCCCGGACTCGGACGCGCTGACCCCGATCACCGCGTCTGCTTCAGTGCCTTTGAGCAGCCACCCACGCACATAGGCGGGGCCAAAGCTGTGTTCGAGGTCCATCGCCGAGCGCAGCCCATCGGCTTTTGACCCGATAAAGCTCCGCGTCAGCGCCCGCTCCAGCAGCCGCTGATAGTTCCGCCGCGCCGACTCGCGAGCTGTCGGAGTTCGGCGGTCACTGTTCGGGACCAACTCCAGTGTTTGGGGTTTGGCCGCGCCCATGCGCCGGGTCACGAGGCGCAGACACTGCGCGCGCTCGGCGATCTCGACCACGGTGCGGATCAGGTTGCGTTCTTCGCTCCACAATTGCAGCAGGCAGCGGCCATGCTGCTCGCTCACCGCGTAGCGGGCCGTGCGCAGGTCGAAGACGACACGACCATCCTCCAGCACAACGGCTGCCGGATGGTCGGCAAGGTACTCTTCGATGCTTTGCGCAAGCTTGCTTGCCGCGGGCCCGGTTGCGCCGGTGGACATGCCGGCAGCTACCAGCCCTGCCGCGTGCGCAGGCTGGTGATATGGGCCGTGTGGTGGCGCGAATGCCAGTCGTAGAGCGCCAGCGCTGTGGCTAGATTCTGGCGGCCCCGCTCGGGGTGGTTGAAGCCCTTCTGGAAGTCCTCATCCGACATGGTCTCAAGCAGCTCAACCCAACGCCCATGCAGCGCCTCAATCAGAGCGAGAGAGCCATCGATCTCGGCACGGCTATCTGCCAGCCTGGCCCAGGCGGCCTCATCGTAAGGCTTGATGGTCGGCCAATCCTCAGTCAGCGCCAGCTTGAAGCGGATGTAGGAATTGGCGTGGCTGTCTGCCACATGATGCACCAACTGGCGCACCGTCCAGCCGCCCTCGCGGTAGGGAGTATTCAGCTGTATATCGCTCAAGCCGCTCACGGCAGCGCGGAGACGTTCAGGAAGAAGGCGCAGTGTTTGTATATTTGCCGCGCGAACCCCCGGCGGGGTGCTGGCCGTAGGGCTGAAGCGTCCGATGGGAAAACGAAGATCGTCCAAATCAGGCATGGCTCAAACTTTATCAGTTCTCATGCCGTGCATTCGAGGCTGTATGAAGCACAAAAGTGCGGCCCGACCCCACAACGGTTCATCTCTGGGACCGGGGTTCGTTCTATGCGTGATGGTGAGCAGCAGCGTGATGATGGTGATGGTGGTGATGGCGATGGCCGGCCGCGAACGCGGGGCTGGCAAACACCATCAAGAGCAGGGCAGCAGCGAGAATCTTTTTCATGACCCGAATGTAGCACGGGGAGCGGAGCAGAAAAAGGGGTTTCGCTCCCGCGCATCAAAAGATGCACCGGTGCGGGAAGCGCTTCCAACCCGGGAAGACCGGATGGGCCGCGCAGCATGGAGGAGTACCGGGCAAAGGCGTAGACTGGAGCTACGATGACGCATTCGTCCCCTTCCCCAAATGCCAGCCACAAACGCTATTTTTTTGAGAAGTTTGGCATCACCGAGCGGCTGCTGGAGCGCTGCCTGGGCGAGGCCCTGGCTGCCGGCGGAGACTACGCCGACCTCTACTTCGAGTCCGTAACCGCAACCTCGCTGGGCGTCGACGAACAGATCGTAAAGTCGGCCAGCCAGGGCACCAGCGCCGGCTGCGGCATCCGCGTACTCTCGGGCGAACGGACCGGGTACGCTTACACCGACAACCTGAGCCCCGAGCGCCTGCTCCACGCTGCACGAACTGCCGCGCTGATCGCTTCCGGGCCCGCGAAGCAAACCGTGCAGGGATTTGTCGAGGCCCCCGCGGCCGATCTCTACCCGGTGCCGCTGGGCGGATTCGATCTCGACCTGGCCGCGCGGCTGGAGCTGATTTTGAGGGCCGATCGGGCCGCGCGCGCCTTCGACAACCGCATCGTCCAGGTACGCGCTGGTTATTCTGAGGAGCTTCGCCGCATCCTTATCGCTGCTTCGGACGGCGCGTTCGCATCCGACACCCAGCCACTCTGCCGCCTGAACGTGTTTGTCATCGCCAAGGAAGGCGCCGTCACTACGAAAGGCTCGGCCGGCGGCGGTGGCCGCGCGGGCCTTGAACAATTCTCAGGGAGCAAGAGTCCGGAACACCTGGCAAGCGAAGCCGCGCGCGGAGCTATTTTGCAGCTTGGCGCCGTGGCTGCGCCGGCGGGCGAGATGGAAGTGGTCCTCGGCCCCGGCTGGCCCGGCATCCTGCTCCATGAAGCCGTGGGCCACGGCCTGGAAGCCGATTTCAACCGCAAGAAGACCTCCGCATTCGCCGGGCTGATCGGCCAATCGGTCGCCAGCCCCAAGGTCACCGTGGTCGACAACGGGACCATGGCGGGGCGCAGAGGTTCACTCAATGTCGACGACGAAGGCTCTGCCACCCAGGAGACCACGCTCATTGAAGGCGGCGTCCTGCGCGGTTACCTTACCGACAAGCTGTCCGCGCGGCTGACTGGCGCCACCAACACCGGCTCCGGCCGGCGCGAGAGCTACCAATCCATCCCCATGCCGCGCATGACCAACACCTACATGCTGGCCGGCGA
>CAYUJM010000230.1:0-5644 GCA_964445025.1 uncultured Occallatibacter sp. | reverse complement strand
GTGGTGATGTCGTAAAACAGAATTCCCGGCTTGGGAAAATCCGGCACCGTGCGCACCAGCGCCTTGAGGGATTCCACATCAATAGGCTTGACTTCTTCGATCATGCGTCCGTCTGCTCCTCAGTTGGTGAAGACAAGAATTTGCGGGAAGAGAACGGGCGTGATGCAGTTCGGCTTCCCTGACGATTATAGAGGAACAGGGAACAGGGAACAGGCAACAGGCAACAGGCAACAGGGACCAGAGATCACTCTCTTAGCCGGGTGCGTGAAGTCCACCCGGGTACAGGCGGCCGATAGCCAGCGACCAGAAACTGATCCCTATTCCCTGCTCCCTGCCTTTACCACGCTCCTTCGATGCGGAATGAGCTCAGCCCTGTGGCTTCGCTCTCGTCGAGATAGTGTTCGACGAGGCGGTCGACGCGACTGCCTCGGGGACCGCGGCGCAGGCTGGCGCGCAACTCCGCAAGGTCGGCTTCGTTTCCGTGCGCCACCACCTCGACATCGCCGTCCTCGGTGTTGCGTACCCAGCCACGCAGGTCGAGCTCGCTGGCCTCGCGGTGCACATACCACCGGAAGCCTACGCCCTGTACGCGACCCTGAATCAGAAAATGGAGAACCATGGTAAATAGCCAAGGCCAGTTTTGCAGATGTGGCTGAGCCGCGCAACAGGCAAGATCGCCTCAGGCTCCTACGCATCCTCCACCGACCCGCGGAGTCTTCGCCGGGTGCCACAAATTTGGCGCGCACCTGTTTTCTGCGCCAAAGGTGGGAAGGCACCAATGTCAACCGGATGGTCCCCCACGCGCTAAACTGGATTCACTCATGGTTTTTGTCCTCGACAATTACGACTCGTTTACGTACAACCTGGTCCAGTACCTGGGCGAACTGGGGGCCGAGGTCGAGGTATATCGCAACGACGAGCTCACGGTGGAGCAGGTGGAAGCGCTGAAACCGGAGCGCATTCTGCTCTCGCCCGGGCCGTGCACGCCGCATGAGGCCGGTATTCTGGTTCCGCTCATCCGGCACATGGCCGGAAAGGCGCCGATTCTTGGCGTCTGCCTGGGACATCAGGCCATCGGTGAGGCGTTCGGGGGCCAGGTGGTGCGCGCGGAACACCTGATGCATGGCAAGACCAGCCCGGTGGAGCACGACGGCAAGGGAGTGTTCAATGGACTGCCAACACCGCTGACCTGCACGCGGTATCATTCGCTGATTGTGGCTGAGGACGGGCTTCCGGGCGAACTCGAAATCACGGCGCGCAGCGCTGAAAATGGTGGAGGCTCCGTGATCATGGGACTGCGGCATCGCACACTCGCCATCGAAGGCGTGCAGTTCCATCCCGAGAGTGTGCTTACCGATGGCGGCCACCAGATGATTCGCAACTTCCTGAATATGTAGGCGCGATGCAAGCCAGTACGCGAACGAAAACCCGGCCCGCGACTTCGACCCGGCGCCTGGTTCTTGCTTCGCGCTCGGCACTGGCGGCAGCCCTGCTGGCCTCACCCTGGCTTTTCGGTCAAGCTGCACCGCCAGTCCCCGATCCTCAGGCGCCGCAAACTTCACCCGTTGCGCAGAACGCCGACGTTGCTCCGACTCCGCAGGCGCACCAGGGGGCGGCTATCGATCCCCGACCCATTGCCATCGTCCCGCTCGACAGCAAGATTCCGGGCGCAGCTGCCGAAGTCACGGGAGGAATGAAGGTCTTCAATGGGCGGGCCTTTATCGCGTCCAACGGCGCCATCACCGCCGGCAGCCAGACAACCCAGGTCACGTTGCCCTATCGAGGCGTGCTGCGCGTTTGCGCCTCCACCACGGTCAAGCTGACCGCCGATGCAAGCGTGCCTGCAGGCGAAATTCCCGGGCTGCTCATGGCCATGGATCACGGCGCCGTCGAGGCCAGCTTCGCGACCGGCCGCAACTCCGACATTCTGCTGACGCCCGATTTCCGCATCCTCATCGGCGGTCCCGGCGCGGCGGAGGTGAAAGTGCGGCTGGGGGAGGGTGGCGACACCTGCGTGGACAATTCCGGCGTCAACGCGCCCTATGTGCTGGTTTCAAGCGTCTTCGACGCCGGCGCCTACCGCGTGCAGCCCGGCCAGCGCGTCATGTTCCAGCACGGAAACCTGCACGAAGTAGTCGATCAGGAAAAGGAGCCCTGCGGATGCCCGCCGCCTCCAAAGGGCGGAAACGAATTTCCGCTCGCGCAGAGCGAGGGCCTGGCCCCGACTCTGCATCCCGCGCCAAGCCCCGTGGCGCAGTCCGGGCATGAGGCCGAGACGACGGGCGCGCTGGTCTACAACGCCGGCGAGCATGCACCCAAGACAGCCGATGCGACGCCTCCAGCACCCGCCGCTGACGCTGGTTCCGCAAGCGCGACGAAGAACCCGTCTGCCGCTGCGCCGGCTCCGCAAAAGAAGCCCGGATTCTTCAGCCGCGTAGGGCATTTTTTCAAGCGCGTATTCGGAGCGGAGTAATGGAGCTTCCCGGCCTCAACAGCAAGTGGAGATTCAGCCGCCAACTAATCTCTGATCTCTGACCCCTGGTCTTTGCTTCTACAGCTCCCGCACCCGCTCGATCGCCCGAATCACCGCCTGCGCCTTGTTGATCGATTCCTGATATTCGAGCTCGGGTACGGAGTCAGCCACAATGCCTGCACCGGCCTGGACGTAGCCCTTGCCCCCCGTGGCGAGCATTGAACGGATGGCGATGCAGGAGTCGAGGTTGCCGGAGAAGTCGGCGTAGAGCACTGCGCCGCCGTAGGTGCCGCGGCGCGATGGCTCCAACTCCTCGATGATCTCCATGGCGCGGACCTTGGGGGCGCCCGAGAGCGTGCCGGCAGGGAAGCAGGCGCGCAAGGCGTCAACGGCAGTCAGTTCCGGCTTCAAGCGGCCTTCGATGGTGCTGACGATGTGCATCACGTGCGAGTAGCGCTCGACGAACATGAGGCGGTCGACCTTCACGCTGCCGAACTGGCTCACGCGGCCCACGTCGTTGCGGCCCAGGTCTACCAGCATCACGTGCTCGGCGCGCTCCTTTGCATCGCGGAGCATCTCGTCGGCCAGAGCCTGGTCTTCCTTGTCGGTCGCGCCGCGCGGGCGCGTCCCGGCGATGGGCCGGTACTCCACCTTGCCCTGGTGCACGCGCACCAGCAGCTCCGGCGAAGACCCCGCTAATTCGATGGTTGAGGAAGGGGTTGCCCTCTTCTTCGAGGAGCCACGCGAAGCTCCCGGCCGTGCGCCAAGCGCCCCTTCCGGCGCGAAGCGCAGGAAGTACATATACGGGCTGGGGTTCACTGTGCGCAGCGAGCGATAGACCTGGAAGCTGTCCGCACCCGGCTCGACGTCGAAGCGCTGCGAAAGGACTGCTTGAAAGATGTCGCCCGCCGCAATGTACTCCTTGGTGCGCTCGACAGCGGACAGAAAGTCCTTCTTGCGGGTACGGTACTTGACCTTGAGCTTGCCCTCGCTTTTCACGGCGGGCAGCTTGGGCAAAGGCCGGGCGAGGCGCTTTTCGAGCTTTGCCAGGCGCGCAACGGCCTTTGCATACGCGTCGGCGGGCTTGCCCTTGCTCACGTCGGCTGTGACTACCAGCCAGATCTCCTTGCGCACATGGTCGAAGGCCAGCACCTCGTCGAAGAAGAGCAGGCAGGCATCGGGGACGCCGAGCTCGTCGGCTGCCAGGCTGGGCAAGCGCTCGATCTGGCGGACAGCGTCGTAGCTGAAGAAGCCCACGGCCCCGGCAGTGAATGGGGGCAGTCCCTTCAGGCGCGCCGGCTTGTGCCCGCCCAGCGCCTGGCGCAGCACTTCGAAGATGTCGCCCTCGCTCTGGGTAACGCGCTTGCCCTCGGTGACGGTGATCGCGCGTCCGCGGGCGACAATGCGCTTGAAAGGCTCGATGCCGATGAAGGTATAGCGCCCCACCTGCTCGCCGCCTTCGACGGATTCGAGCAGAAAGCACTCCCGCTCCGGCCACGCCGCGCGCAGAAAGGCGGAGACCGGCGTCTCCAGGTCCGCGGTGAGCGTGCGGCAGACCGGAACCAGGGTGTGCTCTTTGGCGAGCGCGAGAAACTCCTTGCGGCTGGGCAGAACGGGATGAGAAGACGGCTTCACACGGTCCAGTGTAATTGGTGTCAGCCTGATCGAAGCCTGTGTGTCCGGCCCATTCTATTTCGGCTCCGTCTCCCCCGGCTTGGGCAACACGGTCACGGTGATGATGTTCGACTTCACCACATCATCGTCGACGTGGCCATTGATACGACGGGAAACCTGAATCGTGTACTCTCCAGGCTGGCTCAAGTCCAGCCATCTGGCGACATTCGCGTTGTCGGTCACGCTCTCGCCTGGCTTCAAGGTGCGCGTTATCGTACTGAGGCGCCCTGGGCCCTTGTGCTCTCTTTTTTGCGGCACGTTTCCCGCGATGTCCCGAACGTCATATTCGTACGAGGAACTAATCGACCCCTCGTAGACCGCGCTGGCGTTGATTTCATGGTTCGAGGTATTGGTCATTACGATCTTAAGGTCGACAGAGGAGCCAGCTTGATAGGTCGGCCTCAAAGCGCTGACTGTGATCGAGAAGGGTTGCTAAGCGAACTCCTGCGCAGCAGGTTGCCCGGAGGCGGCTCCGATGGAGATAGCACCTAAAATCACCGCGAAGATTCGCATGGATTTCATACTGCGTCCCTTTGCTCGACCTTGTTACTGATCGGTGGTCTCAAACTCCAGGCTGCGCGATTACTGCATTGGCTGTTATTAGCTCAGGAAGAACTCACGAAGGTTACCGCAGCGCCTTCGCGGAATCACATGAATCGATTCCCGCCCTGAGTGAAACCCGGCAGGCAGGCGCATGCGTTTGGCATCCGGGTGAATCAGTGTAGCTGTGCGGCTAGGCTGCCACTCCTGCGCGGAGGTTCGAGTTTCGTGGTGGAAGGTGAATCGAGGCGCCTCCCTCCGCAATCGCGCATCCAATGAGTTGGGCGGCCGAGTACGCCACAAATGGGGATTCACGTGGAATTTGCGCGAAGTTCACTTTCGGGACGGATACTGGGGCCGGGGGAGGTTTGCCGGGGTTCCCAAGATGGTTCGGAATGGCTCGAAAGAGGTATCCCGGAGGCTTGACGGGTTCGAATGGCCGGGCCTAGACTCACTGGGGTTTGGGCTTACGGGAAACGATCCGCAGGCTCAACGGGCCGGGCGGGTGCAGTTGCTACCTGGGACCGGCCTGGGAATTATCCGCAAGGCGCGGAGGAAATCCTGCTGTTTCTGATACTTATGGGTGGGCGATTCCCTTCGCCAACCGTCGGGCGGCAGGCAATCGGAATGGGAGATGTATATGGCAATGGCAGCACCGATAATGACTTTAGACCAGGAGATTAACCCCTGGGAGGCACAAAGCGCACGATTTGAGTTCGCCGCACGCAAGCTGAACCTGGACGAAAACCTGTGGCGGGTGCTCAGCACCCCATCACGAGAGATCATCGTGCATTTTCCCGTCACGATGGATAACGGCAAGATCGAAATGTTTACCGGCTTCCGGGTGCAGCACAACATCGCCCGCGGACCGGGCAAAGGCGGCATCCGCTATGCGCCGGATGTGACGCTGGACGAGGTGCGCGCGCTGGCCAGTTGGATGACCTGGAAGTGCGCGGT
>CAYUJM010000229.1:0-5695 GCA_964445025.1 uncultured Occallatibacter sp. | reverse complement strand
AGAGTCCGGGATCATTATGTTCAGGGCTTTCCGTAGAGTCCCTTTTATACTGCACACCGGTTTACAGAAACTTCTTAGTCGCCGAAGGCTCACGATACCTAGGACTCTGCGACAAAGTTGGACAGGGAATTAACTTGGTATATCAAAGTGTCCTACAGAAAGGACTTGGATTCCCTATCTTTGAGAATGGAGAGAACCACTTTACAACTCGCATCTCAGTTAT
Organism: uncultured Occallatibacter sp.; assembly: GCA_964445025.1. GTDB lineage: Bacteria > Acidobacteriota > Terriglobia > Terriglobales > Acidobacteriaceae > Telmatobacter. The sequence goes on along the minus strand of CAYUJM010000229.1, from coordinate 5,472 downwards.
ACACAACGGAGAGTTTCAGGAATTTTTGAAGCGGCGGGTTCAGTCTCTGACTCAGTTGGATGAGATCATTGTACTGAGATTCCTCCTTGATCGTGGGACAGCATCGTTTCGTGAATTGTGCGCTGTTATGCAGCGTGGTACTCAGGCTGCACACAAGATCCTAACCGAAATGAAAGGCAAGAATATGATTGAATCGAACTCTGCTCTGAATACTGAATGGAAGTTATCGCAGATTCTTCAAAACGATATCCAAAACATTTTTAGGGATGATCAGTTTAGCTTCGGATTCGGCAATTTGTATGGCGATAATTGATTTCAGACTGTCGGAAACCTAATACAAGAAATGATTTGTTTCTTTGGCATCCCACCTAAGGCGCGTAATAAAAACGTACCGAAGGTGGGTGTGCCTGACGGCCAGTCCTACTTTTTGTCGTCCACGTCCACGTACTCGGCGTCGATTACGCCTTCGTCTTTCTTGGGTTCGGGTGCGGGTTCGCCGGCTGTCGCTCCTGGGGTTGCGCCGGCGGCGGCGTTGGCTTTGTAGAGGACTTCGGCCAGCTTGTAGCTGGCTTGGGTCAGCTTCTCGTGCTCGGATTTCAGGTCAGCCGATGACGGGGTTCCTTCGAGCAGCTTCTTGGCGGAAGCAAGCGCGGCCTCGACCTCGGTCTTGTCGGCGGCTTGCACCTTCTCGCCGGAGTCCTTGAGCATCTTCTCGATGTTATAGACCATTCCATCGAGCGAGTTGCGCGCGTCTATCTCGTCGCGCTTCTCCTTGTCCTCGGCGGAGTGGGACTCGGCCTCCTTGGCCATGCGCTCCACCTCTTCCTTGCTGAGGCCGGAACTGGAAGTGATGGTGATGCGCGTGTCCTTGCCGGTGGCGTTGTCCTTGGCGGTCACGTTGAGGATGCCGTTGGCGTCGATGTCGAAAGTCACCTCGATCTGCGGGATACCGCGCGGCGCGGGGGGAATGCCGCCCAGCTTGAACTTGCCCAGGGTGCGGTTTTGCGCGGCCATGGGGCGTTCGCCCTGCAATACGTGAACCTCGACCTCGGTCTGCGAGTCGGCGGCGGTGGAGAAGGTCTCGGTCTTCTTGGTGGGGATGGTGGTGTTGCGCGGAATCATCGCGGTGGCCACGCCGCCCAGCGTCTCGATGGAAAGAGTCAGCGGGGTTACGTCGAGCAGCAGCAGGTCCTTGACCTCGCCGGCCAGTACTCCGGCCTGCACGGCCGCGCCGATGGCGACGACTTCATCGGGGTTGACGCCACGATGCGGTTCCTTGCCGAAGAGCTTCTTCACCATCTCCTGAATCTTGGGCATACGAGTCTGCCCGCCGACCAGCACCACTTCGTCGATCTGCGCGACGGAGACCCCGGCATCGGTGAGCGCCTTCTTGCACGGTTCGAGGGAGCGGTCGAGCAGGTCCTCAACCAGTTGCTCCAGCTTGGCGCGAGTCAACTTGCGGACCAGATGCTTGGGGCCGGTGGCGTCGGCGGTGATGAAGGGCAGGTTGATCTCGGTCTCGATGGTCGTGGAAAGCTCGATCTTGGCCTTCTCGGCGGCATCCTTGAGGCGCTGAAGGGCCATCTCGTTGCCTTTGGAGCTGAGGTCGAGGCCCTCCTCCTGCTTGAACTCGGCGATGAGCCACTCGACGATGCGCTGGTCGAGATTGTCGCCGCCCAGGTGGGTGTCGCCGTTGGTGGACTTGACCTCGATGACGCCTTCGCCGACTTCGAGGATGGAAACGTCGAAGGTGCCGCCGCCGAAGTCGTAGACCACGATGGTCTCGTCCTTCTTTTTGTCCAGGCCGTAGGCCAGCGCGGCCGCGGTCGGCTCGTTGACGATGCGCTTCACGTCCAGGCCGGCGATCTTGCCGGCATCCTTGGTGGCTTGGCGCTGGGCGTCGTTGAAGTAGGCGGGAACGGTGATGACCGCTTCTGTAACCGACTCACCCAGATAGGCTTCCGCGGACTTCTTGAGCTTTTGCAGGATCATGGCGGAGATTTCGGGAGGGGTGTATTCCTTGCCTTGGGCCAGAACGCCGACGTGATCGCCCTGCTGGGTGACTTTGAAGGGGACCATCTTCATCTCGTCGTTGACTTCGTTGTAGCGGCGTCCCATGAAGCGTTTGATGGAGAAGATGGTGTTTTCGGGGTTGGTGATGGCTTGGCGCTTGGCCACCTGGCCGACCAGCCGCTCGCCGCTTTTGGAGAAGGCGACGATGGAGGGCGTGGTGCGCGCGCCCTCTTCATTTGCAATCACTTTGGGTTCGCCGCCTTCGAGGACGGCGACGCACGAGTTGGTGGTGCCGAGGTCGATGCCGATGATCTTAGCCATGATTTTCTTCCTGCCTTGTGAGAATTTCCAACTTTTGCAGAATTGCATATTGAGCGACTTGCTGTCAAGTTTTCTTGATTGCAGTGCGATAATATATATGGTTCTCACGGATGAGAATAGACCTCATCGGGCGGTCTTCAGCGTATTCGAGGTCGATTCAAGTCTGAACGACGATAGAATGTTCGCTTTCAGCGCGGCATCTCGGCTCGGATTGTCGGAGAGTCTGGCGAGGGTTGTTACGGATTGGGGCGAACCGTTCCTCTACAATCCTGGCCGGCGGCGGTCAGCAGGAAGCGGATCAGGGTGGCTTCCGCCCAGTGAATCTCCTCGCCTCGATCTCTGGAAAGATAGGCGCAGTGGCCGCCGTGGCGGGTCTCGACGAAGGCGATGCGCGGGTTGGCGAGCAGCCGGGCGCGGGTTTCGGGAAACAGGCGAATGAAGGGATCGTCCTCTGCCTGCAGGATCAGCGTGGGCACGGCGATGCGGTCGATGACGCGGGCGCTGGCGGCGCGGCGGTAGTAATCGTCGGCATCGCGGAATCCGCAGTAGCGGGCCACTATGCGGTCGTCGAACTGGCGGATGGAGCGGATCGGGCCAATCTCGTTCGGCGGCGCGTAGATGGAGGGAAACAGCGCGGCCTTGCGGGCGTAGCGAGCCATGAGGCCGCGCAGAAATCTCCACTCATAGATGCGATTGAGCGGCTCATGCAAGGCATCGGCGCCGGCAGCCAGGTCGATGGCCGGGCAAACGGCGACGGCGGCGGAGAGCGGCCTGCGGTCTCCCCACTCCCCGGCCAGCTTGAGGACCAGATTGCCGCCCATCGAGTAGCCGACCAGGCCGATCCGACGCAGGCCGAAGCGCTCGGCAAAGTGGAGCGTGACCGCGCCCAGATCGCCGGAAAGCCCGGAGTGATAGAGGGTGGGGGTGAGCGTCTCGGCGCCGCCGCAGTTGCGCATATTCATGCGGATCGCATTGCATCCGGCGGCCCAGGCGCGCTGGGCGACGCCCCGCATATAGCGCGAATCCGAGGAGCCTTCCAGGCCGTGAACCAGCACTAGCGTGAGGCGGTCAGCCGGCTGCGGCTGCCAGTGGCAATGGCAGAGCACGCGGCTGCCGTCGGCTGCGTCCACCACGACCGGCTCCGCCACGCTTGAAAGCGGAAAGGGCGGGCGGGGAAGAAAATTGCCCACCACGGTTTGCAAATGGCCGTTGCTCAGGCCGCGCCGGGGCTGGAACGATGTCAGCCATTCGGGAAGTTCAGAGGCGGCGGCGCGCTCTTGCTTGTCAGGGATGGGGATCACGGAGACTCGGCAATCGGGAGGGTTGGAGTGTGCGATCCGTGCAAATTGGGGCGGCTAATGGGGATCGAACCCATGACATCCTGAGCCACAGTCAGGCGTTCTGCCGCTGAACTATAGCCGCCGTACATTCAAATTGTAGCATCGAATCGGATCGGCGACGGTCTCCGCCGAGCGGACCATGGTTGCCCCAATCGGCCGCTATATGTGGGGGTTGAAACCCCGTTCTCCCTCCGCGTAACAATCGCATACAGCCATCATATTGTCGATCCGTCCGCATGCGGCTCCTGGTCTTCCTCGGCATCGAGCGCGGAGAGCGACGTGAGCAGGGCATCGACGCGGTAACCAGCGGCTTCCGCGGCGGCCAGGGCTTCAGCGACGGTATCGCTCATTCGCGCAACTTCGGCGCGCCGGGGCGCGGCCTCGCCGGCCAGGCGCAGCAGAGACGGCATGAGCAGCCACCAGAGCAATTCCTCATACGGCTCCTTGACCAGGTATTCGTGACCCTCGCCGCTGTGAACGCCGGTCAGCCAGCGGACATCGGGATCGAGCCACAAAGCGGCCGGGAGCGTGGCCTTTTCGTCTTCCCCGTCAGCCCCATCTGCCGGTGCGTTTGCGGCGGCTTCCGGGGTTTTGCCTGCGCCGGCCGCGGTGAGCAATACGACCTTGATGCGGGCGGCGACGCGCCAGCCTTCCTCGCCCTCGAAGCCAAGCGCGGCGAAGGCGTGGGCGAAGGGTTCGCGCAGGCGCAGGCGGTCGAAGAGGTCGAGGGCAATGCGCTCGGGGGCTTCGGCATCGATGGATTCGGCCAGCAGCTCCAGCGCGCACCAGGCGAGGAGCGGCCCCCAGATCGCGGTGGCGGTGAGCTGCGGGCTGGGGCTGGGCAGCACCCGGCGGGCAGCGGGGGGCCAGGGAGCGGGCGAAAGCGCCTCAATGACGGGAATCCGCAGAGCGGCGCGCAGGCGCTGGCGGAAGACCGGAGCCAGCAGGGAGGGTCTGGTGGGGGGAGCGTCGCCGGCCAGAGCGCCGGGTCGGGAGCGGTAGATGGTTTGGGCGGCGCCAAGAAATCTCTCGCACCGCGCGCCGGCCTGCTCGAAGAATTCGCCGCGCTCCTCGTCGGTCTTGGCGTCCTTTCCGAGGGCGCGGGGCTGTTCGGCCAGATCGGCGAAGAGGCGGACGATGGATGGGTCGAGAAGATAGCGGAGAGCGTCGTGCGCGGGTTGCAGCTCGAGAGCCACGAGGGCGTCGTCCAGGTTGGGAACGCCGCGGCCGTTGAGATGGTCGCTGAGCCGGTCCCAGGGCTGTTCGGCGGTCGAGATCAGTTCGCGCCAGTCGAGGAAGACGTGGCACTGGTAGGCGTGGAGATCGAGGGTGAGGCCGCGTTCGGCTAAATCCTGGGAGCGGCGCAGGTACTCCAGGCCGGTGAGAGAGTCGCGCCATGCGCAGACGGCGGCGGGCGCGGGGTTGATTGCGAGGCCCTCGCGCAAGCGGCGCTGGCGAAGATGGCCGGAGCCTTTATCGGCGTAGGCGGCGGAATAGTCGATGGTCCCATGGGTTTCGCCGTAATGGTTGTGATAGATAATCAAGGCCCGTTCGCCGCCGTTGAGGTTGGAGTAGGCGAAGACGTTTTCGTCCACCGTGCCGTTGGGGGTGAAGAAGTCATAGAGGAGGAAATTTCCGCTTTCGGCGAAGAGCCAGCGGCGCTGGAGGAGGGGGGCAATCTCGCGCTCGTGGCGCTCGACCAGCCACGGATCGGGATTTTCGTCGTAGCGGGGGCGCTGGTACTCCATGCCGTACTTTTCGGTGAAGCCCTCGATCTGGCCGTGGCCGAACATGGGCA
>CAYUJM010000228.1:0-5814 GCA_964445025.1 uncultured Occallatibacter sp. | reverse complement strand
TGATCTTCTCGTTGAGGTAGTACTCCTTCTGCGCCCGCTCCATCTGCCGCTTGACGCGCGACTGAATGTTGCGGTCCAGATCGAGCTTCTCGATCTCAATGTCAAGCACGTCGGCAATGCGCGCCAGGCGCGCCGCCGGATCGAAGATGGCCAGCAGCTCCTGCTTTTCTTCGATGCCCAGTTGCAGGTTGGCGGCGATGGTGTCGCTCAGCTTGGCTGGCTCGTCCATGCGCACGGTGGCGATGATGGTCTCGTAGTTCAACGACTGCTGCAGCTTCACGTACTGCTCGAAGAGCCCGGTCACGCGCTGCATCAGTTGCTCGGCCGCCGGGGTCATTTCGAACTGCGATTTGCCCACGCGCACGGTGGCTACGAAGAAGCCGTCGCGGTCGTTCACTTCGATGGACTTGGCGCGCTCGACGCCTTCGACCAGCACCTTGATGTTCCCGTCGGGCATCTTGACGCTCTGCACGATGTTGCAGATGGAGCCGACCTGGTAAATGTCCTTGGCCTTGGGCTCGTCGATGGAGGCATCGTGCTGGGTGGCGAGAAAGATCTTGCGGTCGCCGGTGAGCGCCTCTTCCAGTGCCCGCACGCTCGACTCGCGGCCCACCACGAAGGGCGTCATCATGTAAGGAAAAATCACCATGTCCCGGATGGGCATCATGGGCAGCTTGCGCGGCTCGTTCTTTTCGCGGATTGCACTCATAAGGCCCTCTGGGGATTTGGACGTTTGAAAATGGCGCCGGAATCGAATCCGGTTCTGCAACTCATGTTGGGATTGTATATCACACCTGAATGTAAGCCCTTGAAAAGAGGATAGATAGGACGTAAGCTATTCATTTCAAATAACCTTTCGATTTTTGCGTGCGCCTGCAGGCTGCGACGGCGTACATGCTAATGTCTTAGCTTGGGCAAACGCCCAACCTGGCTGCGCGTTCGAGGGCATATGACTTCCCACAACTCCGGACCGGTCACAGAGCGGCTGCACCGGGTGTTCCGGGCGATTCCGCGGATTGCGGATTGCCTCATCTATGCCGGTATCGTCTTTAGCAGCGTGCTGAGTGCGCTCTTCGGCGCCTATCGCACTGATGCCGATACGGTCGCGTACCTTGATCTGTCGGACGCCATAAAAGATCACAACTGGCACTCTGCGATCAATGCCAACTGGTTCCCGTTTTATCCTTCGCTGCTAACCGTTGGCAGGGCGGTCTTCGGTTTTCGCGTCCAGTACGAATTCATGGCGGCGCGGCTCGTGGATGCGGTTCTTGGCTTGGCGTTCGTGGCGGCCGCGGTTGCTCTGGCCGCTTCCGTGCAGCGCCTCATGCTGGCTCGCGGCATTGACGCCGATAACCTGCTCCCCGCGCGGACACTCTACGTCTGGACAGCGCTGGTTGCTTACTTCTTTGCTTCGCTTGACCTGAACAATATCAAGCCCGACACGCTTGTCTCCACCTTCATGATCCTTGCCGTCGCTGCGCTCTTACGTGCTCTGGCCGAGGACAGCCTGCTGGCCTGGGCCGCGGTGGGCCTTTGTGGAGGACTCGCGTACTGGGCCAAAGCATTTGCCTTTCCGTTCTTCCTTCTTCTCATCTTCCTCGCCGCTCTTGTCTATTTCCGCAAGGCCCGCATTCTGGCCCGTCTGGTGCTGGCCCTTCTCGTCTTTGTGGTGATTGCAGCGCCATTGCTCTGGCAGATTTCAACGCTTCGCGGGCGCTTCACCATTGGAGAAGCGGGACGGCTGGATATGGCCTGGTATGTGAATCACGCTGACCGCTTCAATCCCTTGGCCGATCCCGCGACCTGGCAGCCCGGTACGGCAGTGGCCAACTTCAAACATCCCGGGGAACTGCTCTCGAAGACGCCTTCAATCTCCTACTACGGCGGCCCTCACTCGTTCGGTTCAACGCCGCAATGGACTGACGTTTCGTATTGGTCCGACGGCCTGGCGCCGCGATTCGTCTGGAGCCAGTCGCTGGCTGAAATTAAATACGACCTGACCTTGCTTGGCGCAACGCTGGTCATGCGCTTTCAAGTCGTCCTCTTCGCCGTCATGCTGGTCTGCTGGGGCTTTCGCGTCAGAAAAGAATCCTTCGCCGATCGAATCGTGCTTGTGGTTCTTGTCCTGGCCGTTGCGTGCGTCGGTCTGTATTCCGTGGTCTATCTTGAGACGCGCTATGTCGTCTTTGCCCTGGTGATGATCGTCACGGTGTACGCTGCCTGCTCCCTCACCCGCATGCCGGCCCGAGAGAATCGCTCACTCCATGCGGCGGTTCTGGTCATGGCGGCGCTGGTTCTGCTCTTCGGATTGCAGAGCACGCTGCGCGAATGGAAGGCATCCCGGGAGCAGGGTGCACATCCCTGGCGCGGCATCTACAGCGCTCCCATTTTTTCCGCGGGAGCCGCACTTGGCCGGCTCTATCCCCGCGGAGCCGAGGTTGCCTGCATGGGAGACGCAGCCTGCTGGGACGATCCCTACTGGGTGCGCTACGCCGGCCTGCGCATGACTGCAATTATCGAGACGGGACACGGCTCTGCGGAGGAAAGCGCGGAACAGGGTTGCGTGATGCTCGCGGAGAACCCAGCCGCACTGAATGCCATGCGCAGCAAAAATATTCGCGCCATTGTGGCCAGGTTCGACGGGACCCAGCCCTGCTCCGCCGCGTGGCAGCCGCTCGGGACTTCGCACAGTTTCTTTTATCTTCCGCTTTAAGAGCGCACAGGCCGGGTTACTTCCTACATCGCCTCCGGACTCTCAATCCCCAGCCAGCTCAGCACCTCGATCAACTCCCGCAGCGCCACCGCCGCCGTTGCCAGCAGGAAAGTTCTCCGCGCCGGGTCTTCTTCGGTAAGTATGTGGTGCTTGTGGTAGAAGTTATTGAATTCCTGCGCTAACTGGAAGGCATGTTTCGCGAGATAAGCCGGCTCCGACGTAGCTATGCACTGTTCCAGCACCATCGTCCGCCTTCCGGCGCGCAGCCACAGCGCCCAAATATCTTCGTTTTCCTCGCCTTCGAGATGGCTTGCCACGCCGCCCTGTGCCAGCGCGGCGAATTCCGCCAGCGCCGCCTCCGGCGTGGTGTCACCTTTGCGGAAGATGTTACGAATGCGCACCACCGCGTATTGAATGTAAGGTCCAGTCTCGCCCTCGAAGCTCAATGCGTCCTTGAAGTCGAAAGCTATGACCGAATTGCGCGTGAACTTCAGCATGAAGTAGCGGAGCGCGCCTATCGCAATCTGCTCGGCAATACGCTGGCGTTCGGCATCATCGCTGACTGTCCGGCGGGTGTCTACTTCGGCGCGGGTGGCGTCGATGAGCTTGTCGATCAGGTCATCGGCCTTTACGCCGAAGCCCTTGCGGCCGCTGACGAGGATGTAAGGACTATCGAGGTCTTCCTGCGAAACCTCGTAACCCATCTCCAGAGCACAGCGCGGCGTGAGCGCGACCTTTTCATAGCCGAAATGGATGCAGTGATCCGCCTGATCGGTGAATCCCATCCCTCGCAGGGCCTGGACCAGATTGGCCTGCGGATCGTTCTGCCGTACATCGATGACGTTGTAGATAGCCTGCGCCCCGCCGAATTGCGGATGCGGTTCATCGCCTTCAACGGCAGATATCCAGCATTCGTGGTCCGGATAAGTAAAGAATGGCTTGTATCCGAAGTCCTTGCCCAAGAGGCCAAACTTCCATAAGTGATAGGCAATGTCCTTGCCGACGTAAGTTACCGTCCCATTCGACCGAACGATAACTTTTGCGTCTTCATCCGTTTCGTCTTCCTTCGCATCCGCACCGGGCCGAGTCATGACCCAGCAACCCTTGTTCTTGCCCTCGGTTTCGAAATACAGAACACCAGTTTGCTTTAGTTGCTCGAAGGCTGCGTCCCAGAATTTCAGGTGCAGAATCTCGCTCTCGCGCGGAAGAAAGTCGTACTCGATGCCGAGGCGCAGCATGGTTTCGAGATGCCGCCTCAGCACCGCCGTGGAGATCAGCTCGGCGATTTCGGCTGTTTCGTTGCCACCATGCTCAATCTCGTGAAGGGTTGCGTAGCGCAGTTTCTTCCGCGCCGCATTCTCTTCCGCGCTTCCCTGCTCGTACCATTGCGATGTCTTTGCATAGAGGTCCCAGCAGTAGTAGTCGATGCGCTCGCCCCGGCTCTTGAGGTCTTCAAGCAACTTGCGGACTTGAACGGCCGACATTGCTTCGAGATGCAGAAACCCCACCACCACATCGGCAACCTGCACTCCGGTGTTGTCAATGTAGTTCTGTACGTCGACCTTTTGGCCGGCGGCACGGAGCAGGTGAACGAAGGTGTCGCCCAGAATTGCGTTGCGCAGATGGCCAACGTGAGCGGCCTTGTTGGGATTGATGCTGGTGTGCTCGACGAGCGAGTGGATGCCTGAGGATGGGTCGCTGAGCAGCTCCTGAGTGAATGCCGGAGCTTCGACTGCAATGTTGCGGACGCCAACGGCGCGATCGATCCGCGCGTTGATGTACCCGGCTCCGGCGACCTCGAAGCTGGAGAAACCCTTTACCACGCCCAGCGCGGCCACAATCTCCTGTGCGATGACTTTGGGCGCTTTCCGTAGTTTGCGTGCCAGCTCAAAGGCAACCGGAGTCGACAACTCGCCGAACTTCAGCTCCGGCGGAATCTCCAGCGGAATGGCGTCCAACTCAAGATCGTACTTTTCCTTCAAGACAGCGCGAAGGTGCGCCCCAAGCCTCTTTTGTAGTTCCAGATACACGTCAATATGCCTCAGAAATCCTTGATTTGCAAGGCCGATTCTACCACCTGCGGTGGGGCAGACGCGGCTTCGTCGCCTTGGTTCGAGGGCCGGTGGAGGCTCGAGGTTTCCCGCCGTTGCGCCGGAAAAAAAGCGCAAGGATGCGGCACGGGGCCTTTGTGGACAGGGCAGAGCTCTGCCGTAAGATGATAAGTAGACTGTCTTCTGACCTATAGCTTGCATTTCAGGCGGGGATTGAAGGCATATTCGCCATGACCAACGAATCCAGCCCAGCCCGCTATTACCTGACAACGCCCATCTACTACGTGAACGCGCGGCCGCACCTGGGCCACGCCTATTCGACCATCGTGTGCGACGCCATTGCGCGGCGCAAGAGGGCACTGGGCATCGACACCTGGTTCCTTACCGGCACCGACGAGCACGGGCAAAAGATCGAGCGGTCCGCGGCGCTGGCCGGGCGCACGCCGGCCGAATTTGCCACTGCCATCTCGGCAGAATTCCGCGGCCTGTGGGACAAGCTCGGCCTCACCTACGACGACTTCATCCGGACTACCGAGGAGCGCCACAAAAAAGGTGTGCAGCACCTCTTTGCAACGCTTCGCAACCGCGGCTTCATCTACAAGGGCTCGTATACCGGCCAGTACTGCGTCTCCGACGAGGCTTATGTGGATGGCCCTCCCGGCACGCCCTGCCCCGATTGCGGCCGCATCACGGAGACCGTCAGCGAAGAGAACTACTTCTTCAAGCTTTCGGCCTTCGAGCGCAAGCTGCTGGAGTTTTATGAGGCCAACCCTGGGTTCATGGGCCCCGAGTCGACACGCCGTGAAATCGTATCCTTCGTCCGCTCAGGCCTCAAGGATCTTTCGGTGAGCCGAACCAGCTTCTCTTGGGGCATTCCCGTCCCCGGCGATGAGAAACACATCATCTACGTCTGGCTCGACGCGCTGGCCAACTACATCACGGCCCTTGGGTATGGCTCGGACGACGACCAAAAGTTCAAGAAGTTTTGGCCCGTCGACATGCACCTGATCGGCAAGGAGATCAGCCGCTTCCACTGCGTCTACTGGCCGG
>CAYUJM010000227.1:0-5816 GCA_964445025.1 uncultured Occallatibacter sp. | reverse complement strand
GTCCCCAGCGGTTCTGGATGCGGCCCACGAGCTTGCGCTCCAGCAGCACGGTGTAGGCGACGGCCAACAGCATCACCACAGTCACCACGGCTACCTTGAGCAGGCTCCACAGAAAAAACTGGAACATCGAAATCGTCACGTGCCTTCAGCCTCTCTTACCAAACTTCTCCCTGTCATCCTGAGCGAGCGAAGCGAGTCGAAGGACCTGCTGTTGCCTTTCGCCCGTTTCCTTTGAAACAAACCTGCCAAACCGCTAGTCTGCCGCGGTCTCTGCCAACTCGTGCGCCTGATGCTGTTGCAATTCCTTGAGCGCCGGGCTGTAGCGGCCAAGCGTCGAGGAGGTGAACAGGCCATCGTGCGCGGGAACCACGGTTTCGTTGCTGGATGCAGCCAGCGCCGAGAGCGGAACGAATCCCGGCTCGGTCGGCACATCGTTGCCTCCAAAAAGATTGATACGGTCAAGGCTATAGCCGGGAACCAGCCGCGCGATCTCGTCCAGCACGGCCAGCGGATCGAAGGGGCTCAGCCGTGGCTCAAGGCCGTTGGCCTCGAGCCATACGGCGTGGCGGTCGGCCTCGCCGGACTGCACACCGCGCGACTGGCCCAGATCCGCCGTAACGCCGCCCTTGCCAAACGGCACCAGGGACTTTACGTCGACGCCCATGCTGCCGGCCAGTCGAACCAGGATTTCAAAGTCCGGCTTGACGCCCGCGCGGTCGGCAGCCTTCTTGACTATTTGCACATCGCCGAACGTATTGGTCACGGTGCCGGTCTTCTCGTAAAGGCTGGTGGCCGGAAAGACAACATCGGCCAGCGCAGCAGTCTCCGTGAGGAAGATGTCCTGCACAATGACGAATGTGTGTTTCAAGGCTTCAGGATCAATCTTCAGACTCGACACGGGATTTGAGCCGACGATGTAGAGTGCGCCGAGTTCGCCGCCGGCAAGTGGCTTCAACATTTCGATGAGCGACTTGCCGGGTGTTTGCGGAAGCCCTGGGTATTCAGCAAAGTCGCCGGGCTCGGCAACAGGCACGTAGCCGGGAAGCAGGGAAGGAGAAAGTCCCATGTCTGCAGCGCCGCGGGAGTTGGCGTGGTCTCCCAGATAAGCAAAGCGCACATTGCCGCGCGCCAGGCCCCAGTCCACGAGGGATTGAATGGCCTTGCCACGAAATTCCTGGCCAAAGATGATGACCAGCGACTCCTCTGCCATAACTGCCCTGGCAAAATCGGTGTCGCCGCGATCCAGGATTGCTGTCAGGTCCTTGTAGCCATTGGGCGGCAGTCCTTGCACCGCCTTGGCCTGGCGCTCCAGCTTGATGGAGCGCGAATTTGCAGTATAAAGCCGCGCCTTGTTCAAACGCGCGTTCGTGCGCAGTTCCCAGGCCAGCAGGGGATGCTCTTCCGTGGGATCGCCGCCGATGAGCAGGATTGCCGGGGCGGACGCAATGTCGCGCAGGCTGGCCGTCTTGCCTGTGCGGCCGGGCAGGGCGCGGGCGAAGGCTGCGTAGTCGGTGGTGCGCTCGTGATCAATATTGTTGGTGCCGAGAACCGTGCGCGCGAACTTCTGCAACAGATAATTCTCTTCGTTCGTGGTCTGGTTCGAGCCGATGACGCCGATGGCTGTACCACCGCGGCTGTCGCGGACTTCCTTCAGCTTGCCGGCGGCCAGGCGCAATGCATGCTCCCAGGTGGCCTCTTCGAGCTTTCCTGAAGCGTTCCGAACCAGAGGCCTGGAAAGTCGCTCGGGGCTCTCGACAAAGTCAAAGCCGAAGCGGCCCTTGGCGCAGAGGAAGTCGTTATTGATGCCGCTCTTGTCGCGGTTGTCCGCGCGCACGATCTCCGAACCGTCGTTTGACTGGCGGACACCCAGCGTGACCTTACAGCCATCGCCACAGTGCGTACAAACTGTGGAGACGTGCTTCATCTCCCACGGGCGCGTCTTGTAGCGATAGCTGCCGCTGGTGAGCGCGCCAACGGGGCAGATGTCGATGCACATGCCGCATTGCTCGCAGTCGAGCTGGCCGGTTTGGCCGTCGGGCGCGATGCTGTTGGGCACAATCACCGAGCGGACGCCGCGGCTCTCCACTCCCAGCGCCCATACATCCATACCTTCGCCGCACACGCGCACACAGCGGTAGCAGAGAATGCAGCGCGGACGGTCGTAGTAGACGGCCGGCGACCACTGCTGCTCATCGCGGTGCTGCTTGGCTTCGGTGTAGAGACTTTCGCCCGCGCCGTACTTGAATGTCATGTCCTGCAGTTCGCACTCGCCGCCTGCATCGCACACCGGGCAGTCGAGAGGGTGGTTGCCCAACAGAAGCTGGATGGTGGCCTTGCGCGACTGGGCGATCTCTTCCGAATCGGTGAAAAAGACCTGGCCTTCGGCCACAGTGGTGGTGCAGGCGGTCTGCAGCTTGGGCACTTTCTCCTGCCGCACCATGCACATGCGGCAAGCGCCGCACAGGCTCAGGCCGGGGTAATAACAAAAAGCAGGAATCTCGATGCCCGCCTTGCGGCAAGCCTCAATCAGCAGCGTCCCCGCGGGAGCCGTCAGCTTTTTTCCATCGACTGTGAAGGTTACGTCTGCCATTGATTTCCTATGCGGCTTGTGTTGCCTCTGTGCGTGAAGGAGACTGCGGAAGCGAAACCGGAAGCCACTCCACAAAGTACTGTTTTGTTTCGTGCCCAGGATCGAATTCTTCGAAATCGACGCTCTTGGCGACTGCTTCCGGAATGGGTTCGCCGGCCTTTGCGGTTTCGTTCAAGTACACTTCGATCGCTGCGCGCATGCTCGAACGTGTGTCTTCCAACGAGTCGCCGAGCGAGCCGCATCCAGGCACGTCGGGAGAAAAAGCGCTCCAATTGTTCGGGCCTTTTTCGTAGACCACCAAGTATTCTCGCATCATTTCAAACCCGCCTTCTTCAGAATACTGTGAAGCAGTCCCTTTCCAAGTTCCTTCCCGGCATGCATTGGCACGATCAGCAGTCCGGGTTTTGCTAGGTGACGAAAGTGCCGGTGACTTCCTGTCTGCCCCGTGCTGTACCATCCGCCAGCTTCCAGAATTCGTACAAGTTCCTGCGGTTTCACTTAGCCGACATTCCTATCCAGCCGAGTCATTCTCACAGATTCTCAAATCACGGCCAGTTCAACATGTTTGGCGAACGGGCAGGGCCTCCCGTTCAAGTGGTCCTCGAATTCCTTTCGGAACTTCTTCACAAACCCCAGCGTAGGCATGGCGGCCGCGTCGCCCAACGGACAAAAAGTGCGGCCCATCATGTTTTCCGCAAGGTATTGAATGTTGTCGATGTCCTTGGCTTCTCCGAAGCCGGCGTGGAAGCGCGTGAGCGACTTCTTCAGCCAGTCCGTACCCTCGCGGCAGGGAATGCACCAGCCGCAGCTCTCGTGCTGGTAGAAGCTGATGGTGCGCAACGCGAACTCGACGATGCAGGTCTGGTCGTCGATGACCACCACGCCGCCCGAGCCCAGCATGGAGCCGGCCTTGCCCACCTGGTCGAAGTCCATACCGAGATTCTCGATCTCCTCAGGCAATAAGACCGGAGTCGAGGAACCGCCGGGAACGACTGCCTTCAACTGGCGCCCGCCGCGGATGCCGCCGGCGACTTCGTAGATCATCTTCTTGAGGTTGTAGCCCATGGGCAGTTCGTAGACGCCGGGCCGTTGCACATGGCCGCTGATGCCGAACAGGCGCGTCCCGCCGTTGCGCGGAGTGCCGATGCCGGCAAAGGCCACTCCGCCCATCGCGATCACATGCGGCACGGTGGCGATGGTCTCGGCGTTGTTAATCACCGTAGGCCCACCGTAGAGGCCCACCACGGCAGGGAACGGCGGCTTGATGCGCGGAACGCCGCGCTTGCCTTCGAGCGACTCCATCAGCGCCGACTCTTCTCCCACTTCATACGCGCCCGCGCCGGTCTGGGTAATGACCTGAAACTCGGTATCGGAGCCGAAGATCTTCTTGCCCAGGAAGCCCTTGGCGTAAGCGTCGGCAACGGCCTTTTCCATGATCTCGAGGAGATAGCGGTATTCGCCGCGCAGGTAGATGAATCCCAGCTTGGCGCCAATGGCCAAACCGGCAATGATTGTCCCCTCGATGACCGCGTGGGGATCGTGCAGGAAAATCAAGTGGTCTTTGCAGGTGCCCGGCTCGCTCTCGTCGCCGTTCACCAGCACATACTTAGGCTTGTCGGATTTCTTGGGCACGAACGACCATTTGAGTCCGGTGGGGAAACCCGCGCCGCCGCGGCCGCGCAGGTTACTGGCCTTCATCTCTTCAATGATCCAGTCGGGCCCCTGCTCCAGGCATTTCTTCGCGGACTCGTAGCCGCCGAGCTCGATATAGCGCTCGATCTTGGCTGCGCCCTGGCCAAAGCGCTTGCTGACTACCTTCACTTCATCGGGATGGGAGACCAGCCTAGGCATTGGATGTTCTCCCTTCAAGCGCAGCCTTGCCGCGATAGCCGGAGAGAATGCCGGATACATGCTCGGGCGTGAGCTCGTCGTGGAACTCGTAGTTCACCTGGATGGCCGGAGCCCAGCAGCAGGCGCCGATGCACTCGACTTCTTCGAGAGAGAACAGCCCGTCCGATGTGACGCCCTTGTGTCCAATGCCCAGCTCTTCTTGAAAGCGCTCGTAGAGGTCATACGCTCCGCGCAGCATGCAACTGATGTTGGTGCAGACCTGCACGTTGTATTTGCCGGCAGGCTTGAAGCGCAGCATGGAATAGTAGGTGGCCACGTTGCGCACGTCGAGTTCGGTGATGCCGATGCGCTCGGCCACTTCCGTGATAACCGCATCGGAGAGGTAGCCAATCTCGTCCTGCGAGTACAGGAGCATGGGAATCAGCGCCGAGCGGCGGAGCGGGTACTTCTCCACCAGCGCGTCGAAGCGTGCGGCTAACTGTGGTGAAAAGAGAGTCATCGTTTCAGAGCTCATTGCATCAACTCCCTGGCCCAGCGTTCCGCTGCCATATCCATCTCTTCCTCGTCTGCCTCATCCATTCCGACTCCGCGCAACCTGCCGTGCTCGGTGAACTCCAGTTTTCCCCGCCTGCCGTCCGCGCGCTGCCAGTTCACTTCTGCGCTGTTGCGATGCAAATCCAGCCAATCGTCGCCGTGCCGCACCAGAATCCGTTCCTCGCCCAACTCCACTGTCGCCTGGCGCTTTCCATTCAGCCCATGCGCCGCGGTATAACTGCGTAGCAAAGAAGCCAGCGAAACCCAGAGTTCGACGTATAACTGTTCCGGGTTTGCGTTGGGGTGGATTTCCATCGCTTCATCTTGTCCCAACCTGCATTCCCTCAGGGGCTAATGCCCGGATTCTTCTTGCTCCTCTTGCCGCACGACGAAAGTCGAGCCCTTTCGAAACCACGGAATGATCCGAAGTCGCTAGTCCCTTGGTCCCTGTCC
This sequence comes from uncultured Occallatibacter sp., assembly GCA_964445025.1. Taxonomy (GTDB): domain Bacteria; phylum Acidobacteriota; class Terriglobia; order Terriglobales; family Acidobacteriaceae; genus Telmatobacter. Next base: position 388 of record CAYUJM010000227.1, on the reverse strand, counting down.
TTCTACCTGTCAATTTCCCCCAGGACAATATCAATCGACCCAATCACTGCCACCAGGTCGGCCAGCATGCGTCCCTTGGCCATCACTTCCAGCGCCTGCAGCGTTGGTAATGACGGGTAGCGCATGTGCACCCGGTAGGGTTTTGCCGTGCCGTCGGAAACCACGTAGTAGCCCATCTGCCCGTGGCCGCATTCGATCCCCTGAAACACCTCGCCCGCCGGAACCGCGAAGCCTTCAGTAACGATCTTGAAATGATGGATCAGCGCCTCCATCTGGGTCTTCATTTTCTCGCGGTCCGGCAGCACGATCTTGGGCGCGTCGGCCTTCACTGCGCCCTCGGGCATGCCGTCCAGCGCCTGCTGAATGATCTTCACGCTCTCGCGCATCT
>CAYUJM010000226.1:0-6066 GCA_964445025.1 uncultured Occallatibacter sp. | reverse complement strand
GCAACCGCCGGAGCCACGCCGGGGCGCATCAGCGTAATCTCCACCGTCCCGGCAGCGCTGGCGGTGCCGTTCTTCTGGTCGTACTCGAACTCGGCGCCCTGAATCCGGTCCACGCGGCTGCCGTCCTCGCCGTAAAGCTCAATCAGCACATCCTTGAGAATGGCGTGGTTGTCTTTGTATTGCACCGCCTTCGAGGCGTGAATCCGGTAGCGCGAGTGTCCGCCAAGCGCATGGTCGAGGGTGAAGCTGGTGGCGTCCGCGGTGATATTCACGCCCAGCTTCTGCGGCAGCTCCTTCAGGTTGAGGGGATTCTTCAGCTTGCCCCGGGCCAGGAACGCCACCAGCGCCGCAATCAGCAGGACACCTGCCACCAGCACCAGCGTCCGCAGCCGTTCAATGGTGAATCGCACGCTCAGTTACCTGCTCCCAGGCGCGCCGCCAATCGCTTGGCAAGGCTCTCGCCCAGTTCGCTCCACAAGAGGCGCGCTGTAGCCCCTGAAGCCTTCTCGGCAGCCGCCGTCAGCTCCACCAGTTGGCGGACGTTCTCTTCCACGTGGCGCGCCGCAACCGAATCGAGTTCCACGCCCTCTTCCAGCAACGGCCCATCCGAGCCGAAGTCCACGCGGATGTGCCCTTCCGTCTCGTAGATCCCCTCGTCGAACAGCGGCCCATAGCCGGTCACCCGCACCAGCCGCGGCTCTCGTACCCAGCGCGCATCCATTGCCGGTGGGGTTTCCAGCTCCCACAGACTCCAGCCGATCTGGAACTCGTACGCGTAGTCGTCGTGCAGCTGTTGCAGCGCCTCTTCGACCGCCGCGCGCGGCTCTGCGCCCAATCCACCGGCATCGCCTCCGCCACTCCGGCGGCCGTAGACCTGCTGAAAGATGGGTGTCTCGCTCCAGCTCACCGGCCACACCGTGGCCGAATACACCCGTGCCTCGCCGCCGTGCTCGGCAAACGCCCCCAGCACTGCCGTCAGCTTGTCCGCAAGCCCCGGCAGGCGCAGATTCGGATACCACAGACTCAGATAAAGCGTGTCAGACATCTCTATAGATTGTAGACGTGCAGGCAGAGCCCGAGATACGCAGAGAGTTTGCCGAACGGCCAGGAAAACCATCCACCCCAAAACAGCCCGTCCGATCAACAACAAGCCCCCGTGCCCCATCCTTGCGACTTCTTTCCGTCGCAAGGGTGGGAACGCACAAACTCCGGCTCGCCGCCGGGAAGTCACTCCCTACGGCGTGACGATCTCGCTGAAGTCGGCGATCCCGGAGAAGCTGCGCAGCACCTCGTCGATGAGGGCAAGATTCGCTCCGCGCACCTCCGCATCCGGATCGAGCACCATCACCTTGTCGAAGAACTGATCCACCACCGGCCGCAGCGTGGCAATCCATGCCAGCGCATCGCCGTAAGCCCGCTGATGGCGCAGTTTTTCAACCTCGGGCGCCAGAACCGCGGCCGCATCGGAGAGCTGCTGCGCCTCCGCGGAGAGCACCCTCTCGTCGGAGGCCTGAATCGCAAACCCCTTCTCTTTCGCCTGGCGCAGGATGTTCGAGATACGCTTGAACGCCGCTGAAATGGCCGCGAAATCCGCCGATTCCCGCGCCGCCGTCAACGCTTCGGCACGGGCGATGGCGTCGCGTACGTCGTCGGAGCCGGTCGCCAGCACTGCATTCACCACGTCGTATGCGAACCCGCGCACGTCTTTCAAATGAAACTGCAGCCGCTCGCGCAGAAATCCTGCAACTTGCTCCGTCCCACCGGCCGCACGCACCACGTCAGCCAACGTAAGCGGCAACTCCGACTCCGCCAGAATCTTCACCACCCCGTTGGCTGCCCGCCGCAGCGCGAAAGGATCCTTCGATCCCGTCGGCGCCGCGCCAATTCCGAACATTGCCGTAATGGTCTGGATGCGGTCCGCCAAACCCAGCAGCTGGCCCTCGACCGAAGGCGGAATCTCGTCTTCAGTCGAAGCCGGCGTGTATTGCTCGTAGATGGCCAGCGCAACCCGCTCGCCCAACCCCTGTGCACGCGCATAGAGTCCGCCGATAACTCCCTGTAACTCGGTAAACTCCTTCACTAACTCTGTGGTAAGGTCGGTCTTCGCCAGTTGTACCGCCGCAGACAGAGCGCTCCAGTCTGGCAGTTCCAGTTGCGGAACCTGCGAATCCGCCGTAAGCCGGTCGTACAGCACCCGAGCGACCTTGAGATTCTCCTCCGTCTTCCAGTGATAACTCCCCAATTCCTTCTGGAAAGTGACATTCCTCAGGCTCTCGACGCGTTCCACGAGCGGCGTCTTCTGGTCGAAGTCCCAGAAAAAGCGCGCATCCTTGAACCGCGCCCGCAGCACACGCTCGTTGCCGCGCACGATGTTCGCGCGCCCTTCATCGTCGACCTCGATATTCAGGACCGCCAGAAAATGCGGCGCCAGCTTGCCATCCGCGCTCTCCACCGCAAAATACTTCTGGTGGTCGCGCATCACTGTCACCAGCACCTCTTCCGGCAGCTCCAGATATTCGGGCTCAAAGTTGCCCAGCACCACGCTCGGCCACTCCGTCAGATGCACCACGGTCTCGATCAGAGCCTCGTCCTCGCGCCAGCGCGCGCCCTCAACGGTCCGCGTCACCTTGTCCAGCGCCTTGCGGATCGCATGTCTGCGCCCGGCAACGTCCACCTGGACGCGCGCATCACGCAGCCGTTCGGAGTAGCTCTTCGGCGCGTCCACCACCACCGGCGCACTTCCGTGCAGCACACGATGCCCGCGGCTCGTATTCCCCGCCGTAATGCCAGCGATTTCCAGCGGCACAATCTCGGAGTCCAGCAGCGCCACCAACCAGCGCACCGGCCTCACAAAGCGTTCCGGCTTCCCCGCGCGCCAGTACATGTTCTTGGCCCAGTAAAGCGCGAGCACCTCTTTCGGCAGCTCTGCCGCGAGCAGCTCCGCCGCCGAACGGCCCAGCCGCTTCACCGTTGCGCCCACATACTCGCCCTTGGCGTTGGTCACTTTTTCCAGCGCCGTAACCGATATTCCGGCCTTCTTCGCAAAGGCCTCGGCCGCAGCGGTGGGCGCGCCCTCCTTGAATGCGACCTTCCACGAAGGACCGGTGAGCTTCTCTTCCGTGTCCGCCTGGCCGGGGAGCACGTCCTCAACCAGCACGGCCAGCCGCCGCGGCGTCGAGTAAGTCGTCGCCTTGCCATTCGGGCCCAGCAGCCGTTCCCGCGTAAGCAGATGCGTCACGCGCTCGCCCAGCTCGGCCTCAGCTCCGGCAATCATGCGGGCTGGAACTTCCTCCAGCCCAATCTCCAACAAAAAATCCGCCATAATGCCAATATCTTTCCGCTAACTCGATAACCTGCTAAGTCCGCTAACTCACCTGCTGTTGCGCGTAAATCTTCGCCGCGCCCACGGCCAGCGCGCGGATGCGGGCGATCATGCCCACGCGCTCGGTCACGCTGATGGCGCCGCGCGCGTCAAGAAGATTGAACAGGTGCGAGCATTTCAGCGCCAGCTCATAAGTGGCCATCAGCGGGAAGCGATGCTTCTCCGCGGCAGTCGCACTCTCGCTCGCGAAGAGCGCATTTCCCTCGGCCAGCAGTGTCTGCGCCTCGGCCTCATACAGATTGAAATGCGACCACAGTTTGTCTACATCCGCGCGCTCGAAGTTATACACCGAATACTGCAGTTCCTCGGTATGCCTGACATCGCCATACGTCACTTCCGCGCCGGTCTCAGGATCGCGCGCCCACACGATGTCGTAAATCGAGTCCAATTCCTGCAGCACCTGCGCAATGCGCTCCAGCCCATAGGTCAGCTCGGCGCAGATGGGATCGAGATCGAGCCCGCCGCACTGCTGGAAGTAAGTAAACTGGGTAATCTCCTGGCCGTCGAACTGCACCTGCCAGCCCACGCCCCACGCGCCCACCGTCGGGCCTTCCCAGTTATCCTCTTCAAACTTGATGTCGTGCTTGGTCAGGTCGATCCCGATCGCTTCCAGCGACTCAAGATAGAGCTCCTGCACATTGACCGGCGGGGGCTTGAGGATGAGCTGGAACTGCGTATGCCGGAAGAGCCGGTTGGGGTTTTCGCCGTAGCGTCCGTCGGCCGGCCGGCGCGAAGGCTGCGCGTAGGCCACGCGATAGGGCTTCGGCCCCTGCACGCGCAAAAATGTCTCCGGCGCCATGGTGCCCGCGCCCACTTCCACGTCGTAAGGCTGCTGCAACACGCACCCACGCGCCGCCCAGAAGTTTTGCAGATGAAAGAGCAGATCCTGAAAGGTCAACGCGGGCGGTTTTGGATTGGATACATCCGTATCCGGTGAAACGGCTGATAAAGGCACGGGAGGACTCACTCTCGATGGGACTGAAAATCAATTTTACCAGTCCCGAAATGCCGGACTTCCATGAAGCCCTGGATCTTGCACCTTCGCCGCGCATTTGTCTTTGCTAGCAGGGTGGGAGCTCACAGTACCGGACGTCGGCTGCGCCGCATAGCGCATTTCCTGCGCAAGACGGGAGAGCACTATCTCTAAATTCGCGCCAGCACCTCGGCAGTGCGCAGCTTGCGCTCCAGGTGCCGCTCCAGGGACTGCACGGTAAATCGGCGCAGGTCCTGCGCGCGGCGGCGCGGGAACGCCTCGCCAGCAAAGGCCGAAGCCGGCGCCCGCAGCATCCTCTGCGCCAGTTGCCATGAATCCGCCGAAAACGCGCTTGCGCTTTCCAGGCGATGCACTGCGCAAAACAGTCCGTCTGTCGAGCCATGGAACCAGACCTCCTCTGGCTGCAATGCCTCGCCGCACACCGTGCAGTGAGCGATGTCCGGGAGCAGCCCCATCAGCCGCGTCATCCACAGCGAAAAATAGGTCAGCGGCATCCACGGACCCTCTACCGTGGTTTGTTCAAGCACCGAAAGCAACAGCCGGAAGACCGTCTCCTGCGGATCGTGCTCGGGCAGCGATTCGTCCAGCACCTCGGCAAAAAAGCTCAACACCGCCATGCGCACATGATCCACGGGCGCCGAAAGCGGCGATCGGACAATCTCAAGTTGATCCAGCCGCACCAGTTCCTGCCCTGGCCGCTCGGCAAACCAGGCGCGCGCCACCGTCATCGGCTCCAGCGCTCCGCCAAACCGTTTGCGGCTCTTCAGCGCGGATTTGGCCACACCTTTCACCCGTCCGTAGTCGCGGGTGAAAAAGCTCACGATCAGGTCAGCCTCGTGCACCGGCCAGGTGCGCAGAACCACCGCTTCCGAGGTAAGTACGCCCATGCGTTTCCTATCTTCGCACTGCTCACGGTGCATCGCCGTCTGGCGGCACAGCAGAGCCCGCGCGCCAGACTGGGTAACCATTCATCTGATTACCGCTGGGAATCCTACCCCCGTAGGCTATCGGAATTTTTCCATACGATTCGCTTACGTCAGAGGGTAAAATAGCTTCAGAGGTTGAAAATGCCTTCCGCAATGGTCACCTTCAATGGCCGCATTACCCTTCCCCCCAACGTACGTAAACAGCTTGGATTAAAGACCGGCGACAGTGTTGAATTTGTCGAGCTAGAAAATGGACGCTTCGCCATCGCTCCCGGCTCGGCTACGTTTTCCGAATCGATGACCGAAGCCAGGGGATGGATTCCAGAACTGGATTTTCCTCCCACCGCGGAGGAGCCCCGGTTTGAAGAGCTCGACGAGGCCTTTCAGTAGAGCCTTCCAGTAAACCCCGCCAATCAACAATTCCCAACTTAACGTAATCATTCTGTGCGTATGCACCCTTCGTGCGCCTTGCCCAGACACGAACGCGCGTTCCGTCAAACGGAACGCGCGTGGTGGCAAACCTTACAACTGAAATGAAGCGGAAACCCGCCTAGCGGCCGAAGTGCGCGGCGTTCTTTTCGGTGAAGTGGGCCCACTTCTCGGGCAGGTCGTCCTGCGCGAAGATGGCCGAAACCGGGCAGGCCGGGACACATGCGCCGCAGTCGATGCACTCGACCGGATCGATGAACAACTGATCAGCCTCGGCGTGTCCGTCTTCGTCCTTCTTGGGGTGGATGCAATCGACAGGACAGGCGTCCACACAG
>CAYUJM010000225.1:0-6069 GCA_964445025.1 uncultured Occallatibacter sp. | reverse complement strand
CCAGCTCGACTTCGTTGTTGCGCATGCGGTTCATCTGGATGCGCTTGTAGTGGTTGTAGACGGCCACAGCCAGCTTCTTCTTGGTCTGGTCCTGGCCGATCACGAAGTCGTCAAGAAAGCTCTTGACCTCCTGCGGCTTGGGCAGGTGGCCCGCGGTAGTTGCCGGATGAGCGGCGTCCCCGCGGTCGTCCTCAAGGATCGAGTTGCATACGGCGACACACTCATCGCAGATGTAGGCGCGAGGATAGTCGCTCGGCGACGAGATCAGCTTGGCCACGGCGTCCTGCGACTTGTGGCAGAACGAGCAGCGCAGTGCTTCTTCGGGTCCCGTGCGCGTTTTCATCTTCTTGCTCCCTCTCGGACGAGTTCGTTGAAATTCGTTGCTAGCCTGCGGCTAAGCGACGTTTTGAATCTTGCTTTCCAGGCGCGCCAAACGCTCCATCACCAGCGTGTAGTTTTCCATCCGGTGCAGCGTATCCAGTACTTGAGCTTGATTTCGTTCCATCTTGCTTTCAAGAGAGTCGAACCGCTTGTCGACTTTCGCCTCAAACGATTCGACGCGCTTTTCGAGAGCGGTGAGCCGAGCGTCGATGGAACGAATCTCCGGGGTCACGAAGTCCTGGATCAGTTGCCGTCCTTCTTCGATGAATCCCATGCTTGGCTCCTTTCCGGCTTGGCCCGCCGCCCGGCCGGTCTGCCCTAGACACGCGGCCGGTCGATAATCTCATCAACGATGCCGTACTCCTTGGCCTGCTGCGAGTTCATGATAAAGTCCCGCTCCACATCCCGCTCGATGCGATCCAGCGGCTGACCGGTGTGCTTGGCCATCAAATTGTTGGTGATCTCGCGAATGCGCAGAATCTCGCGCGCGTGAATATCGATGTCCGTGGCCTGGCCGCTCAATCCGCCCATCGACGGCTGATGAATGAGGATGCGCGAGTTGGGCAGCGCAAAGCGCTTGCCCTTGGTCCCGGCGAGCAGCAAAAACGCGCCCATGCTGGCCGCCTGGCCAATGCAGTAGGTAACCACGTTGTTCTTGATGAACTGCATGGTGTCGTAGATGGCCAGGCCGGCGGTAATCGACCCGCCCGGCGAGTTGATGTACAGCTGCACGTCCTTTTCCGGGTCTTCGCCGGACAAAAACAGCATCTGCGCCACAATCAGGTTGGCCACCTGGTCGTCGATCGGTGTACCAAGAAAGATAATGTTGTCGCGAAGCAGACGGGAGTATATGTCGTAGGCGCGCTCGCCTCGACTCGTCTGCTCAACCACCATGGGAACCAATGCCATTGAGTATTCTTCCCGATCTTGCCCTAGGGGGCCGTTTTATCCCCGTTTCAAGAATGGCCGTCCGGTACCGTTTTCATTGCCGGCCCAAGCGGCGCCTTCTGCCCGTTTACCCCTTCAGGCGGGCAGCCTTTCGTACAACAGATTCGCGGTTTTTTCTCTCCGCAATTGTTCCCGGATTCTAGCTAGCCCGCCGTCCTCCGTCAATCGCACTTTCAGGGCATCCAAAGGCTCGCGGGACTGCAGCGCGGCGATCTGCAACTCGTGGTCAAATTCTTCGTCGCTCACCGAAATATTTTCCTCCTGGGCAATACGATCCAGGAGAATGAAGGTCCTTACCTCGGCCTGAGCACTTTCACGCTGCGCTGCCCGCAGCCGGGCAAAGTCGAGCTTGCGCATGTGCTCCGGGTCCATTCCCTGAGCTGCCAGGGCGCGAAGGCCCCGCTCCAGGCGCGCATCCACCTGCTCCTGCACCAGCGATTCCGGCACCGGGAACGGATACTTCTCCGTGAGCGCGGCAAACAGCCTGTCCTTGGTCTCAGCTTCAACACTGCGCCGCTTGCGGGCAGCGAGATGCTCGCGGACGCGCTCTTCCAGGTCCGCATAGCTCTCATAGGCGCCCAGTTCCTTTGCAAAATCGTCGTCCAGTTCGGGGAGCGTGCGCTTCTTGATGGCCTTCACTTCCACTTCGTAGGCCACGGTCTTGCCGGCCAGCCTGGCTTCGGCATAATCGGCGGGATAGATCACTTCGGCCTTCAGTTCCTGGCCGGGTTTAGCGCCTCGCAGGGCAGAACTGAACGCATCCACCGTGTCCTTGCCGCCAATCTCCACCAGCGTGTCTTCGCCGGTGATCGGAGCGGCTTCGGAGTCGCCTTCAATCTGGCCCTTGTAGGTGATCTGCGCCCAGTCGCCATCCTTGAGCGGCCGGTCTTCCTCCACCGGCTCAACCGTCGCGCGCGACTCGCGCAACTGCGCCAGCTCGGCCTGGAACTCCTCTTCGGTGATTTCCACCGGGGGCTTGGGCACGGTGACGTTCTGGTAGCCTTCAATGGAAAATGCCGGCACAAACTCAAATACTGCCTTTACATGCAGCGGCGCGCCGTCTTCTACGGTCAGCTCGGTCACCTGCGGCTGCCCCACAGGGCGAACGCCCAGCTCGGAGACTGCCTTGTTGAACCGCTCCGGCAACAGGCCATCGATTACATCCTTGCGGATCTCGGTAGCGTAACGCCGTTTGACGACTGTCTCCGGCACCTTGCCGGCGCGGAAGCCTGGAATCTTGGCATATTTACGATAGTTGCCCACCACAGTGCGATAGGCCTTCGTGACCTCTTCGGCGGGAATGTCCAGGACCAGTTCGCGGGTGCAATCCGGGTTCAGAACCGGGCCGTGTTGATGATCGTGGCCTTCGTGGTCGTGGTTGTGGCCTTCGTGCTCATGGCCTTCGTGCCCATCGCTGGTTGCAGGGTGCGCAGTCTCAGCCGCATCGGTGGGGGGGGTGTTTTCGAGAGTGTCGGTAGAACTCAACGTTTTGCCTTCCGGGCGCAAATTCCGCGCCATCAATGTGCAGATCTCGTCTGCTGCGTGGGCCGATTCCTGGCTGCAAACCAAGTGCTTCGGATTGCAGGCCGCCGGCTCCCTGTCCAAAGTGAAGCAAGGGGCTGCCGCGCGGAGTGAAACCAGCCATTGCGCAGCCGGGGAATACCTCATCTCATGGTAGTGGGGTTTGCTCCCAAGGGTCAAACCGCCCAGCCGATTTTGGCAGGAAAAGGGCTCCCGAAAGGTACGTTACTGCTCAGTGACCTGGGGCTTACGAACGTAAGGGAGAAAGCGGGGGTGGGCAGCGCCGCAGTGGACAAAGTGCGCACGGGCCTCACTCAGGCTCAGCTGGCCATTCACCGTCAAGCGGACTTCCGCGGCGTCTTCGTCTTCCTGGCCATCGTCTTCCCACCAGCAAACCGGGCACAGCGCCATTGCGCCGGCAGTCTCCAGCGTCTTGTATCCACAGCACGGACAGCGAAAACGGGTTTGCACACCTTCCCCGCTGGGATGGACGACTTTCACGACCAGCGGGTTTACGTGCAGAACGCCCAGCAGCCACTGCCGCCAGCTATCAGTCTCCCCTTTCACGTTGTGAAACTGCATTTCCAAGACCTTTCAGAATCCCCTTAAGATTTATCGGCATTACGCCTTTGTCAAATCAGATGTCTCCCTGACCTGGAAGTTGCAGTTGGAGCTCGGAATTTGACCCAAATTGGGCGCTTTTCGCGAGGATTCCCAAGAAAACCCTATTTTCAGCGCCACCGCATGGATGCCTGATTGAACCTGGTCCCGCTCGGAGGACTTGCCTCGTGCGGGGGTGCGCTGAGAGGGATGACGCTGGCGTGCGCGGGGTAGAATTGCCGCCAAGGAGATTTTCCAAACCTATGCCGCGCCTTCTTCCTTTTGCCTCTGCTTCCCTTGCCTCAACTTTTTGGCGCTGCCTGGTGCTGGCCATGGCAGTCACGGTTTCCAGCCTCTGCCTGGCGCAGCAGTCACCCGCGCCGCTGCGCGTTGCCATCGTGGGCCTGGAGCACGGCCACGTGGAGGGCTTTCTGGGCGCGCTGCCGCAACACAGCGACGTGGAACTGGTGGGCATCGCCGACTCCGACCCCGCGCTCTTCGCCAAGTACCAGAAGAAGTACTCGCTGGCCGAGACGCTGTTCTATCGCAGCGAAGCCAACATGATTGAGAGGACTCATCCCCAGGCCGTGCTGGTGTACACCTCCATCGACCAGCACCGACCAGCCATTGAAATCGCTGCGCAATATGGCGTTTCCGTGATGGTCGAGAAGCCGCTTACCATCTCGCTTGCCGACGCGCTCGCCATCCGCGCGACGGCCCGCCACTACAAGATTCACGTCCTGGTCAACTACGAAACCACCTGGTACTCCAGCAACAAGGCTGCCTACGACGCCGTAGAGCAAGGCCGCCTGGGTCCAATACGCCGCGTCGTGGTGCACGACGGGCACGAGGGCCCCAAAGAAATCGGCGTGCCACCCGAATTCCTGAGTTGGCTCACCGACCCGGCCCAGAACGGCGCCGGCGCCCTTTACGACTTTGGCTGCTATGGCGTTGATCTCATGACCTGGCTGATGCACGGCGAGACCCCGCTCGCGGTGACTGCCGTAGTGAACCACGACAAGCCGGAGCTCTATCCCAAAGTGGATGACGACTCGACGATCGTGCTCGAATACCCGCACGCCCAGGCCGTCATCATGGGATCGTGGAACTGGCCCTTCGGCCGCAAGGATATGGAGGTCTATGGCGCCACCGGCTACGCCATCACCGTGGGCCCGGACAAGGTCCGCCTGCGCCTGCCGCATGAGTCGCAGGAGCAGCTAACCACTGCCCCAACGCTCGCCGGGTCGCAACAGAACTCGCTGAGCTATCTCGCCGCCGTCCTGCGCGGCCAACTGGAACCAAAGGGCGATCTCACCGCCCTCGACACCAACGTCATCGTCATGCAGATTCTGGACGCGGCAAGAGAATCGGCGCGTACGGGAAAAAGCGTGAAGCTGAGCAAGCTGGGAGAATAAGTCGACCGCGCCATTCCGGCGTGCCGCTTGTTTTTGACAAGGGGAAGCGCCTCGCCGGATGATCGAGTCACACCGAAGAGACCTGTAGATGGAGACTGTCTGCGACAACTGTGCGTCCGGCCTGGAGGAGGAAACAGTGGTATGCGTTCACTGCGGAAGCGCAGTGAATACAGGAGATGTACTGGGGTCAAAGCCAGCGCAGGAGCCCGGGCCGCAGGAGAACTTCGCACCCACCAGCGCGCCTCCTCCGGCCCCGGCTGAGCCGAAGCTCATGTTCGCGGCGGGTGACGATCTGGCCGGGATCGGGGGCTGGCTCATTCTGGTGGCTGTCGGCCTTGTCATCGGTCCATTCTTTCGACTGCACGGCATGATCATCGATGCCGGATACCTCTTCGGCAATCGATACCAGGCAGCAATGACAGCCAGGCCCGGAGTGCAGGCCATCATCTTCTACGAACTGGTCACCAATTCTTTCTTTTTTGCGTTCCTTCTGCTGCTCAACTTTCTCTTTTACAGGCGGAGACACAGCTTCCCGACATTCATGATCATCAATCTTGGCGCGCAGCTCCTGACGCAGCTGATCGACCACCTGTGGGCCATGCAATTCAGCCATTCGGCGCAATGGACTCAAGTGCTGCAGTCGCTCGTTACGGCCGTGGTGTGGATTCCCTACATGCTCAACTCGCTGCGGGTCGAGCAGACCTTTGTCAACTGACTCCTGAAGCAGAATCGGCCGGAAGGTCATCCGCAAGCTGCTCAGGCGAAGCTGCGCACCCACTCCAGAATCGACCGGACCGCGACGCCGCTCGGCCCCTTGGCAATATACGGCCGCGATTCGTCGATCCAGGCCATGCCGGCAATGTCCAAGTGAATCCAGGGCGTGTCTTCCGCGAATACGTGCAGGAATTCGGCGGCCGTGATGGCCCCGCCGGCGCGGCCGCCGGTATTTTTGATGTCGCCGATGTCGCTCTTAATCTGGTCTGCGTACTCTTCACCCAGCGGCATCCGCCAGAACTTCTCGCCGGAGATGGCAAGCGCCGCGGCAAACCTGGCGTACGTCGCGTCGTCGTTCGAAAACACGCCGGCATTGTGCTGGCCAAGCGCGACGCCGATGGCGGCGGTCAGCGTGGCTGCGTCGATCAGGTGCGTCGCGCCCAGTTGCCGGGCGTAGGTGAGACCGTCTGCCAGCACCAGGCGGCCTTCG
>CAYUJM010000224.1:0-6073 GCA_964445025.1 uncultured Occallatibacter sp. | reverse complement strand
GTGCCGCGCTGGTCGCCGGACGGCAAGGCGATTGCGTTTATCGGCGGGCTGATGAGCGACCAGGGCTCCACGGGCGGCGATGTGTGGATTGTCTCTGCGGGAGGTGGTCAGCCGGTGGACCTGACTCCACAGAGGCCAACTTCGCCGGCCTGGATTGAGTGGGGCGACGACGAGCACATCTTTGTAAGCGAGCTCGCCGGGGGCAACTGCCAGCTTGTCCGCTTCCGTGTGCAGGGCGACCGGACCGCGCCCAGTGTCGCTACGAGCTTCGGGTCGCCCATCTTCAGCATCCCGGGCAGCGTGGGCGACGGAAGGATGGAGCTGAGCCTGTCGTCGACAGCCGACCACTCGATCTTCGTGTTCCACGCCAGCACCTTCGACCACCCAACCGAGGTATACGAGGCCAAGGCGGGGACGGTGATGAGTGCCGGCCTCGAGGGCGTGATCCAACTGACGCATCTGAACGATGGCGTGGAACCGGCGTGGGGCAAGTCCGTTTCCCTGACCTGGAAGAGCGACAACTTTCATGTGCAGGGATGGCTGATGCTGCCCAGGGACTTCGATCCGGCCAAAAAGTACCCGATGATTGTTGAGGTTCACGGCGGCCCTGCGGCAGCCGTGACGGCGCACTGGGGCGGCGGCGGCGGGTTGAGCGCCACGGCCTTCTCCGCGCTCGGCTACTTTGTGCTGCAGCCCAACCCCCGCGGCAGTTACGGCCAGGGTGAGGAGTTTACCCAGGCCAACCGCAAGGACTTCGGCTACGGCGATCTGCGCGACATCCTGGCCGGTGTGGACGCGGTGCTGGCCAAGTACCCGGTGGACCCCAACCGCGTGGGCCTGACCGGCTGGAGCTACGGCGGTTTCATGAGCATGTTTGCCGTGACCCAGACGCAGCGGTTCAAGGCAGCCGTGGCGGGTGCGGGCATCTCCGACTGGCAGAGCTACTACGGGGAGAACTCGATCGACCAGTGGATGATTCCGTACTTTGGCGCATCGGTCTACGACGACCCGGCGGTCTACGCCAAGAGCTCTGCGATCACCTACATCAAGCAGGTGAAGACGCCGACGCTGGCCGTGGTCGGCGACCGCGATGGCGAGTGCCCGGCTCCGCAGTCCTACGAGTTCTGGCATGCGCTCAGGGACCAGCATGTCCCCACGCAGCTTGTTGTCTATCCCAACGAAGGCCATGGGTTTGTCGATCCGGCCCACCGGCGCGACGTGATGTATAGGGCTGTCGAGTGGTTTGCAGAGTATCTGGGGGCGGGAAACTGACCGGCCCCGGCTTGCTCGCGAACCGCGCCGAGCGGCGTCTATGGAATCAAGGCAATGAGACTGAAAAAGGTTAGCCGTGGAGCCTGCTGTAAGCCTGTCTGCAGGGTGCGGCCTGCCCTGATACACTTTTTGTTGGAGATTGGCGAGCGGATTTCGCCGACTGGCTGCAGAGCGAACGCGTACTGCCGGGAGCCGCTGGACGCAGCGGAGGTCATCGGCTGCGGGCCTCCTTTGGGTATGTCGGCGGGCTGAAGTCGAGCATTTTCAGAGACTGGGTGGTTGCAGCGTCGGAGTTGAGAGGCGTCGCTCTGGTATGTGGAGTGGAGTTGGGCGGCGTGGACCCGCGGGCAACCTCTTCGGACTGGTGAGTTTTTTTGAAGGTGCTTCAACCGAAATTTTTCTGAAGTTATTTGCTAGAGACCGTTCCGCGGTTTGACCAGGCGGGGCGGGGAGGATTCATGCGGCGGTTTTTGACGCTTGTTTGTTTGTTCTGCGTGGCCATTCCGGCTGGAGTTTCCATCACCGGCTGTTTCCGCAATCCGGCGGGGAATTTTTGCAACGGCCTGGGCTACGGTTTGAGAGATACGGACGTGGCGTCCATCTTTCTGTCCCCGCAGACTACCGGCATTTCCATCGCCTTCGGGCAGACGCAGCAGATATCTGCGCCGTCGGCCAAGACGTGCAAAGGCACGGCTGCCAGCGTAAGCACCTATACCTACGGCACCACCAACAACCAGTTGCTGGACATCTCTCCTTCCGGCAACCTCTGTGCGGGCACATGGAACCGGAACTCCGGTGGCGGCATTCCCAACTACACCATCTGCAACTTCCCCAGTCCTCTGCCCTCAACCGGCGGATTGCCATACGCAACGGTGTACGTCACGGCTTCTGCAAATTCCGTGACTTCCAACCCGGTCGAGGTATACGTCCACGCCCAGGTAACCTCTGTGACGTTAGCCACTGAGCCTGTGTCCGGATCTTCCCAGCAGTGCTATTCGCAGAACCAGGTTGCCCAGCTTGACGCGCAGGCATGCTTTGTTGGCAGCAATAACAAGCAGCAACTGTTTTGCGCGCCGCCCTCGGTCACTACCGGGGCCAATCCCAATCTTGCCTGCCCGCTTCCCCCCGGCGTGAGCCTCAGCGCAATTCCCGATTGTTCGGTGGCCGTTGGCACTTTGAACTATTTCGTGGGAACCTCATCCATCGCCTCCATCAACCAGGACACCAACCAGATTACGGCTGAGCAGCCGGGGACCACCGTCGTCACGGCCTCGGTGGCCCAGGGTGCGTCCTCGGCCGGTTATTTCTCCACCTGTCCGCCGGCGTCCATCAACCTGACCCTGGCCAATGGCGGAACCGTTGGCACCATTACCCAGGGCACGCCGCAGAATTTGACCACCAATGTTATTGACACGTTGGGCAACCCCATAACCGGACTTACACTGGATTACCAGTCCACCGACCCAATCGACATTTCGGTAAGCTCAACCGGAGGGGTGTCGACCAATTTCCCCGGCGTCGCGTCGGTCTACGCCATTTGCCAGCCGGGTAGCTGCAACCCGGCGCCCATCAACGTAACCGGCACAAATGGCACGGGACTGTCCATTACCTCCAATCCGGTGAGAATCACAACCCCCGGCACGGCCAGCGACTACGTGTGGTTCTCCTCGCCCGGTCAGTCGCAGTACTTTGTCCCTGTGGAGTTGCTCAGCGGCACGGTGGGCTCCACAATCCGGCTGCCCTTTGTGCCCAACTCCATGCTCATGGATCGTACCGGGCTCAATCTCTATTTCGGTTCGGCGCATGAGCTGATGTTTTTCAGCTCCGCGAGCAATACCATCTCCAAGCAGGACACAACCGTGCCCGGCGTAGTGCTGGCGGTTGCGCCGAACAACGCGCAATTGCTGATTAACGACCAGGTGCGCCAGGTCTTTTACCTCTACAACCTCTCCAGCGGCAACTCGTCCACTTTCGGGGGCATGGGAGCCGCGGCGCAATGGACGCCGGACGCGAAGACGCTGTACATCTTCGACAACGCCAATCTGAACACTCCCGCGACCTGTTCCGGCACGCCGCTGATCACAGGGCATACAGACACCTTGTATGTGTACAACGTGAACACCGGCTGGAGCACCTACCCGTTGCCTCCCAGTCCGCTGCCGCCGGATTCGCTGCCCACCTGCACGACTCAACCGAATGTTGCCGCTATGCCGCCCATACAGACTCCGGCTATCACCATTCCTGGAGTTGGGGCGTACTTGCCTGGCAGCCCCACGGTGGCCCATACATGGTGCCCGTCCGGGACCGTGGGCAATACCACCAACACCTTGTTCTATCCGCTGGGCGACTCAGTCAATGCGCAGACCGATGTTCTGGCGGCCACCACCGATGGTGAGCATATCCTGGGTGCGGCTCTCTCCGGCGGCGCTGTAACCCTCTCTGACATTGGAATCACGCTGCCAACCGTCACATCCTCGAGCGGCGTCGTAACGCCGGCCATCTGCCAGGTTTCCGCCTCCGGGGTGTTGTCGCCGTTGACAATCCAGCACACGCTCAACCAGGTTGCGGTCAGCAACGTGAGTGCAACTGCCGTCAACCAGGTGGTTCCCGCACCGGCCTCGAACCTGGCATTTATCACCTATACCGGCAATACCCCCGGCGCCCAGCTTCCGTATTATCTGCCGGCCACCGGGGCAGTGAGTTACGTCACGCTGAATGGAAGTGCCAACATCACGGCTCCGCTGGTGGGCGCATTCAGTCCCGACGACACGCTCTTCTTTGTTGGTACGGCCGGCGACAACCTGGTGCACTACATCACCATTCCATCCAGCATCACCGCGGCCGCGCCGCCGGCGGACACGCAGCAAATTGCGCCCAACCTGCCCGCCTGCATTCCGGTTTCTGCCGGAGGCAACGACGTGGGCTGCACCTACACAGGCACAGGAACCGTGGCTCCCGTCACGGCCATCGCGGTCAAGCCGCGGTCCACCACGTAAGTTCATCTGTGTGCTGCCGCAAACGGAAAGGCCGGCAACCGCCGGCCTTTCTGCTGAGCGGGCACAAGGGTGCAGCAGGGCCTGTCCGCCCCCGCACGATAGAATCAAGCAAAGAGAGTATGCAATGATCAAGGGAATTTCGTTTCTTCGTCCTGCCGGCAGCTCAGCGGTCTATGACCGGCTGGCCGGCTTTTTTGCTGCGCTGGGATTCGCTCGCGGCGCCGGATGGAGCGAAGAGAAGAGTCGTGGTGCGGCGTTTCAGGCGCCGCTGGGAAACCTGGAGTTTGTAGACGGCGAGTTCCCCTCGACCGCCGATGTGCTGGTTGAAGTAACGGCTCTGGACGCCGTGCATCAGGCCGCCCAGCTTTGGCTGCGCCAGCAGGGCGGCGCAGAAGCCGAGGCGCGTTTGTCTCCCATTTCGCAAACCCACTGGAAGTCGCAGATCTTTAATGTCGAGCCGGAGCCGGGCTTCAAGTTCAGCTTCTGGGCGTGGACCGATCCCGTGAAGGGCAAGCCCCTGGCCGTGGAAGGCGATCTGTCTGCCGTGGGGATGAAGTTCGCAATCGTGGTGGCGCGCTGGAATGCGGTCATCACCGAGCGGCTTCTCGACGGGGCGCTGGATGTGCTGCTGCGCAGCGGCGCCAAACGTGCCGATATCGACGTGATTCGCGTGCCGGGAGCCTGGGAGATAGCGGCGGCGGCGCGGACCGTGGCGAACCTGGGAAAGGTCGACGCAATCATTACCCTGGGCTGCCTTCTGCGCGGCGAAACAGCTCATTACGAGGCCATCTACACTGAAGTCGCGCGAGGCATCGGTCAATCGCAACAAGAGACCGGAATACCGCACAGCTTTGGCGTGCTGACCTGCGAGACGCTGGAGCAGGCTCTCAACCGCGCAGGAATCAAGGCCGGAAACAAGGGATTTGAGGCGGGCGTGGCGGCCATCGAAATGGTGAGCCTGCGGCGCAAACTCGTCCAGTCCAACGCAGGGGAAGGCGGCCCGGCTTGACGGCCGGAACGCGGCGCAAGTCCCGCGAGCTGGCCATGCAGATGCTGTTTCAGGCAGACATCGGCAAGCAGACTCCGGACCAGGTGCGCGCCACGTTCTGGAAAGCGGGCGACGAGGTTGAACCCGAGGTGCGCGGGTTCGCCGAAGATCTGTTCCGCGCGGCGATCGCCCATCAGGAACAGATCGATGAGCTCATCGTGGCCAACTCCAAGCACTGGCGACTGGAACGGATGCCCGCCGTAGACCGCAACCTGCTGCGCATGGCGGTGGGAGAGATGCTGGGCTTCAAAGGTACGCCGTTTCCCATCGTGATCAATGAGGCGCTCGAAATCGGACGGCGCTACTCAGCGCCGGAGTCGATCAACTTCCTCAACGGCATGCTCGATGCGATTGCCCGCGCCCTAATAGGCAAGTAAGCTCTGCAAGCAGGCCGGCCGTGGTTCCGGCCGGCCTCCGTGTCCCCCGCAAAAAGTGACCATCCGTGCCCGCGGCTACGGCCCCTGCGTTGGAGCGGGAGCGCCTGCAGCCGGCTTCTTCGTTCCTGCCGCCGGCTTCGACGCGGTGCGCTTGTGCGCCGCGTGCGGCCGCACGGGGAGCGGCTCACGTTCCTGCGGTTTCACCGCATTCTCATCCACTGGGTTGGTGTTCTGCACGTCGGCCGTGAACACCGCGCCCAGCGGCACCAGGTATTGCTCCGCGCTCTGCGTACCCTCGCCGCCGGTCACCACCAGGATGCGCGCAGCATCGATGCCCTTCTCGGTGGTCAGGTAGTTCTTGGTGTTGACGGCGCGCTGTG
>CAYUJM010000223.1:0-6197 GCA_964445025.1 uncultured Occallatibacter sp. | reverse complement strand
CCTGATCGCATCTCACGACTGGCACGTTCAACCAATTTGTCAAAGATCCTTGAGAGCGGACCGCCTGAGCGGGGCCCTTTGGGGATCGAGGCCCGGGCTTTCACCAGGGTGTCCTCGAACTTGTTGCGCTGACCGATTCTGCGTACAACCGCATCTCTCGGCGTTTTTGCGCGAACCTTCTAAACTTATCGAAGTTCAGCCTTCATGTCAAGCAGATCTTTCTCTTCGTTCAGGGCCGCTCAAACTCGTTGTTGGCGGTTGTTCCCTGTGTCCAGAGCGAGGTCCGCGGGAAGGAGAAACTTCAGCCCGGATGGCTTCGCACAGCGCAAAATATCAAACAACGACCAGACAAAATCTCCCGAACCGCTAGGGCTCGCAGGAGTTAAACTCCTGGGTCATGCAATGGCTTGTTCTCTCTAGGGATTCCCTACAGGGGTTACGGGGGTGCTCAACTACGCACGTCACTCCGACCCAACGAACCAGCTTCCCACTTCCCTCGATGGGCAGGCCCAACGGCCACCGGGAGGCTCCACTGCTGCTTACCGCTCTACTGCAACTTTCAAAGAGTAGCACACGCTACCCTTTATTGCAAGCCTTGCCTGAGTCCGGCGCGGGCTAGCCGCGTTCACCTCGCTGCAACTTTCCGAGAATAGCAACCCACGGACTGGAAAGCAAGCTCAGGTGCTGTGGAAAGCGGCCATTATCTGTGGGAAAACGCCTTTTACTGGCGCTGAATCACGCCCAGATCGGTGAGTCCGTTGACGAAGAACTGCATAGCCAGCGCCACCAGCAACAGGCCCATGATGCGAACCAGGATGCGGATGCCCGTCTCCCCCATCACTTTGCGCACCCGGCTAGCCCCGGCGAGCACCCAGTAACTGATGAGGCACGTTAGGGTTATGGACCCCAGAATGGCGCCCATCTCCCAGTTGAACAGCGTCGGTACCTGGCCAACAAGCACCATGACTGAAGAAATGGCCCCCGGACCGGCCAGCATGGGAATTCCCAGGGGCACGATTCCAGCGTCCTCCTTGTGGGAGGCTTCCTCCGTGTCACCCGAGGCCTCCTGTGTGGGCGAGCGCTTGGCTTCCAGCATGTCCAGGCCGATGAGAAGCAGAATCAGTCCCCCGGCTATCTCAAACGCCGGCAAGGTGATACCGAACATCCTGAAGATAAGCTGGCCGCCCAAGGCAAAACTGGTGAGCACGATGAAGCAGGTCAGACATGCCTTGCGCGCCATGCGCTTGCGCCGCGCCGGGTCCGCGCTCTCCGTTATGGCCAGGAAGGAAGGAATGGCCGCGAAGGGATCGACCAGAAAGAAGATGGAACTAAGCGCCAGCGCGGCAAAGCGCACCCAGGGCACCCGGGTGAGTTCGGTCAGCGCCGCCTCGGCTGGATTGGTCCACATCATCTTGATTAGAAGCTACAGAGCAGCAAATGATTCAATCGCCCGGTGCCCATGCGCGTCGTCGACCGCCGCATTGCCCTCGCGCACCACCAGCCGCGTCTCGCAGCCGGCCTGGCGGGCCGCATCCAGTTCCCGCACGACGTCGGAAAGGAAAAGCACCGCGTCCGGGGCTATCCCCATGGCTGCGGCTATCGCCGCGTAGCTCGCCGGGTTGGTCTTGGGACCGGTGCGGGTATCGAAGTAGGCGGCGATCAGGCCCGTCAAATCGCCGAAGATGGAATGTCGAAAAAGCAGCCGCTGCGCCTCCACCGATCCCGAGGAATAGATGGCGACTTTGCCTTCGGCCGACCAGCGCGCAAAGGCTGCGGGCACGTCGTCAAAGAGCGTCCCCTTCAGCTCGCCCGATTCGAACCCAGCCTTCCAAATCTTGCCCTGCAGGCTCTTCAGCGCTGTCGATTTGCGATCGCGGTCCATGAGCCAGTAGATGTACGCGAGGATGCGCGGAATGCCGTAGGCCGTGCTCATCGACATAGTCTTCGCGCCGCCGGCAAACCCAGGTTCGTTCGCAGAATCCGGCATGATGCGCGGGGCGTCTGCATCCTTTTCCTGCCCATTTTCCATTTGGAGCATCATCAGGTCCCACAGCACACCGCCTTCCGCGATGTCCAACTCCGGAGCCGTGAGGGCATTCCATAGAAAGGATTCAAAATGCGCGCGGGCATAGGGAAAGAGCTGCTCGTAGACGAAGGAAATCGGCGCAACCGTACCCTCAACGTCGAGCAGGTAGAGGTGCGGGCTGGCCCCGTCCGCGATTTCCGCGCTCATGCGTTTCGGTCGAGAGTCACGGTTGTTCCTGCACGTTGGCCCAGATACGCCGGCCCGAAGCAAAGCGGCTGATGGTCCTTGTCCACGCCGGAGCCGGTGTAATGCGG
Source organism: uncultured Occallatibacter sp. (assembly GCA_964445025.1). Taxonomy (GTDB): domain Bacteria; phylum Acidobacteriota; class Terriglobia; order Terriglobales; family Acidobacteriaceae; genus Telmatobacter. Next base: position 3,857 of record CAYUJM010000223.1, on the reverse strand, counting down.
AGTCCAGCCCGCGGTGTCCTGAAACCAGCGAATGGCGCGGATGCGGCGGTCTTCGCAGAGCGTGAACCAGTGCGTGGTTCCCTTCGGAACCCTCAGCATGTCTCCGGGGCCGACCTCGACGGAGGCGACCATATCCCCCAGATGCAGAAAGAAAATTCCGCGGCCGGCAAGGATGAAACGCACCTCGTCTTCAGAGTGCGTATGTTCCTTGTCGAACCGCGCCAGCATGGCGTCCAGGCCGGGTGTTTCAGGGTTCACATCGATGACGTCCGCGGTCACATACCCGCCGCGCCGCTTCATCTCTTCGATCTCCGCGGCGTAGGCGGTGAGCACCGCCTCGGCCGAGGCGTCGGCCGGTACGCGCGACAAGTCCCAGCGCTCATAGTCGATGCCCAGCGCCGCCAGGTTCGCGCGAATCTCTGAATCGCTTTCGATCACCTGCTCTTCGGGGGGAAAACGGAGAACAGCCATGGGGACTCCTTGGATTGAATCGCCGGCGGAGACTCAGTTTGGCGAGGGAACGCTCAAGCGAGCCGGGTGCCCCAGATCTCGATTCTGAGATCTGGGAATCGAAGCTCTCACGCCAGCCCGCCCAACGCGCGTCTTGCTTCCACCTCGAAGAGGAATTCCAATGCCTCCAGGTGGCGGCGCGCCTCGGCCACCGATTCTCCCCAAGTATAAAGCCCGTGCCGGCTGAGGAGGACACCGTGCGCATTCGGAAAGTCTCTGAGCGCCTCCGCAAATTGCGCCGCAAGCACTACAAAATTCTGTGAGTTTTTCAGGATTGGCACCTGCTCCGAGTGTTCGTGCGTCGTCACGCCGCTGAGCCCTTTCAACAGCTCGTAACCGCCAATCGCCACATGCCCCGCATCCGCATGCATGCCGGAGAGCACAGTGTTCCACACGGTATGCACGTGGAGAATGGCCCCGGCTGCGGCGTGCGCACGATAAAGCACCAGATGCAGCGCGGTCTCCGCCGAAGGCTTGCCCTCGCCGCCGAGCACGCGGCCTTCCATGTCGACCTCGAGCAATCCATCGGGCGTCAGTGTGCCCTTGTCCAGGCCGCTGGTCGTAATCAGAATCCGCCCGGCCTCGCGGTCGCGCACGCTGAAGTTGCCGCTGGTGGCGGGCACCCAGCCCCGGTCATAGCACCAGCGCGCCGTGGAGCACAGCGATTCAGCCGCGAGGGAAAGCGAGTCCGTGTAGGGCAGCATACGTAACAGCAGTGTAGCAACCTGCCGCTTCATAGAGAACGCGCCGCCCAACTACAATCAACTCTTGCTTTCTGAACCTCAACTCGTGGACGTGGTGCTGGTCTCGCCGCGCAACCCGCTGAACATTGGCGCGGTGGCGCGCGCCATGGCCAACTTCGGCTTCGACCGCCTTGCCGTGGTCGCGCCCTTCGAACCCCACTGGCAGGAGGCAAGTTCGGCGGTCGGAGCTGAAGGCCTGCTGCAAAACGCTAAAAGGACGGATTCTCTGGCCGAGGCGGTGGCCAGATGCACGCTGGTTGTGGGTACCGGAACCCTCACTTACCGCAAGCCGGAGCAGAAGGTCGTATCGCTTCCCGCGCTGGCGCCGCTTGTGCAGCAGGAGCTGGCGCGGGGGGGCCGCGTTGCCCTCGTCTTTGGCCCGGAAAAGCATGGCCTGACGCGCGAGGACCTTTCATGGTGCCAACTGCTGGTCGAGATCCCGACCGATCCGCGCCAGCCCTCGATGAACCTGGGCCACGCTGTGGCCGTTTGCCTCTACGAGCTGGCCACGCGGGCTCTTCCTGTTCAATCCGGAAAGCCCGCTCCAGCGCCTGAGGCCGTCGAAAAAAGTCCCGCGGCGTCTTCGGGAAGCCTTGACCTTCTGGCTGGAGTGATTGAAGAGACAATGACCGCAGCGGGCTATTCACCGCGCTCCATGCAAGCCGCCAACCGCCATGACTTGCGCCTGCTGCTGCGCAGGTTGGCACCGGGCGAACGGGACACTCGGCGCATTCTGGGGCTTTTCCGACGGATTTTATGGAGATTGAAACGGGCCCCAGCCAAAGACTGACACGGTGCAGCGAACGCGATCTAAAGCTATTGACACGGTCTACAACTTGAGTGGCATTCGGCGCAAAACAATGGACAGAAGGAGCGCAATTACTGATAAAGTGGGGCCGAAGGCTCCCCCAATGCCCATAGCTTTCGGACGCTCACGATCTGCACCGGTCGCGCCCCAACGGCGCGGCATATTCGTTGTGTGCGCCCTGCTTGCGCTCGCCTTCGCAGCTCATGCGCAACAGCCTCAGCCCGACGCACCCCAGCCGCCGACCCCGGCGGCAGTGACCCCTGCTCCTGCTGCAGATACTGCGCAGACGCCAGTTCCAGCCGCCGCGACGCCTGCTCCCGAAGCCCAGCAACCGCAGGCGACCGCCCCGGCTGCAACACCCGCTCCGGCGCCGGCCCCTCCATCAGGCTCCGCCCAAGCGCCCAGCATCAACGAGGAAGAGCTCAAACAGCAGTTGGTGGGCAAGCAATTCTATCTGCGCGGCGGCTACCTGGGAGACACGCTCAACTTCGACGAGCATGGCCACATCGTCGGCCACCCGTCGCAGGGGTCTTACACGCTCAGCATCATCCAGGTCGACCGCGTGCGCCTTACCAAGCACAAGGTGGAGCTCGAGGGCATCCGCTATGGACTGCACTTCAACGAGCAACTGGCCTATGAAGACTCGTCGACCGCTTACGACAAGGTTCGCATCACGCCGAAAAAGAAGATCGTGAAGATCACCATCGACCGCGAGATGGTGGTGAAGCCCAAGGTGAAAAAGGAGTCTTCCAAGGAAAAGGGCAAGGCGGCAAAACCCGTTATGGCGCCCAAACCGGAAACGGCAACACCTGCCCCGGCAGCCGTGGCCGAAGTGGGACCCGCAGTTGCGGCGCAGGCGCCGGCTGCCGCTCCGGCTACTCCCACGGCACCTCCAGATCAGGCAACGCAAGCCGCTGCAGCAACTTCCGACCCAGCCGCCGCACCCGCGGCCGAGAGCGCAGTGGCGGCCCAGGCACCGGCAACCATCCCGGCCAATCCCGCCGCGACGCCGGATCAGGCAACCCAAACCGCTTCATCAACTCCCGCACCGGCTGCATCGGAGCTGAGCGAGGCCGACCAGCTCAAAGCCTCCATTGCCGCCACGCCCGAGGCCGAGCGGCCGGCCGATCCATCCAGCGTTACCACTACCACCTCGCAGGCACACGCCAATGGCCTGCTCCGCAATGCCATCGACTCGGTCTTCGCTCTCGGCCTCGACGAGCGGATGATGACGGCCATGCCCGACTACTGGAAGCTCTACTACCAGGCGGTCGCCGCCAAGGCCGACTACCGGCCCACGGATCCCTCCATCCTTCGTCAGAACACGGTCGATCAAAAGGCCCAACTGCTTACAAGCTTCGAGCCGGAGTCGAACGACTTTGCGCAGTCCGCGGGCGTGGCCGGCATGGCGCTCTACCATACGGTGATCGGTGCGGACGGCAGGCCCGCCGAGATCGCCGTCGCCCGTCCTATCGGCTTCGGCCTCGACGAGAACGCCGTGGCGGCCATCCGCAAGGCCAAGTTTGCCCCGGCCACCAAAAACGGTCAGCCTGTCCCCGTGATGCTCGACCTGGTGGTGCAGTTCCGCATCTTCTCCAAGCGCACCGCCGTCATGGGCTCGCCAGACGCGGATAAGTCAACCGGGCCTAAGCTCCCCGGCCCCTACAGCGTGCCCCACCCCACGAACCCGCCCCAGCCAAGTAACTAACCCGGCCATTAACGCCTCGATGTGTGCGTTGGGCTGTTAACCGGCCAATCTCTGCCCATTTTCATTCAGGTGGTGTGGAGTTTTCGTA
>CAYUJM010000222.1:0-6279 GCA_964445025.1 uncultured Occallatibacter sp. | reverse complement strand
CCAGTGTGCGATGTCGCCGTGGTGGCCGATCCAGTCAAGCAACTGTCCGCCGCCGGTGTTGTAGTTCCAGCGCCAGTTCTGATAGACGCGCGCATCGATGTAGGGCTCCATCTTCGATGGGCCGATCCATGTCTCATAATCCAGATCCGGCGGGGGCTGGGTGACGGCCAGATCCCAGGCAAGAGTTCCGGGCACGATCTGGGAGGGGCTGGTGAACTTCTCCGGAAGCGTGGAGAGCTTATCGAGCAGGGCGGGCACGGTGTTGGGAAAGTCGTGCGGAGCGCCGGGAAGCCCGACTTCGACGTGCGTGATGTTACCGATGAGGCCGTTGCGGACGATCTCGGCCGCTTTGTGAAACGCGGGCAGCGAGCGCTGCCAGGAACCGGTCTGCCAGATGATGTTGTTGCGCTCGACGGCGCGGACGATGGCCTGCTGCTCGACAATGGTCTTGGCCAGCGGCTTTTCGCCGTAGATGTCCTTCTTGTGGTTGGCGGCCTCGGTGGCGATGATGGCATGCCAGTGATCGGGCACGGCGATCATGATGGCGTCGATGTCCTTGCGCGCCAGCATTTCGTGGTAATCGTGATAGGCCTTGCAGTCGGTGTTGCCGTACTTGGCATTGACGGTGTCCACGGCGGCCTGCAGATGCGCTTTGTGAATGTCGCAGGCGGCAACAACCTGGCAATCATCCATGGAGAGGAACGCCTTGGTGTTGGCCGGGCCCATCATGCCCCATCCGATGACGCCGATGGTGATGCGGTTGGACGGGGCGGTTCGGCCGGTGCGCCCCCACGCTCCGGAGGGCAAAAGAGCCGCGGCGCCGACCATTTTGACGAAATCACGCCGGGAGAAGGACGCGAATGTGGGTGAATTGGGTGGAAAACGCTTCATGGTGGACTCCAGAAGTGCGTTGGTGCTTCAACCCTTTGCTCTGAGAGGCCCGGGAGCAACAGCAGCCACAGATCCCGATCGGCTTCGCTCTGGGCAGGCTTTCGACTGTGCAGCCCGCCAAGTCCGCAACCTGCTCGGTTCAGGATGGCAGCTCTCAAGCGGATCGGCTCCAGTTTGAGCCAGATCAAGAGCACCAGCCTTTATATCAGAAGAAAACCGGAAGCTGCGATTGGACTACAATCGAGATGCTGGGCCGAAACAGGCATTTTGCACTCAGCGCGATGCTGGATGAACGGCGCGAGGAGCACCCGACATGGAATTTTCGAAGCGAAAGTGGCCCGGCTGGGTTCCTCATTTGCTCTGGATCCGGCGCGAGTGTCCAAAGTGCCATTCGCTCAAATTCAAGCAAGCCGAGCTCAGGCCGATCGACGGTTTGCTGGAGATGTTTGCCCTGCGGCCCGTGCGCTGCATGTTCTGCTGGCGGCGCTATTACTGGTTCGCGTTGCACAGCGCTGTAGCGGAGTGAAGGCTCGGCACCGCGAGAGCCGCCTCTACCGCGCCAGCCGGAAATACCGCTTGGCCTTGCCCACATCCTTCATGATCTGCGCCTTGAGCGCTTCGGGCGAGGGCCACTGGATTTCTCCGCGCAGCCTGAGGAGAAATTCGAGATCGATGGGCGTCTCGCCGGTCGTTTCCACGGGCTCGAAGTCCAAAATGTGCGACTCGACGGCAAACGACGCCTCGCCGAATGTGGGACGGTTGCCAACGTTGGTGACGGCCTGAAAGCGGCGGCCGCCGACCGCGAGGCGCGTAACGTAGACTCCGAAGGCCGGGAGCAGCTCCGCACTGGGCGCCAGATTCACCGTCGGCACCAGGAGCTTCGACCCGATCCCGCGCCCACGGTTCTGCGTCGACCGCATTGCGAAGGGCCGGCCGAGCATCCAGCGCGCCCGGCGCACATCTCCTGCGGCAACCAGCGCCCGGATGGCGGAGCTCGAGACCTCCAGCCCGTGCACATGGACCGGGTCATGGACGTGGACGGCAAATCCGAAACTGCCGCCGAATTCCCGGAGTTGTTCAACGCCTGCCTGCGCGCGATGGCCGAAACGGAAATTGCCGCCTTCGTGCAGCCCGCGCACTCCCAGACTGTCCACCAGTATGCGGCGCACAAACTCCTCCGCCGACAGACTGGCAAGCGCCTTGTCGAACGGCAGCACCACCACGTTGTCGATTCCGGTGGTGGCCAGAAGCTCCAGGCGCTGCTCCATGGACGTCAGCAGCTTGGGCGCATTTGCCGGGCGCAGAAACTGTTCCGGGTGAGGGTCAAAGGTGACCGCAGCCGCGCGAACACCCAGTTGGCGCGCCTCACGCACAACGGCGGAGAGAATCTCCCGGTGGCCCAGATGCACGCCGTCGAAGTTGCCGATGGCGGCCACCGAAGGGCCGAACCCTTCAGGGATCTCCTCGACGGAACGATAAACGGGAACGATGCGCGCGTTGGCCTGGCTCATAGGGTCACTGGGACGGTCAGCCCGTCGTAAGCCAGCGCAACGCCTGCCGGCAGGGTGCGGTTGGTGGCTTCATGGCCCAGTTCATGGGCGATGTGCGTGAACCATGTCTGTTTTGCTCCAATACGGCGCGCCCAGCCGAGCGCCTGATCTACCGTGGCGTGGCTGGGGTGGGGCGCATGGCGGAGCGCGGAGACCACCAGGTGGTCAAGCCCCTCAAGCAGGGCAAAACTCTCCTCGGGAATATCGCTCACGTCGGTCAGATAGGCGGCGTTGCCGAAGCGAAATCCTGCGATCTCCATGTCGCCGTGCCTCAGCGGAACGCGCAGGAACGGAACGCCGTGGATGGGAATGCTCTCCGCGAGCGGCTCGATCCTGACGCGCGCGCGATTGGGGTAGGTGGCAAGGGGAGAGAACGTGTAGTCGTAGATCCGCTCCAGCACCGCGCGGGTTTCCTCCGACGCGTATAACGGAATCGGCCCGCCTGCACGGAATGCCGTAAAGCTGAGGGGACGCAAATCGTCGAGGCCAAAGATATGGTCTGCGTGGGAATGGGTGTACAGCACGGCATCCACGTGCCTGACCCCGCTGCGCAGAACCTGCTCGCGGAAGTCGGGACCAGTGTCGATCACCACCACCCGCTCGCGGGAACTGGCGGTTGCGGTTCCATTCCCCGATCCGCTCGGGCTAGTCTCATTCCAGCGCACCAGGACCGAGGGCCGCAGCCGCCGGTCACGCGGGTCGGCCGAGGTGCAGACCGCACAGCCGCACCCCAGCGTTGGAACTCCCATCGAAGTTCCCGTCCCAAGAAATGTGAGCGACCCTTCCATCGATCCTTAACGCTTGCCGGGCGGAGGCGGCTGCGGCGGCTGCATGGCCTGCAGGTTGATCATGCTGGTCAGTTCCAGGAAGGCCATGCGCACTTCAAAGAGAACCGTTTGCAGTGCGCGATCCTCGGCTGGGGTGAGGTTGCCGCGCGTCTTTTCTTCCAGGATTCCCAGCAGGTCGATGGTGGTGCGCGCTCCCAGGATGTCAACCCTCGGCCGCTGGCCCTCCTGCGCTCCCGCTCCCATCTGGATCATCGCGGAAACATAGAACTGCTGCACCAGGTTTTCGAAGGTGATAGGCGGCTGCGCGCCCACGGCCGGATTCTGCGCGCGGACCAGTTCTTCCAGCCGCTGGGCCGAGGCGTCATAAGCAACCTTTTGTTCCTGGCTTTCCTCGACGGTTGGCGGAGGCGGCAATTCCGGACCGGCTTCCTCGTCCAGACCAATGCCCAATCCCGAGTCCTGCGCTGCCGCTGACGCGGTCTCCGATACGCTTTTGCCTTCATTCACCACCAGCCGCGGCCCGCCGGACGGCGTCTCGGGTGCGGCGGGTGCAGGCGCTGCGCCCTGCGCGGTCTTCTGGCTCTCGTGTTCTTCTTCCGCCTTGAACTTGCGGCGATCTATGACTTCAAATTTGGGGGTATCGCTCATGGCTCCAGTTTTCCCATCTGTCTCTACGACTTGTTCAGTTTCTATCAAAAAGCCGGCGGCGCGGTCAGAATCCGGGCAGTCCCCGTGGCCGTTCCGGCAGCGTAAGTGAAGGGCTCGTTGCGCAGTTCGGCTTCGCCGCGCATCATGGCGAGCGCAAAGATGCGGCTGCCCGAAGAGAGCGGCAGTTCGGCCGCGCTGGTGATTTGCCCGGCGACCGCGCCGCCTTCCGAAATCAATTCCGTCCCGCCGGCCGGAACGGGGCCCGCAACTTCCAATTGGCGAAGATGCCGGTGCACATTGCCCCGCGAACGAATCCGCTCCACAATCTCCTGTCCCAGGTAGCAGCCCTTGCTGAAGTGCAGCGCCCGCATCTGGGAGGTCTCCTGCGGCAGATCGCGTTCCACCATGTCGGCGCCATACAACGGAATACCTTCCGCAATGCGAAATGCCTCGAGCACAGCGCTTCCCACCAGAGTTGCTCCGCCCGTGCGCAGATACTTCCACAGCTTGCTGAGCTGCGCCTCCGGCGCCCAGAGCGCATAGTGGCTGGCGAGCACGCCATATCCGCGTTGGATGCGCAGATCCATGCCGTTCCACTCCACGCGCGTGCCCGTCATGGGCTCGCTCAGGGTAGGCAGGCCGACCCTGGCCAGAACCTCGTCCGCCGCCGGCCCGGTGATGCCAATTGCAGCCTCACCGTCCAGCGGAACGAGCTCTACATCGTCCATGATGATGAAGTGTTCCAGGTGGGCCAGCAGGCGCTCGGACTGGTCGGCGGCGACTTCGAGTTCCAGATCGTCATCCTCGCGCCAGACCGTCAGGTCGCCCTGGATGCGCCCCTGGGCGTTGAGCACCAGGTTCCACGCGCCGGCGTTGGAGGCCAGATCGTTGACCGTGTTGGTCACCATTCCGCTCAACCAGCGGAAGCGGTCTTCTCCGCGCACGGCGATGCGGCGGAGCCATCCCAGATCGTGGCCTGCAGCGCCTTTTACAAGTGACTCTGATTCGGCTGTGGGAGCGTCTAACTCTCGTGGGGTGAGTACACCCCGGTAGACAACAAGTTCATGTGGGGCCGCAGCAGATTCAAGTAGCTCTGCGAATGCCGTGGCCTGTGGATTTGCGGCAAGATCAATTTGAGTCATAGGGGAACTTTTCCGGGGTAATGCGCCAGTTTTCCGGTCGAAATCCCGCGCAATACCGCATTCTGATTATAGCCTTGGATGAAGATGGAGCAGCCCCGGCACGAAATCCCGTGACCGCTGAGGTGAGTAGCCGGGGCCCCCGGCGATGCCCAGGGGCGCGCACCGCGTTGCCGGGCTGGCGAATGGAGAGCGAATGAGCGAGCAGCACCCGAGATGGAGACGCGCCTGGCAGCCGTGGGCATTGGCCGCCTGGTTGTGCCTTCTGCCGGCAGGAATGGCCATTGGCGAGGGAGCTGGCGAGGCTTCCGCGGCCAAAGCTCAGAGCGGACAGAGCCAGGCTGCGGCGCCATCCGCCGACAAGAAAGAAACGCACATCACGCCGGAACAGGCCAAACAGCTTTTCTCGCTGGTGGATGAACTGCTCAAGTTTTCATCGCAGGAGACCGGGCTGCCCATCAAGAGCAACGTCAAACGGCAGATCACCAGCCGCGCAGCGGTGGAAGGCTACCTGAAGGGGAAATTTGAAGAGGACGCGGGCGCCAAGCGGCTGCAGCGCGACGAAATCGTGCTCAAGAAGTTCGGCCTGCTGGACCGCGACTTCGAACTCAAGCCCTTTCTGCTGGCGCTGCTGACAGAACAGGTGGAGGCTTACTACGATTCCAAGACCAAGACGGTGAACATGCTGGACTGGGTAGACATTGAGGAGCAGAAGCCGGTGCTGGCCCACGAACTGACTCACGCCCTGCAGGACCAGCGCGTGGACCTAGACAAGTGGGACGATCAGACGCCGGACGACGTCTCGGTCAATGCCTCCGGGGACTCCGATCACCTGGCCAAGGACGAGTTGGACACTGCCCGCGACGCAGTGGTCGAGGGCCAGGCCACCGCCGTGATGATGGACTACATCCTGAAGCCACAGGGCAAGAGCCTGGTCAAGGACCCGGAGGTTATGGATTTGCTCAAGGACCAGATGGCCACTTCCGACAGCTCTCCGGTGCTGGCCCGCGCTCCGCTGCTGCTCTCCGAGTCGCTGCTGTTCCCCTATCGTGAGGGCCTCAGCTTTGAACAGGATTTGTGGATGGACCAGGGACAGGGGGCGGCCTTTGCCGGCGCCCTGGACCGCCCGCCAACCTCAAGCTGGGAGATCATGAATCCGCGCGAATACGAGCGCAAGAAGACACCGGCCGTTCCGCTGCTGCCCAATATTCACCCGCTGGTGGACAAGCTCTACAAGCCCTACGACATTGGCCAGGTGGGGCA
>CAYUJM010000221.1:0-6303 GCA_964445025.1 uncultured Occallatibacter sp. | reverse complement strand
CCGAAGATCCGCCGTAACTCATTAACGGTAAAGGAATTCCGGTGACTGGCATGAAACCAATGACCATGCCCACATTGACCGCGATCTGGAAAGTCAACACAGCCACTACGCCCATGATAATCAACGAGCCGGACAGGTCTGCGGCTGTTTGAGCGTTTTGAATCAAACGCATCAATATAAAAAAGTATAGCAGCAGGACAAAAACCGCGCCCACAAAGCCATGCTCCTCACCGAACGCCGCAAAAATGAAGTCGGCGTGGGGGATGGGCAGAAAATCTCCCTGCGTCTGCGTTCCCCGCTCCGCGCCCTTGCCCCACACCCCGCCCGATCCCACTGCAATCAGCGACTGGCGGATCTGGTAGCCGGTGCCCTTTGGATCGTTATCGGGATTGATGAAGCTGGTCAGGCGCGCCTTCTGGTAAGGCTTCAGCAGTTTGCCGCTGGACCAGACCCCGGCCACCAGAACCACCGAGCAGGTGACAAGAACCAGCGCCTGGCGCAGATTAATCCCGCCCAGCAGCAGGCCTGCCACCAGGATGGGCATATATGTGAGCGTGGTGCCCAGATCGGGCTGGATCAGGACCAGCGCCATCGGAACGCCCACCAGCGCAAGCGCCTTGAAGATGTCCTTCCAGGTGAGCGAGCGCCCCCCCAGGTTGGCAAAGTAGCGCGCCACCGCGATGATCAGCACCAGTTTCACCCACTCCGACGGCTGGAACTGCATGTGGCCGATCCTGATCCAGCGCCGCGCTCCCAGCACCTTCACTCCGAAGATCTTCACCGCAACCAGCGAGACTAGGAAGACGCCATAGGCCCAGGGGACGAAATCGATCAGCTTGTGATAGTCGATCCGCGCGAAGAGGAACATGGCGAACAGGCCGCCGGCAATCCAGTAGATCTGCTTGGTGTGAAAGCCCAGGTACTTGGTGTGCAGCGTGGCGGAATAAATCTCCAGCACGGAGATGGTGCAGAGCACCAGCACCATGGCCAGCAGGGTCCAGTCGAAGTCGCGGAAGCTGAGGATGCGGCGCACGGCTACCGTCCTCTGCCGGGGCTGGCGATTGCGGGCTGCGGATTCGATCCGGGCTGTCCGGCCGGAGCCTTGGCCGCCTGAGGTACGCCGCTTCGCAGTTTGGCAATCTGAGAATTTTGCGCGGACGGAGCATGCGAAGCTGCCGTTTGGCGTGAGGCGCCCGTGGCTGCATTGCCGGCAACGATCTGGCCGTGATCGACGACGAAATGCCCGGCCTGCACCCGGTCGTTCGCCCCGTCCTGCGGTCCGCTCTTTGTCGCTTTGCCGGGAGCAGGCACAGTCCAGACCGCGCTCATCTCAACCGGAGCGTCCTTCTTCTCCGGCTCGACGAGGTTGTGTGCCAGACGGCGCTGCTTTTCCACATAGGCAGAGACCACTCTGGCGCCAATGCGGGCCGGGAACCAGCTCTTGTTGCCATTCTGCCAGAGGACCGCGACCACCAGTTCGGGATTGCGGCGCGGCGTGACACCTACAAACCAGACGTTGGGATTCGTGGACTTGCCCTTGGTGGTTTTGTCCAGGGCCTCGTGGCTCATGAGCTGGGCGGTTCCGGTCTTGCCGCCAAAGTCGATACCTTCCAGGTGTTCCCCGCCTGCAGTGTGGAACATGCCGGGCTGGGTCACCTGATACATCCCGTCGGTAACCGTTATCCAGTTCTCGGGATCGATGGGGACGTACGTGTCGCCGGATCCGGGAAAGCTTTCAATGAGGGCTTTGCGGAAGTCGGTCGAAAGCTGGTCGGGGAAGACAACATGCGGCCGAACCATGTGCCCGCCGGAGGCGATGCCGCCGATGATGCGGGCCAGTTGGATCGGCGTAGCTTCCACCGCGCCCTGGCCAATCGCCACATCGAGGGTCTCGTCCGGATACCAGCGGTTGTGGTAGTTCTTCATCTTCCACTGCGCGCTCGGCATCAGCCCCGCCTGTTCGCCGGGAAGATCGATGCCCGTCTTCTGGCCGTAGCCGAATTCGTTGGCGTATTTCGCGATGCGGTCGATGCCCAGCTTGTCGCCGAGCATGTAAAAGTAAGTGTCGCAGGAGTACGGGATGGCGTTGTGGATATCCACTGCGCCATGGTGCTCATCGCAGTGGTGGAAGAAGCCGTACGGGCCCCATCCGCCGGAGCAGGTGATTTTGAGGTTCTGCGCGATGCCTTCCTGCAGCCCGGCCACCGACATCATGATCTTGAAAGTCGACCCTGGGGCAAGCTGCGCCTGGAGGGCCTTGTTCATCAGTGGACGATCCGGGTCGGTGATGAGCTGGTTCCAGTTGGCGCGGTTGATATGGACTGCAAAATCATTGGGATCGAAGCTGGGCCGCGAGACCAGCGCCAGGATCTCGCCGTTGCGCGGGTCCATGGCGACGATAGCACCGTTGCGGCCGCCCAGGGCCAGCTCGGCCGCCCTCTGCAGGTCGTTGTCGATGGTCAGGCGCAGGTCCTGCCCCGGCTTGGCGTGCTGGATTCCCAGGTAACCGACTTCGCGCCCGTGGCTATCCACGATGACATCTCGAGAACCGTCCTGGCCGCGCAGCAGTTCGTCATAGGTCTCCTCCACGCCGGCCTTGCCCACCACGTCGCCGGGCTCGTAATAGGCATAGCGCGGATTGTTCAAGTCCTCTTCGCTTACCTCGCCCACATAGCCGATCAGGTGCGCAGCAAATCCGTCTCGCGGATACAGCCGGCGTTCCTCATGGATGGTTTCCAACTCAGGCAGCTCATTGCGGTGGGCCTCAATGAATGCATCTTCGTCCGCGGTGATGTCCTGCTTGATCGGGATGGGCTGGTAGCCAGGTGAGGCGCGGTAGCGCCGGAGCGTGGCGCGAAGCTGATCCAGGTCCAGGTTCAGCCCCTTCGCGATGAGCGGCAGATCCGCGTCCACGTTCTGGTTTTGTTCGCGAACCAGGAAGCACGAAACCGACGGGTAGTTATCAACGATAAGCCGGTTCTCGCGGTCGAAAAGCTTGCCGCGCGCGGCCAGAACGGGCTCCTTGCGGATGCGGTTCTGCTCAGCCTGCACGCGGTAGTTTTCCGCGCCCAGCACCTGCAGGCGCCAAAGTCCCGCCGCCAGCGCCAGCATCATGAGCAAAATGCCATACTGCACCGCCGTCAGTTTGACGGTGGAGAGCTTCTCGTTGCGGTTGGTGCTGCCGGATTCCATCTGTCTACGCCTTCAGGATACTGCTTTTTCCGCGGACTGCGGTTTGTGAAGCCGGTACGCCGGCTCGAGGATTCCCGTTGGTGGATACAATTCCCAACCCGTTGCAGAGAACCCGAGGCTCAGTAGCACCCGTCGTGATGCCTCGTTCAAGGGATGGTGCCCCGCAAAGAGCGCTTCAGCCTTCAGCGCTTTGAAGGCATAGTCGATGACGGTGCATGCCGCCTCCTTGGCCAGGCCCTGCCCCCAAAAGGCACGGCGCAGGTGATACCCCAATTCGTACACCTGTTCTTCTTCGCCATAGGTTTGAAGTCCCACGCATCCAACGTGCGTCCCGTCCTTCAGCAGAAAGACGGGCCAGTACTGAATCCCGATTTCCTGCATCCTTTCTATTTCCTTCTTCAGCCGCGCCTGCACTGCTTCCGGCGTGAACGGCCCGCCAAGCATTGCGGATACCTCGGGATCGCCCCACAGCCCCATGGCCAGTGGGAGATCCTCTTCCTTCCAGCAGCGAAAGCCGAGGCGCTCGGATCGAAGAAAATAACCCATATCGACGTGGCCCTCAATGCACCCGCGCTTGCCAGGCTCGCTTCGAGCGGAATCCGTAGCGCGGACCACCCCATGCGATTCCTCAGCTTCTAGCCCTGTTCCCTACTCCCTATTCCCTGAATTTCCTCAGTCCCTGATTTGCAGACGATCCAAAAGGGGAAACAGCACCAGGGCAATCAGCGAGTTGCCTACCGCGGTGAACAACACCGTGTACCAGCTCCACTCCAGGTCCAGGCCCAGCAGGAAGCGGGACACAAACACAACAATGGCGCTCGATAGCAGGGAAAGCAAAAAGTTCAGCGCCAGCCGGATGGTGTGGTTTTCCACGTCGATCCGCACGCCGACCGACGCAGCCAGAAAGCCGGCCACCGTCTTGGCAACGCCGTTCACGCCGATGGCGTGATGCGAGAGCGCGTCCTCGAACAGCCCCATCCCGGCGCCCATCAAAGTGCCCTGAACGGGATTGCGGCGCCCGAGTGCGAAGTAAACCGTTATGACCAGCGGCAGGTCAAACCACGCGAAAGCTCCTAGCACGCGCGGCAGCCAGGCCTGCAGAACCAGCGCCGTAAGCGGCGCCAGCGCATAAACCAGGATGGGGTAGCGGCGGATTTCAAGGTCGCGGCGGAGGTCGACGCCGAGCAGAGCCATGGTTATGGGTTCCTCCGCGGCTGGTTGGGCTGAGACGGATTGGCCTGTGGCGGATTCGGCGGAGTCTGGCTCGGCTTGGCTGGCTTTTGCGCCGGTTTGGAAGCTGGAACGGGCTTTACGACTGCCGGGGCCGTGGCCGGCTTTTCCTGGTTTGTTTTTGCGCCGGAGTCGGCACCATTGTCGGCCTTCGTGTCGGGAGTCGCTCCGGGCACCGTGTCCGATTCTCCGCCGGGCGTAAACCGGTCCGGATGCAGCGCCTGCGGAGGGTGGGCGACCGGGTTGGGGTTGGTGTTATCGTGAAGCGGCTGCTGATCAGGCGGGAGATTGGGGTCGATCAGGCCGGGGAGCCGTTCCGCCATGATCTCGGCCGCCTTCTTCTGTTCCTTGATGGCCTCGGCCTCGGGCCCCTTGAGCTCCTCGCTGGTGGCCAGGTCCTGCTGCTGCTGCGCATTGAAGCGGGGCTCGGTCGAGGTGATCACCAGCACTTCATCGAGCCGGTCGAGGTGCGCCGCCGGCGTGACCATGACGAAGATGAAAGAGTCGCGCTCCGGATCGGGGATCACCTTATCCACCACGCCCACGGGAAGCCCGCGCGGGAAGATCTGGTCGCCCCCGGCGGTGAGCACGGCTTCGCCTTTCTGGATGCGCCTGTCGGCCAGGATGTCCACAATCTGGATCTGCCCGTTGGCGTTGCCGCGCAGGATGCCGCGGGTCCGGGTCGTCTCCAGAATCACGCCTGCGCCGCTGGTCTGGTCGTTGATGACCAGCACCTGCGCGGAGTGCGGAAAAACGTCGCGAACCTTGCCGACAATGCCGTCGGGAGTAATGACTGCATCGTCGCGGTGCAAGCCCTCCGCCGAACCCTTGTCGATATAGAAAACGTGTGATTGCTCGCTGCCGCTGGAACCGATGGCCTGGGCGGCAACGGTCTGGTAGATGTACTTCTCCTGAAAATTGAGCAGGCCTTGCAGGCGTTGCCCCTGCTTGGCATCTTCCAGCAGGGCAGCCTGCTCCAGCCGCAGGCGATCGACAGTCTTCTGCAGGTCCTGGTTCTGCTGCCGGACGCTGCGCAGGTCAAGATAGTTCTGCCACAGGTGCTGGGCGCCCAGCTTGGAGGAGTGAATGAGCCGCTCGGGCGGCGAAACGATTGCCTGGGCCCAAAGTCGGATGAGGCGCACGCCGGGACCGTCTCCAACATCCAGAGTGCTTCGTCCGTCGCCCGTGCGCCGCACCTGCACAGCCAGGCCAATAATCTGCGCGAGCAGGATGGCCAGCAGCACCACGAGGTTTCGATAGCGGACGAAGAACGATTCCATGGCAGCGGGAGAAACACGGACTAGGGACTAGGGGCTAAGGGACTTGGAGTTGGCATGGAGCAGGGGTTGACTTTGGGCATCTCGCTTGCCGAACCTAGTCCCTAGTCCCTTAGCCCCTAGTCCCTGCATTAGTCGATCTTGATCTTGCGCAACAGGCGGAAGTCGGAGAGCATCTTGCCGGTGCCGAGCACCACCGAAGCCAGCGGATCGTCGGCGACGGAGACAGGCAACCCGGTTTCCTCGCGGATGCGCTTGTCCAGGTTCTTGATCAGCGCGCCACCGCCGGTGAGCACAATGCCGCGGTCGCTGATGTCGGCGGAGAGCTCGGGCGGCGTCCGTTCCAGGGCTACGCGTATCGCGTTCATGATCACGGCGATGCACTCGCCAAGGGCCTCGCGAATCTCGCTGTCTTCAATGGTGATGGTCTTGGGCACGCCCTCAATAAGGTTGCGGCCTTTGATCTCCATGGTCAGCGGCTTGTCCAGCGGGTAAGCCGACCCGATCTCGATCTTGATGTGCTCGGCGGTGCGCTCGCCGATCAGCAGGTTGTATTTGCGTTTGAGGTAGTTGGTGATGGCCTCGTCCATCTGGTTGCCGGCCA
>CAYUJM010000220.1:0-6351 GCA_964445025.1 uncultured Occallatibacter sp. | reverse complement strand
ATGGAAGGCCCGCTGGATATCCTTCCAAGAATACAGCAAAGCTATTGGACGTCCATGCGGGCAACTCGTTGGGTGGCTGGTCTTTGCCAGCTCCAACAGTAACCACTCCATTCGAGCCGGGTCAAGAGCAGTATTGACCTTAATTGCAGAATGGCAGGCGATGGAGGCGGCAATACGCTTCCTCAGGGTCGTAAGATCATGATTCTGGACTACTTCATCGGAATCCACGCTGGACTGCTCGATCACCTGAGTCAGCATCCGCTCCAGCGCTGCTCCTTCCAGGCCCACCGGCGCCGCTTTGACTGCAAGTGTTTGTGGGCCAAAGGGTTCTACCTCAAATCCGTTGCGCTCGAGCTCCTCGGCGATGCGGGCGAAAACCACCATCTGCCAGGGTTTCAGTTCCACCAGCATGGGCATCAGTAACCTCTGACGCTGAACCTTTTCCACCTGCCGGTCGCGCAAAATTTTTTCGAAAAGCACCCTTTCGTGTGCCACATGCTGGTCGATGATCCACAAACCGTCCTCGCCGGATGCCAGGATGAACGACTCGCGCAACTGCCCCAGCGGCCGCAGCGAACCCAGGCGATTCAGCGTGAACGCAGCCTGCTCGGCTTCCACCTGTGCGGTCGCCGTTGCCGGGCTCGGCCCGTTCGCCGAACTCCCGAACTCCGGTGAGCAGCCATCAACGGCCGGGAGCGCGGCCGGCTGAAACAGGGCAGCAGCAGCTTCGCCCCACGCCTGCTGGTCTCCCCATCCGCCCTGGTTAAAGCCTTTGCCATCAAACGAAAGCCTTCCCGGAACGGGCGTGGGTAGCCGCGGAGTCAGTTGGAACGGTTCGGCTCCCGTGCGGTCTGCCTGAGAAGCTCCGGCATCGGAATCGGCGGTCAACCCTTCCTCCGGCGAACCCGGCAGCGGCGAGAGTGCGGGCGGCATCAGCGAGGGGCTGGCCAGCGGTGCCGAGTCCAGCGCTGCCAGAAAGCCGGCCGCAGGGCGCGCCTGGATGAGCGCCGTGCGCAGGCTGTCGCGGACAAAGTCGTGGATCAGGCTTTGCTGGCGAAAGCGCACCTCGGTCTTGGCGGGGTGTACGTTCACGTCCACCTCTTCGGGCGGCACCTCCAGGAACAGCAGCACGACCGGGTAGCTGGTGGGCGGAATCACGTTGCGATAAGCCTCCGTGATCGCGTGCATCAGCAAGCGGTCGCGAATGAGCCGCTTGTTCACAAAGATATAGATCGAGTTGCGGTTGAGCTTCTGCAGCTCTGGCTTGGAATAGAAGCCGGTCAGCCGCAGGCTGCCCGGATCGCGCGCCGGCTCGCCGGGATCCTTCTTCCACGGCGGCGGCTCCGGCAAACCGGCACGGGCAAGCGGCGTCTCGGCAGCCACTGGCAACAGCGCGGCCAGCGTCTCCTTGCCGAAGATCTGGTAGATCCTTTCGGCTGTTCGCGCTACCGGCGGCGCGGAGACGATGGTGTGCGTGGCCGAGACCAGTTCGAAGTGCTTCTCCGGATGCACCAGCGCATAGTGGGTCACCAGCGCCGTCACATGAGAAAGCTCCGTGCTCTCGGCGCGAAGGAATTTGCGCCGCGCCGGCGTGTTGAAGAACAGGTCGGCGACAGTCAGGGTCGTTCCGCGCGGCAGTGCGGCGTCGTCCACGTGCAGAATCTTGCCGCCGGCAATCTCCACGCGCGTTCCGGCACCGTCCTCGCCAGTGGCCGTCTCCAGCGTCACGCGTGCCACCGAGGCAATGGACGGCAGCGCCTCGCCGCGAAAGCCCAGGGTCGCGATCGAGAGCAGGTCTTCTGCCGTGCGCAGCTTGGAGGTTGCATGTCGCTCGAAGGCCAGCAGGGCGTCGTCGCGGTTCATGCCGTGGCCGTCGTCGGCGATGCGCATCAGCTTCCTTCCGCCAGCCTCCACTTCGATGCGGATGCGGTTGGCGCCGGCATCCAGGGCATTCTCCAGCAGCTCCTTCACCACCGAAGCCGGCCTGTCCACCACTTCGCCGGCAGCGATCTGATTGGCAACCTGGTCGGGAAGAACGCGGATGCGGCCCATAAGCCCTTAGGGTAACGCAGGCACGCGGTCGATCGAACTCTGTTGAAAAAGCGGTTCCTGCGGACCCGCCGATTCAGGCTACTTTCCGGCCCGAAGTGACATCAAATGCTGTTAGGGAACGAATGCCCGTTTATGTCATGGTCACGCGCGAAAAGACTCGGGACTCAGCCGAGCTCGAGAATTACAGATAGATGGCTCCGCCCAGACTTCAAGAACATTCTGCGATCTTTCAGTTCATCCACGATCCCATGGAGATTCTTGAGAGCAGTGCGGACAAGCACGTCACGTATTTTGAATTTCCTGCTTCCAAAAAGGCCAGGGCGTGGTATGACGGGCAGGAATTTCTTGAAGCCTCCGGGCGCCGCCCTCTGGGGCCCCATCTGTTTATCCTTACGGAGGCCAGTGCATCGCATTGACCTCGTGCACAAGGTCGGCATGCAGACATACCCTTCGCCCCCCTAACATGATTTTTAATCCGGCAGGTCGACCCTTTTCCCGCGTACGTTAGTCAAATCCATTGGGAACTGCAGAACTGGAACGTTGCGCTGTTCTGCGGCGTATCTCTACCTGCGTACCCGGACGCTACGCCTGTGAGTTCTCACTTGTTCGTGTTTGGACAAGATTGTTCGGAAATGGACAGAATTCTGCCTGTTCTTGTGGGCAATCGAGCTCTCCTCCGTTGCTATACCCAACGATCGATTTGAGATGCAGTCGAGAATTGCGGCCTGTTGGTGTGGCAGGTCGATTGCTGAGAACAAACAGATGTTCCCCCTTCCCCCGGAGGTCCGGTCGCGATGAAGCAGTTCGAGTGTTTTGGGCTGGACACTGCAAATCAGTGTCTCCTGCGCCTGGGTGCGCAGAATGAACAAATCGATCTGGCGCCAAAGCCCTTTGCGGTGCTCCGCTTTCTGGTTGAAAACCCGGGGCGCCTTATCACCCATGACGAACTGCTTGACGCTCTGTGGCCGAAAACCTATGTGCAGCCGCAGGTGCTGCGCACCTACATGCTGGAACTGCGCAAGGTATTGGGAGACGACGCGGGGAAGCCTCGTTTTATCCAGACACAGCCCAAGCGCGGCTATCGTTTTGTGGCACATGTGACGGAGCGTTGCGTCGCGGAACCAGCCCCAACCGTCACCGCTGCAGCGCCGGTACCCATCCTTGGTCGCGACGCGGAACTCGAGCTCTTGAATACTTTGTTACGGCAACTGCCCAGCGGCCGGCGCCAGGTGGTCTTCGTCAACGGCGAGGCGGGCATCGGAAAGACGGCGCTCGTGGACGCCTTCAGCCGGCAGCTCGCCGCTTCCGGAGCAGCCAGCGTCGCGCGCGGCGGGTGTGTGCAGGGGGTGGGAGGAACAGAGGCGTATTACCCGGTAATGGAGGCGCTGTGCCAGCTCTGCGCCGGTCCGGAAGGAAAGGCGGTAACGCAAATCCTGGCCCGGATGGCCCCGGCATGGCTTGCCCAGGGGAGCGATTCAGAACCGGCGGGCTCTCCTAAGACGCGGCCCACAGCGCAGGAACGGTCGCTGGTAGATCTCTGCGGGGCTTTTGAAGAGCTGGCGTCGGAAAAGCCCCTGATTCTGATTTTTGAAGACCTGCACTGGGCCGACGACTCCACCCTCAATCTGATTTCCGCGCTGGCGCGGCGGCGCACAGCCGCTCAACTGATGGTCGTGGCAACCTGCTGCCGGAAGAGCGGATCGATCGAGCAACTGCTTGCCGGGTTGAAACAGGATCTGCTGCGCAGGCGTCTGTGCGTAGAAATAACCCTCGCGCCGCTCAAGAAGGCAGCCGTCCGCGCACTGCTCTCCCGCGAGTTGGGACAGCAGACGCTTCCCGCGGATCTGGCCGATTTTGTTTACCAGCGATCAGAAGGCAATCCGCTGTTCGTGATCGCTGTTGTGGAGCACCTGATTGCGCAAGGCGTCCTGATCCGCCGCGGCGAAAACGGCACCGCCCGATGGGAGCAGCACGCGCCCTTTCCGGAGCTGGAAGCGGGAGTGCCTGACCCGCTGGCGCGCATGATTGAGATGGAAATTGAGCGGCTGGACGCGGAGGAGCAGCGCGTACTGGAGGCGGCCAGCCTGATGAGCGTTGCATTTCCGGCATGGGCTGTCGCAGCCGCGTTGGCCAAAGACCCCGTCGAGGTAGAGGAAGCGTGCGATGAGATGGCGCGCCGCCTGCACTTCGTTGTGCGCGCCGGACAGGATGAGCTCCCCGACGGCACAAAGTCGGCCTTCTATGTATTTGCGCATAGGCTCTATCGCGAGGTGTTATACCAGCGGCAGGCTTCGGCGCGGCGCGCGCGCAGGCACATTCGCATCGCAGAGCGCCTCGGCGAGATGTTTGCCGGGCGCGAAGCGGATGTGGCGCGCGAGATGGCCATGCACTACGAAGCCGCCGGCGAGTTGGAACGCGCGGCCGGTGCAATGCAGGCGGCCGCAACAGACATGCGCTCTGAAGCAGGCGTTTGCTGACGCGAACGCTTCGCTTCGAATCGGCCGCATCGCTGCAAGTCAAAATCTGATGAAAACGTACTGTACTGCCTGATCGCCGCGCAAGCCGGCGCGCGCACCAGGTCGCGCCTGCGCAAGAGCAGGCCGTCAGAGTTCCTGCGCAAAAGCTTGACAACTTCTGGACGGCAACTTGACGACTTTATCTTTGGCAATCGCTATTGTGGTCTCCGTAGGCAGGAGGTTTCAACAATGCAAAGCAAACTGAGCGCTCTCGTTCTGGCGTCGGCAGTGATGGCAGTGACAGCCATGTCCCCAATCCCCGCAATGGCTTCGGTCACCGGCGCAACGACGGTCAACGTCCCCTTTAACTTCACGGTGCAGGGCAAGAGCCTTCCCGCAGGCCAGTATCTCGTGCAGCGCGATAGTTCTGGAAGCTTCCTCAGGCTCCAGGGCAAGGATGGCGGAAAGAGCTTTGTCTGGATCACCGGCGTCACTGCAAACGGCGAGAACCGCGTGATTCTTCGCTTCGATGATGTGAATCAGACCCGCGTCCTCAATTCCATTCAGTACGGTCCGCTGCTAACCCCGACGCTGGACAAGAAGGAAAGGAAGACCGAAAACCTGACACCGCTGGATGTCGTAGGGGAATAATCGCACCCCTGCAATCCAACAGCGCACGGTCGCACGACCGGTAACGAGGGCATTCGCGGGGGCGGGTGCCCTCGTTGTTTGTTGTGCTTGAATCCCCGGCTCTTGCGGAAGAGATCGCCGCGCCGCGGATTCCACAATGCAGGCGCTGGCTGGAGGCCAAGAGTAGAAATGCAAAATGCCGCCCGCAGGCGGCATTCTTGCTGCTTTGAGGAGACGTGCGGCCTTAGATGCCCATGCCGAACTCGCCAGCCTGTTGCTCGCCGGCGTTGGCGTAGAAGTCGTAAGGCGTGCGGCGCTTGAACTTGTAGCGGCTGCGCAGCTCGCTGCCCAGGTAGATTCCCAGCGCGGCTACAACCATTCCCACGGAAAACCAGCCGATCACGCGGAGAGCCTTGCTCTCGCCCTTCTCTTCCATGGCGGTTTCTTCAGCGGATGCGACGATTTCCGGTTCAGTTGACATGAGCTGGCTGCCTCCTACACGAACATGATACCGCAGTTTTGTTTTGACTTGTCTGTGACGTGGAACGTGAGCCTGCCACTTTTGTTTACTGCACGGTGTCAATTCGGGTGATCCACTCCGCCTTGATTGAATCGGGAAGAAAACTGGCGCGAATGGAGTTGGCCGCCAGTTGCCGCAGCTCCTCGCGCGTAAATCCCTGCACCGTGTGTGCCAGCAGGTACTCGTTTTCCACATCGGAGCCGAAGAAGGCCGGATCGTCCGAGTTGAGGGTCACCAGCAGGCCGGCATCGTAGTAGCGACGCAGCGGATGTTCGGCAAAAGACGCGCAAACTCCGGTGCGGACATTGGAAGTCGGGTTCAGTTCCAGGGGTGTGCTTCGCGTCTTCAGCTCCGCGATCAGATTCGGATCCTGGATGGCCGATACGGCATGCCCGATTCGCTCCGATCCTATTTCAAGCGCCTCCCGGATGGCCTCGGGTCCCGTTGTTTCCCCGGCGTGGTTGGTCAGCCGCAGCCCCGCCTGCGCCGCCTTGGCATACAGCGCGCGGAAAGGCTCGGAACCGGCCCGGCGTTCGTCGCCGCCGAGGCCGATGCCGATGATCGACGGGTGGTGGGGCCGCATCTCGGCAGCCTTGCGGAAGACCCGCTCCGCCTCCTCGACGGTGAAATGCCGCACCGCGTCGAAGATCCAGTAGAGCGAGAGGCCCAGTTCGCGTTCGCCGCGCTCGCGTG
>CAYUJM010000219.1:0-6598 GCA_964445025.1 uncultured Occallatibacter sp. | reverse complement strand
GCACAATCTCATCGAGCTTTGCTGTCTTCATCCCTGCTTCTTGAAGCTGAGCAAATCCGACCAGCGTGAGAGCGCGGTCGCGCAGGCCGAGCAGGTCTTTGCGGCTCATGCGAACGATGCGGCGGACGTCCTCCGACAGCAGCGGGTCTTTTCGTGCTGCGCGGTGCCGATGGTGCGCCGGATTCCCTTCAATGTTTCGCCCACGACGAAGTGATGGGTCGAGGCCGGAGAGCTCGAGAAGCCCGAGGCCTGGTGGGCCTTGGTGATGGAGGTGAGCCGGCGGGTGATGGTGCCGGATGCATGTGTGGAGGCCAGGTCCGTGATGTAGAGCGCGACGGTCTCCGGGGAAGAGGGTAGCGAGGCGAGCTGATGCTGGCGGCACCACAGGTCGTAGTCATTCCAGTCCGAGCGGTAGGCCCTGAGCGTCGATGGAGCCTTGGCGGACTGGACGAAGGCTCGCGCCTTTTTGACGAGGTCCTCGAGGCTGGAGGTCTGGGGAAGCAACGTGATCTTGCGCTGTTGCATGGCGGGAACTCCTTGTTTTTGGGCGCAGAAATGCGCGGTCCCCCGAAGCGGGGGACCACGGCGTGCGCAGGTCGTGGTTGGGGAGGGGAAGTCGAACTGGGGGCTAGAAGCGCTCGAGCCGTTTCATCGCGCTTCTGAGCTCCACAGGTGTTTCACGCGGAGCACTCCGCCTGAACACCTGTGCGGGAAGGGAAACGGGAGGTGTTTCAGGCGAAAGAATTCGACTCGTTGGGGAGGGTGGATGTGGGTCTGATACTCGGCTATTTAGCGGGAACAAAGCACCCCTCGCGCCGACAGCAGACCTTAGCGGGACTAATTCAGGACCGCGGCGACTGCCAACTAGGCTTTTAGCGGGTCAGTTCATGCGAAGCCAATTTACCAACATCTGACACCAGAATCCTACGATAAATAATTGATATAGGTAGTCTTAGTTGGAATTTCAGGAAGATAACCCGCTTACTTTTCAGGTGCGTCAAGTTCATCATCTGTCGATGTTGCTCGACGAGTAACTGACGAGTTACGCATGGGCCTTCGGCCCACCCATAGGGATGAAAATCAGTGAGTTTCGACGGAGTCGCCGACCAACCAACCGGGACTTGGAAAGCAGGGCGCATTCGGGTCGCTAACGCCTTAGATTGTCGGCGTCTCAGCGCCGTGAAGCGTCTTGGGCCTCCAGTAGAGCAACAGGCTCAAATCCATGAGCGCGTGGAGAATCATGCCCGCAATCAGGTTTCCCGTCACCAGCAGCGTGGCCGTAAACACCAGTCCCCCGACGGTCGTGGAAACTACACCAGCCCTTCCCAAGTAAACGTGGTGGGAGCCAAAGATCAATGCAGCAAGAATCGCCGGGCCGGCCAAGCCCATGTGCAGCGGAAGGGCAATCAACTCGCGTAGAACAAATCCCCGAAACAGAAGCTCTTCGCAAAAACCGGCAGTCACACTCAGCCCTGCAAACCAGCGCCGTTCGGCCCCTGTCGAGGGCAGAAAGAACCGGAGAGATTCAAACTGGCGCGGCTCCAGGTAGGTGCGACTCCCGTACTTCAGCTTCACCTGCGCGACCGGGAGCACAAGTTGCACGAGGACGAAGAGCAAGACCATCACTCCCAGGGTCCACCAGGTCCATCGATGCGTCTCCAGCCATACGGCCCGAATCCCAAGCCCGCGCAGCGTAAACAACCCGGTCCAACCGGTCGTCCACAAAGCTATCGCAGAGGCGGTCAAGAGCCACAAAATCGTCCGGCGATAGTAGCTCAGTCGGGCCGCGCTGCTTGGGTTTGCCTTGAGCGATTTCGTATCGAAATAATCCCATACCGGCCCCACGACCACTAGAAAGAGCATCAGTAGATACTGGGCAATTGTCTGTGGGCTCAGAGGAGGCATCGGCTGGGAACCCTGAGGAGTTTGTCCCTCCGCCAGTGAGGTCGCGCATGCCAGAATGGAAATCGCTGCCCATTGCAAGGAGGATCGGCAAGGGTGATCGATCAAGTGAACAGTTCGCATTGGGGGATTCTAAGGTATTGCTCGTTCCTCATCAGAAAGATTTGCGTCTAGGATTGCAGCTAAACGAGGATTCTCGGTGTATCACCGGGATTCCGGACCGAACCCGAAATCGGCATAGTGTCCGGTTTGCCGACAACCCGACCAAGGGCGTCACTGCCGGGGAGCCTGATAGGAATTCAATTAGGATGGTTTGAGCAGTTGGAAGTGAGAGGCTGCATGCTTGCCTTGCCTGTGAACGACTCGTTTGAGCAACGGATGCAAATTGCGTTCATTTTCACAGCAACCTGCTGGGCATTTTGGTGGAACATCCAGTGGAAGCGCGTGATGGGGTTTTGGGTGCGTCCTCCGAATCGTCCCTGGGTGCAGGTCCTCTTTCGGGCATTCTTCGCGCTGAGTTTTCTGGGAGCCTTGAGCAGACTATTGCAAGAGCTGCGTGAGCACTCACTGGCGAGATGGGATATTATCCCGACGGTTCTAATCGCAGTGATCATGTGTATCGCAGTGACCCTAATAAGTGCTTTCGGCTTATGGATGATTGAACGCCGCGACCGGAATGCTGACATTCAGGTTGAATGACCGGCCAACAGTACACGATCTCATCCTTGCCCCAAAAAGGGTTGGGGACGAGTTGGCCGACCACTCAGGCAGAACCCAAAGATTCAGTGGCTTCGCGGTCGGCGACGATACAACCGGAATCTCAGATAGTGGTTTCCCTTAAGCCCTTTTGACGGGGCTATTTCGGAGTCTTCCGGGTCAGCTTCCGGATTGTGAGGCGCGCGCGAGAAACTCACTGCCTCGGAGCTTTGAGCGGATCCTGGCGGACGCAGCATTCCGAGAAACTTGACTTGGAGCGCGGACGGGTGTCTACTGATTCGTTGGTTGTGGTGAAGGAGTTCACCCTTAACCGCTGTCCATTCCAATAGGCCGGACAGATGATAACTCCTGACAGGGAATCCTGTTGCGGAGTTGTGTCCCGGCCGAATTCCCTGAACGACAATTTAGGAGTTCGTGCTCATGACGAACACTTGGGCTCTTTGCGCGCTCTGGGTGGGTCTGGCGCTGGCCGCAACACTGTTGGCGATCTGGTTCAAGATCTCTACGGCGTTGTCTGAAATTGTGGTGGGCACGGTGGCCCAACTGGTCATCGGCGTGTTCCTTACCGGGCTCTTTGGCTTTGCACAGGGCGGCCTGGCGGGGAATACCCAGTGGATTACGTTCCTGGCAGGAACGGGCGCGATCGTGCTCACATTCCTTGCCGGCGCTGAACTCGACCCCGCAATCTTCAAGACCAAGTGGCGCGAGGCGTCAGTCATTGGTCTGGCAGGATTTTTCGGGCCGTTTCTCGGTTGCACGGCAATTGCGCACTACGTGCTTCATTGGGCCATAATGCCCAGCTGGCTGTGCGGCGTTGCCTTGTCCACGACCTCGGTTGCGGTTGTGTACGCGGTCATGCTTGAACTTGGCTTCAACGTTACCGAATACGGCAAAGCGATTCTCGCCGCCTGTTTTATCAATGACCTCGGAACCGTGATTGCGCTGGGACTGATCTTTTCCCCGTTTACGATCAGGACGCTGATCTTTGTGGTGGTGTCCGTCGTCGTCTTCGTGATGCTGCCCTTTCTTACGCCGCGCTTTTTCAAGAAGTACGGCGGGCGCGTCTCCGAACTCGAAGCCAAGTACCTTCTCTTTTTCCTCTTCGCGATGGGAGGACTTGCCGTCTGGGCAGGAAGCGAAGCAGTACTGCCGGCATACATGATCGGCATGGTGCTGGCCGGAACAGTGGGAAAAGACCATTCGCTGATTCGCCGCCTCCGCACGCTGACGTTCGGTCTGCTGACCCCGTTCTACTTCATCCGCGCCGGATCGTTTGTGTCCGTGCAGGCACTGATGGCCGCTCCCTTGACGCTGCTGATCCTGTTTGGGGCGAAGTCGCTTTGCAAGGCAATCGCTGTGTATCCGGCTGTCCGGGTGCACAAATATGACGGCAAGGCCGGTGCCTACTACACGCTGATGATGTCGACCGGCCTGACTTTCGGCACGATCTCGGCTCTGTTCGGGCTCAATCATCAGGTCATCACGCAAGCGCAGTACTCGTACATCGTGGGTACAGTCATCGCCAGCGCCGTGATCCCGACAATGATTGCGAATTCGTTCTTTCTTCCCCGGCATCTTCTTCCCCACACACTGAAAAGCACAAAAGCAGAGCAAGGAATTCAGCGGCCAGTACCCGCAGAAGAAGGTTAGGTGAAGAACATGGGAAGCCCGGTTTTTGTTGGGATTCAAAGAATTCTTGTTGCATACGACGGATCTCCGCATGCAGAGCACGCTTTGGATGTTGCCCTGTCGATGGCAGGAGATATGAAAGCCAAACTGTTCGTCATCGCTGTCATCCGGCCGCCGGAACCTGCCGAGAGCGCTGAATTCAATGCGGTTCTTGAAGACGGGCGTGAGCGCTATGAGCGCAGCTTTGCCCCGCTCCGCGAGCGCGCCAGGCAAAAAGACGTTGAGCTGGAAACGCATATCGTCCTGGGCCATCCGGCGGAACAAATCATCCACAGGGCGGACACAATTCAGGCCAGCCTCATTGTTATGGGCAAACGTAGCCATACGATCCTCCATCGTTGGATGCTCGGCTCGAATTCGGAGCGCGTTCTGCGCTATGCGCAATGCCCGGTGATGATCGTCCATTGATTGTGGTGGAAGGTTTTCGAGATCCTCGAAGCTAAAGACAACTTGGAGGAGTCATGCTCGAACCGGTATCTGAGAATACGAGAGCCCGAGTTCCTGGGGAACTGAACGATGTGCAGCGGCGGCGACTGAGCGCCACCTGCAAGTACATCGACAGCCTGCTCAACGACATTGAACACGCTCTTCATACTCCAGAATCGGAATCTCCATTTCCGAGCTATATCGTGGATGTTTCACCCGCGCAATCGCGGGCCATCGAAGACCACATTCGGCGTCTGCGCGCACAACTGTTGAAGACCCTTGATTGGCAGCACATGAAACCCGAGCAGCCGGAGATTCCGTTGTCGCGATCGGTAATTACCGACCTTGGCTTTGTTGAGATAGCTATTGAGGAACTCAAGCCGAGATATATGCGCGGCTGTGGGCCCGTCCCCGAAGATGCGGTCAGTGGTCTGAATAGAGCCGTCGATGAACTTCGCGCTCTGGTGCGAGGCATTAGCCGGAGCATTCGAGAAGAATTGGGCTTGGTTCAGAAATCGAACCTCGGCGAAACGGCAGAGACCGGCAAGGAGGCATAGGCTTGCGGAGACCATCTCATGAGAACTCATAAGCAACTCGTGCTCTACCAATCAATCCTGGAGGTACTGCAGGAGTCCGGATGTCCGTTCTGCCGCTTCCTCAAGGAATTTCAGGCGGCTCGCCTTCAGAATCACCCGAAGGATGGCATTCACCGTTTGTGCAACTTCCACACCTGGGGACTGGCCGCCGTGCAGGACGCTCCCGCTGCAGCGGAAGTGTTCATCAAGCTGGTCGATGAACCGGCTCTCCTCTCCAGGGCAAACTCCGGATGTGACATTTGCAGGGAGGTTCTCGCCGAAGAAGATCTACGAATCCGCGAGCTGGTGAGCCGTCTATCCCGATCAGACGTGTCTCAGTGGCTGAGTGGATCGGCAGTGCTTTGCATCCCACACGGGGAAAGGCTGCGCCAGCACGTCCCGCCCTTGCTTGCCGCCCGGATTGACACCATTATCGAAGACTATCGTCAGCAACTGGCGAAGGAGCTCGAACATTTGCGTAATGAACCCGAGCACGATAGAGCCGGGTGGGGCGCACTTGGGCGGGCGGCTGAATTCCTTGTTTCACAGCGCGGCTTACATCTTTGAGGAAGGGCCAATGCTGAGTGCCGGAACGGCAGTTATCCGATACGTTCATCAGGAAGGTGCTCGGTCACGAGCGTGAGAACAGATGCAGCTATATAAGAGCAGTTCGACTGTGCAGGATTACGGCGGCCTTCCGACTGAGACATCGGTGTGTACGGATGGCTCCTCCCGTCTGTTGCGACTTTCCGATATTGCTCGGGAACTCGGGGCCGATCCTGTCCTCGAGGAAGCCCGTGATCTTGCGGCGCGGGTTTCCGAAGGACGTTTCTACGTAGCTTGTATCGGTCAGTTTAAGCGAGGCAAATCTACCCTGCTCAACGCTCTGGTCGGCCACGCAGTTCTCCCCACCGGGTTTGTTCCGGTCACGGCGGTGCCCACCGTGATTCGGTTTGGCGACGAACCTCACGCGCACGTACGCATGCGAGACGGGGCCTGGCGTGATATTGATATGCCCGACTTGAAGGAATACGTGACCGAAGATCGAAACCCCGAAAACAAGAAGGCTGTGGAGGGAGCGGAGGTGTTCGTGCCCAGCCCTTTGTTGTCCTCCGGCATGTGTTTTGTGGACACGCCAGGTTTGGGCTCGGTTTTCACCGGAAATACGGCAACCACGCAGGCGTTCATTCCTCACATTGATGCAGCATTGGTTGTGGTCGGAGCCGATCCGCCCATTGCGGGCGAGGAGTTGGCGCTGGTGGAAGCAGTTGGCAAGCAAGTTCAGGATT
>CAYUJM010000218.1:0-6719 GCA_964445025.1 uncultured Occallatibacter sp. | reverse complement strand
GCTTGCCGCCGGCAAGCTCGACGGCTACTTCATGCTTGGTAGACATAGTGTCCTCATTTCATTTTTTTCGCTCGGGAAACTTGTAAAGGGAATGCGCCGGGAGGGCATGGGGATTTTGACGAGTGGGTTAACCAGAAGGGGCAGGCTGCGCGCGAAAGAGTGGGATGTACGCGAGGGAGCGGATTCTCCCGGCCTGTATTCCGATCGGCAAGCACGGGTCGCGCTCAGCCGATAGCTGTGCGCAAGCCCTGGCAGCGGGTTCAATTCGCCAGGTACACCATGGCCCCAGGTTCTGGGTGGAACGGGGGCCGTGACCAATGTCCGGTCTGGGCGCTTCCGGGTCAAAGTTGGCTTTCTGATTACTTGCGGATACCGAGTTTGCCGATTACGTCGCGATAGCGATCGGAATCATGCGTCTTCAGGTAATCCAGCAGTCGGCGGCGCTTGCTGACGAGCATCAACAGACCACGCCGGGAGGCGTGATCCTTCTTGTGGGTTTTGAAATGCTCGGTCAGTTCGCCAATCCGCTCACTCAGAATCGCAATCTGGACCTCGGGGGAGCCGGTGTCCGATTCATGAGTCCGGAAACGTTCAATCAGGGTTGTTTTCTTTGCAGTCGCCAGCACGGCGTGTGTTACTCCTCTTGTTTGCTCAGATCCACTCTCAAGTGTCTATTGTGAGATTACCATGAATGCCGCTTGCCGTGCCATGTGCCGGCCAGAGGGGACCCCGCGAGCAAGGTTCAACTTCTCAGCGCGTACCGAAACGGAAGAGCCTGTTGTCGAACCGTTCCTTGATGACCTCGGCAATCTGGACTTGTTTGGCGTCGGGATGCTCGGGATTGAGGAGGTAGTTCCAAGTGTAAGGAGCAATGACCGAAGGAACTCGAGCGAGAGCGGTTTCGAGCGAGGCCAGCCAAGCATCGCCCACCGCCCGCGTGGACTCCGGATGTTCTCTCCAATCGACTTGTGCCAGCGTGTCTAGGGACTTGATGGCAACTTCATCGGGAGCTGAAATACGCAAGAGCTGATAGATTCGGGGCAGACTTCCCTTTCTGTCCATGTCCGTCAGGTGAACGATGCGCTCGAGCAATGCACCGGCCGGACTCTCCGCCAAATAAACAACCGGCCTCCCTTCAGTGTGCCAGCGTGCGGAGGCGGAGCGTGCACCCTCGCCGCTCAAGTCTATGTAATTGCTGATGCGCCAAAGTGTCGTCATGAAGGGCCGTGCGGGAGCTTGCTCATCTATACGAACATGCCCTCATCAATCTGGATCAGGAACTCCTGGACCGCATGTTCGCCCGCTTCGGTGCGCAGCATCGACAACGCAGTTCTCCCGTCGAAACGTCGCATGGAACCTAACAGCCAATTCCTGCCGTCATCGCGATCCCCATAGACCTTCACTGCCAGCTCATACATCCGTACGACACGAAACAGCCGGTCGGACTCTTCCATGTTGAGTGGTTCCTTCCGCGCGCGCCGGTGCTTCAGCGTCCGCGGTGGAATCACGACCTCGAGCAGATCCTTGATCGCAACACCGGAATAGGCGGAGAACTCTTCCAGAGTAGAGATTGGGACTCCCTGCTCGATATCTCTCCAGGTAAATGCAAATGCCGGGGACGGTTCCAACACAACTGCAGCGGCTTGGCCCATAAGGACATTATGCCACAGTTTTCGCGGCAATATGTCCGTGTTCGGCCAGAATGCATGCAAATCGCCGCCTGAATTGAAGGCCGCCCGGGAAAGCTGGACGCTAAATGCTGGAGACTGAAACCTGTCTTCACTGTTCTGCCTGCAGCCAATAGTTGGCACGCGCCACGATCCGCGCGCCATAGTTTTCGACCGTTCGAACCCGAATTGTATGCAGGCCGGGAGTCGGATCGGAGGGGCTGAAAGTGATCAGGTACCGGTTGCGCGCGTGCTTCGCCGCATCCACCACCCGCTGTTCGAAGCCCTTGTCGCCGGTGAAGGTGTTGTACTCGCCGCCGCTCATGCGGGCCACTTCCTTGGCCACGTTCTTCTTGAAGGCCTGCACGATCATGGCGACGGTCGAAAACAGATTCATGGTCCGGTCATCGCCTGAATCCTTGATATCGTGCAGCAGTTCGGCCTTGGCGGGCGAGAAAGAGACGCTGAGCACCAGCACGTCGGACCGGCCAATCTTCTTCACCAACTGCTCCGGCTTGGTGTGCTTGCTGCCATGATCGCGCGCCTCGCTCACCAGCAGCAGGACGCGCCGGAACTGCTTTGGAGTGTCCTCCAACAGGTCGACGGCGTAGCTCACGGTATCGAGAATCGCGTCACCGCCGTTGCCCGGCTCCAGGTGTTTCAGCGCATCGCCAATCTCGTCACTCGAGTGGGAGTAGTCGTGAAGCAGGTGCGGTCGGGAGTCGAATCCCACCAGCGCCGCCTGGCTCCGGCCGTCGGAAAGAAACAGATCGAGCAGCGGCCCCAGCTTGGCCAGCTTGTCGAATTCGAGCGCGCTTACACCGCCCTCTTCCACAGCCACAACGAGGGAAACCGGCGCCGTGTCCATCTCTTCCTGAACGCGAATCTTCTGCGGGACGCCGTTATCTTCGAGGATGAAATCGCTCTGCTTCAGGCCATAAACCACTTCGCCGTCGCGTTTTTCTACCAGCGTGGGTACCAGAACTTCGCTGGCTGTAACGCGAATTGTTGGAGTCTCCTGGTGCGAACCGGGCATGGGCAGCGGAGGCTCGGCGGGCGGCATCTGCTGCGCGCCGGCAACCGCCGAAAGAAGCATTGCAGCAAAAAAGATGATCCCAGCCGAAAAGCGTGCTCCAAATCTCATGCGAAAAAGAACTCCAGGGCCGATGTCGGGCGAATCCTTCAGGCGGATTCAGGTTGAGCGCTCGATCCCGGTGTTCAAAGATCGATTTGCGCGCTCCGGTTTATACGCGCCTCTTCACTTCCCGTTCCAGACGGCCCGTCCAGAAGAGAAAGCTCAACAGCTCCCACTTGGAGGCCCACATGAAGGCAAAAATCTTGCCCGCCGTCAACGTCTCGGCACTCATGCCGGAGTAGGTCTCTACCCGCCAGCGCAGGTATTCGCTCCGCCACGGAGCCAACCGGTGACCGCGCGTCGCATTCCAGAGGAATCGAATGGGGGCGAACAAGACTTGTCCTTTGCATTCAGTATAGACGGGCTGCCCAGCAAAACGACGGGATGGCTGGCGCTCAGAATATGAAGACAAGCAGGGCCTATTGCAGCTTGCTGAACAGGCTGTTCGAGGAGGAATCGAGCTCGGCGATCACGTCCTCGAGCGCCGTCTGCTGGGTCTCGGAGAGAGAAAGCTGCGTCGATACCTGCGCCACATCCGCCTGCATCAGATCGGTCTGCGCCGTGGTCAGCTGGGTCTGGTTGCTGGTGACAGCGTCGGAGGCCGCGGTCACCTGGTTGATGGAGTCGTCGATGGTCACGCGCTGCTGCGAGACGTAGTTTAGCGCCGTGCTCAGCGCCTGGGTGTCGGCGACAGCCTGGTTCGTATCTACGGTTCCGGTGGAATAGTCGGCCACCAGGTTGTTCAACGCGCCGAAGACGCTGCTTGTTCCGCTCGCCAGGAAGATCTGACTACCGGGCACGTTCAACTGAATCTTTTGCCCGTTGGGTGGAGACCGGCTGCAGACGCACCGTTCCTCCAATCACCACGGTTCCCGTGCGCTCGTTCACAACGACCTTGGCCCGGGGAAAGACCTCGACTTCAACGGCCTCCAGCTGCCGTGTGGCCTGCACCACCAGCATCCCGTTGGGCAGCACATCCACCACCTCGCCGCCAAAGGTTGTCGCCAGGCTGGAGTTGGTGGTGCTCTGCCCCTGCGCGGACAGTCCCGAGGCCGCAGTCATGCCCACCAGGTTCTGCAGCGCGTTCGAGGACTTCAGCGCCCCGAACAGCGAGGTCAGGCCGGAGTTGGCGTTCGATGCCCTGGAGTTCTTCACCTGCCCGTCGGTCGAGGCCGCCAGGCTCTCCGACACCACGATCGAGACGACATCGTGCAGCCGCACTGCCTTGGCGTCGGTTCCCAGCCGCACCAGGCGGCCCTCGGCGCTCCAGATCGATCCCGTCGTCTTGACCTCCGCCGCCTGCTGGGCGCGCACCCGCTCGACGTAGGCGTGCAGCGCCTCTTCAGGCGGGGTCGGCTTGGAGGTGGGCGCGAAGGGCATTTTCTTCTTGTCCAGCGCGCGCAGCCCGGAAGCGCCCGCCAGAAAAAGCCCGGCGCAGAGTGCCAGGACACATACGGCACGCGGTCTCATCGCCATGCCTCCGACTGCTGCGCCAGGACGGCCCGGCCGGGCCCCTCGGCCACCGCACTTACGACCCTTCCACCGACGGTGAGCCGTGCGTTGAAGGTAGAGCCCAGCCGTGCCGCGCTCTGCAACCGCTTCCAGTCGCATCTCCACCACCGGCGTGTTCTCCTCCACAATCACATGCTCTCCGCAGCGGATCACGGGCGGAGCGACATCTGTAACCAGGGCAGAAGAAGCCGGCTTTCTCGTAATCCCGCGAACGGAAGCTGCTGGCAGCAGGAGACCCGGCCCGCCGGGATGATGGGAGTCGCACACCAGCAGCCAGCGGTCGCCGTTGTGCGGGTCGTCGATCTCGCGTACGATTTCGCCACGCGTCGCGGCGGAGACGGGCTGCAGCGCAGGAGCGGTAAGCGGCGCGCGCGGCACACGGCTGGAATCGACCGCCGCCTGCCCGTGCGCCATCAGCGCAGCCAGCACCACCCCGCTCGCAAATGTCGCCGCGATCCGCCCGTTTCCCATTCTCGTGCCTTTCCTCTGCCTAATTACTTATGTTCCGTAGTCCTTCAACCATTCCATTCGGATTAGTGCGTCATATTGTTGACTTGAGAGTACATATCGTCAGCAGCCTTGATGACCTTGGAGTTCGATTCGTAGGCCCGTTGCGCCAGCACCATCTGCACAAACATGGTGACCACGTCCACATTGGAGTTCTCCAGGTACCCCTGCTGCAGCGTGCCCAGTCCTTCGGTCCCTCCGGGGTTCCCGGTCACCGGGTTGCCGGAGTTGAGCGTGGTCTCCAGAAGGTTCGAGCCCATGCTCTCCAGGCCGCCGGGGTTGGGAAAGGTGGCCACCATGTCGATCAGCAGAAAGGGCAGAAACAGCACCGCTCCGATCGAGAACCCGGCCTTCAGTTCGGAGAGAATGTAGGCCGGGACCACCACCTGCATGGGCAGATCTTCGGCCGTGTTGGGGCGCGGGATTTGGCCGGCAGCGGTGAAAAGAGCCAGATCCTTCTCCCGCGCATAGCGCAAAAGGAAGCGCTTGACGGGCTGGGCGCCGCGCTCGATGGCCTCCCATCCGGTGATCTGGCCGGAGCGGTAGGG
Organism: uncultured Occallatibacter sp.; assembly: GCA_964445025.1. Classification (GTDB taxonomy): domain Bacteria; phylum Acidobacteriota; class Terriglobia; order Terriglobales; family Acidobacteriaceae; genus Telmatobacter. The sequence continues at coordinate 1,350 of CAYUJM010000218.1, read as the reverse complement.
CTCGACCGCCTGCTGATCCACCTGGTTGAGCACCGGGGTCATCAGAAACCAGGCCATCATCAGGGCCAGCCCCATCAGCGTCGGATTGGAAGGCGCGGTCTGTGTCCCCAGCGCCTGGCGCAGAAAGTGAAAGACCACCAGCAGCCGCACCAGCGGAGTCATGGCCATCAGAATCGCCGGCAACAGCGTGAGCAGCGTCAGAACGAAGAGGATGGTCCAGGGAGTCGAGTCGGAGGGGTGAAGGCGCTGGTTGAGGTCGGGCAACAGAGGCGCCGGCGCACCGGCAGCCACACGCGCCGCTGCCCACAGGCCTACCACGAGAGCCCTACCATGAGACCCTCGCGGTCCGGTCCAAAGCCGAGCGCGGGGCCGGGCGGCGGGACGGTTCATCGAGCGCATAGAATGCCGGAGTGCCTTCGGGCGAGGTGGCTACCAGGAAGCGGCGGCCTTCGGCCTCGACCAGCGCCAGCGATTGCCGCGGCGCCAGCGCAATCCGCTCCAGAACCGCCAGCTTGGCCGGGGAACGGCGCACGACGCGAAGGCGCTTGAGCACCCACCCGGCCAGCCCCCCAACCGGAGGCCTCCTGTTTCCCGCTTCCCTGCTTTCTTCCAGCTTCATTTCCTCCGGCCTCTCTCCGCTCAGTCTCTTCTCGACAACATTTCGCAACGCTCAGGCCAGCCGGGTGACGCGCACGGCCAGCAGGGTATCGATCACCTCGAACTCGCTCCACGCCAGTTGCACGTCGCCGGCCGCCAGAGGCACGTCTTCGCCGTGCCCCCAGCCGGACTCGATCAGGTGGTTGGGCTCAAGGGCGAGGAGATTGCGCACCCGAAAGTCCCGCACCGGGATGGCAACATCCAGCTCCACCGGGAGGCCGGCGACGGCGGCGCTGAGTTCAATGCGCTCTTCCTCGCCTGGCGATTGCGGAGAAGGCACCAGCGCCTGCTCGACGGCAATCTCCGGCACCACCCCGGACGCCGGGGCGTTTCCCTGCTCAGCCGCCAGAGGAGCGAGTGGATGTGCCGTGGCCATGCGTAGCAAAAGCAGGCAGCAAGGTGACCAGAAGCGGACAGATTTCATTGGAAAGGGTTAAAGGAAGCAATGGAAGGCGCTTTCCAGGCTCCAGGATGCAATGCCGTCGACCCGCATCGCTGCTACACTAAAACGAGCAGCGCGACGCGGTTTTCCCATCCCTTTGCGGGATGGAGAGCGCTTGAATCGAGGTCAGCAACCATGCCGGAACAGAACGGAAACAAAAGCTTTACAGGAACCAGCCTGCGCCTGAAGGTAGGCCTGGCAGAGATGCTCAAGGGCGGCGTCATCATGGACGTGATGAACGTGGAGCAGGC
>CAYUJM010000217.1:0-6724 GCA_964445025.1 uncultured Occallatibacter sp. | reverse complement strand
AGGGCAGGGGCAGCAAGAATCCGAACATGGCCGGAGACGGAATGGTCTGCAGGATGTTGGCAACGGCAAGGACCGGCGGCGCATAGCGCGGCGCGCGGGTGAGGGCGATGCCGGCGGGAACGGCAATGGCGGTTGCGAAGAACATGGCTGCGGCCGTGAGCCATAGGTGCTCGATGGTGAGCGTGGCGATCTGGCTGCCGTACTGCTGAAGGAAGCCGGAGGTCATGGCGCGCCTGCTTCCTGCGCGGAGGGACGGGTGCCGGCGGCGCGTTCGCCACGGTGAAAGGCCCGGATATAGGACTCGACCTCGGCGTAGGTTGAGGCAAGGAATTCGCGGGGAGACAAGCTCACAACAAGCCGCCCGGCGCTGAGGAGCACGATGCGATCGGCGAGATAAAGGGCTTCGTCCAGGTCGTGGGTAACCAGCAGGACCGTCTCGCGGAAACGCGCCAACAGGCCTCGCAGCATGTCCTGCATCTCGGCGCGGGTGATGGGGTCGAGGGCGCCGAAGGGCTCATCCATCAGAAGAAGGTCGGGATCGGCGGCGAGGGCGCGCGCGAGTCCTACACGCTGGCGCTGGCCGCCGGAAAGCTGGTGCGGGTACCGCATGGCGTACACCGCCGGATCGAGGTCGACTGCGGCAAGCAGATCGCGGCTGCGGGCCAGGCGTTCGGCACGCGGGCGGCCCTCAATCTCAGGAACGATGGCCACGTTGCGCTCAACAGTGAAATGCGGAAAAAGACCGGCCTCCTGGATGACATAGCCGATGCCGCGCCGCAGGGCGACCGTGTCCATGGTCTGGACGTTGCGCCCATGGACGAGGACCTGTCCGGCAGAGGCCTCCGCCATGCGGTTGACGGTGCGCAGGAGCGTGGTTTTCCCGGAACCGCTGCGGCCCAGGATGGCGGTCGTGGCGCCGGCTTCGATGGAGAGCGAAATGCCATCGAGAATCAGCCGTCCGTCAGGGCTGCGGACAGAGAGATCGCGGAATTCGACAGCGGCCGGCATGCGTGTTCAGTGTACGGGGTCCTGCGGACGGCAGACTTATAAAGTCATAGCGCGAGGCTAGCTGATCACGGCGACCTTGGCGCGCTTGCCTAGGCGGACAACGATCCGGGCAGGCAGACTCTCAATGCCACCAAATACTGTAACGCCGCACGCTTTCCCGTTCACCTTCACGGCCCCTTCGACGATTTTGCGGTTGGCTTCGGCATTACTTGCGGCGAGACCCAGCGCAACCAGTAGCTTGGGGAGGCGAATCACACATTCTCGAGGATCAGCAGGTATAACCGGTCCCTCTATTTCATCTGGGATGATCGTTATTGGTCGATTACCTGTGTTGATTTGGGCAACTTGTCCAAACTCGATCTCGACTTCTTCCAGGTCCTCTGCCACTTCCTTCTGCTGGAACATCCGCGCCCAGTTCTCTGCGGCGCTCTCCGCCGCAGCTTCGCCGTGGAAGTCCGCCGTGATGGTGCGCGCAAGGCGCTTCTTGGCCTCCATGGGGTGCAATCTCCCGGCAGCCACCTCAGCCTTGAGGGCTTCCACCTCGGAGAGGCGGAGGTCGGTCAAGTAGAGAAAATACTTCCACATCAGCTCGTCGTTGATGCTCATCAGCTTGCCGTACATCTCAGCCGGCGGCTCGTTGATGCCAATCGCGTTGTTTAATGATTTGGACATCTTCTGCACGCCGTCCAGGCCTTCCAGAATCGGCGTCATCAGCACGATCTGCGGCTTCTGGCCGTATTGGCGCTGCAACTCGCGGCCGGCCAGCAGGTTGAATTTCTGGTCGGTGCCGCCTAGCTCGACATCGCACTCCAGGGCCACCGAGTCATAGCCCTGCATCAGCGGGTAGAGCAGTTCGTGCAGGCCAATGGGCTGTTCCGCCTGATAACGCTTGTTGAACTCGTCGCGCTCCAGCATCTGCGAAACCGTAAAGTGAGCAGCGAGCCGGATGGTGCCCTCATAGCCTAGCTTGCCCAACCACTCGGAGTTGTAGCGCACCTCGGTCTTCTCCGCGTCGAGGATCTTGAAGACCTGCTCTTTGTACGTCTCGGCATTGGCTTCGATCTGCTCGCGCGTGAGCGGCTTACGGGTCACGTTGCGCCCCGTGGGGTCACCGATGAGCGAGGTAAAGTCGCCCACGAGGAAGATGACCGTGTGGCCAAGCTGCTGAAAGTGGCGCAGCTTGCGCATCAACACGGTGTGGCCCAGGTGCAGGTCGGGCGCGGTGGGGTCGAAGCCGGCCTTCACGCGCAGCGGGCGGCCGGTTTTCACGCTGTCTTCCAGGCGCTCGCGCAGGTCGCTCACGCGGATGATCTCCGCGGCGCCTTTTTCGAGCAGGTCAAGCTGTTCGGCAACGGGCAGGAACTTGGGGGGCAAAGACGTACTCATCTCGTCTTTGAGTATACGTTCCTTAAAAGATGAGCCCGGACCACGCGGTCGCGGACTTCAGGCCGCGTTCCAGGCTCTCGGCCTGCCGCTCCAGGAACGCCACGCGGAAGCGCAGTTCCTGGTTTGTCTTCAACAGGTCGCCCACCAGCACATGCAGCCGCTTGTTCTGCTCCTCGGCCGGCAGTTGCGGCTTGGGCGATTCGGTCATGCTCTGCTCAAGCTGCATCGTCGTCACCGCCTTTCAGGCCTCGTCGATGGCCCTTGCCGCCGCATCGATGGCTTCGGCAATCTTGCTCACCTGCTCGGCGTTCAGGTCGCCGCGTTCCACACGCATCTTCAGCGCGAATTTCAAATTCATAATCGCGCGTTTGATCTGCGGCGACCTTCCGCGCCCGAAGACCCTTCCCGCCTGCTCCATGCGCCCGAAGATCGCCTTCAGCACCACGCGATTGGCCTTCAGATACTCCTTGCCCTGCTCGGTGGCCGCATACCGCTTCTTGTTGCCGTCGGCGGCTGCCACCGTGGCAAATCCTTCCTCTTCCAGCAGCGTCAGCGTGGGGTAGACCACGCCGGGGCTGGGCGCGTAGCCGCCCGAGAGCCGCTCTTCAATGGCCTTCATGATTTCGTAGCCGTAGCTGGGCTTGTCGGCAATCAACTGCAGAATCACCAGCCGCAGATGGCCGTTGTCAAAAAACCGCTCGCGCCCTCCGCCGCCGAATCCATGCTCGAATCCCTCCCAGCGCCCGCCAAAACCGCCACGCATGTGCCGATGCCGACGGTCGTCGTCGCAGTGTCCTCCGTGCTCTTCTCTGTGTCCTTCACGAAAATGTCCAAACATCTGTTTTCTCCGATCTATCAAGATATATCTTACGATATATCGAAAATAGATCGTATGTCAAGCGGCTGCGACGGAGATTCGCAATTGTTTCGCGGCGCCGGGGCACGGCGGAGCGGACCGAGGTCGCGAATCGGAAGCATTCCTCATCTCGACGTGCAACCTCCCGCCCGTTTTTTCATCCATTGCCGTAGGAGAAAACAATATGCCTTCCGTTTCTGGCCGTGCAGTGCAGGTTGCCGCAGCAGGCGGAGCCTTTGAAGTGGTACAGAAAACGTATCCCGAGCCGGGCCCCGGCCATGTGCGCATCCGCGTGCAGGCCTGCGGCGTCTGCCACAGCGATGCCATTACCAAGTTCGGCGTCTTTCCCGGCATCGCCTATCCGCGCGTGCCCGGCCATGAGGTGGCCGGGGTTGTGGATGCCGTCGGCGCCGATGTGCCGCTCTTCAAAGTGGGCCAGCGCGTGGGCCTGGGCTGGCACGGAGGCCACTGCAATTACTGCGTGCCCTGTCGCCACGGTGACTTCATCCTCTGCGAGAACCAGCAAATTTCCGGCATCAGTTTTGACGGCGGCTATGCCGACTACGTGATCGCCCCTGCCAACGCGCTGGCGCTGGTGCCGGAGGATCTCTCCGACGTGGATGCGGCGCCGCTGATGTGCGCCGGTGTGACCACCTTCAACAGCCTGCGCCACAGCGGAGCTAAGCCCGGCGACACGGTAGCGATTCTCGGTATAGGCGGCCTCGGCCACCTGGCCGTGCAGTTCGCTGCCAAGAGCGGCTACCGCACCGTGGCCATTGCGCGCGGCGAGGACAAGGCGCCACTGGCTAAGCAGTTGGGCGCACACACCTACATCGACAGCACCACTCAGGACTTCGCGGCAGAACTGCAGAAGCTGGGCGGGGCAGCGGTCATCCTCTCCACGCTGACGAACGCCGAAAGCCTGACCACGGCCATCGGCGGCCTTGGGCCCAACGGCAAGCTGGTCATTCTTGGCGTACCCGACAAGCCGTTCGAGGTCAGCACCATTCCGCTGATTATGGGCAACCGGTCCATCGCCGGATGGGCCTCGGGAACCGGCATGGACTCGGAAGATACACTCAATTTCAGTGTGCTGGCAGGAGTAAAGCCGATGATCGAAACGTATCCGCTGGACCGCGCTGCCGAAGCCTTCGACCGCATGATGAGTGGCAAGGCGCGCTTCCGCGTGGTGCTGACTACGGGCGCCTGACGCCAGTTGACAGCTTTCCCGCTGTGGGCGGCATGAACAAAAACGTCCACTGCGGGGGCTGATTTATCTCTCAGCCTCCTCCGGCAGTTCATTCTCAATTGCGGCTGCCAGAGCCGGCACCTGCACGGCCTTGATCAGCCGGTCGGTCATTACCTGGAAGTGATATCCCATCACCGCGAGTGTCATGGCGGCGCCCACGCAATGCCGATAGCGTGTCGCCACCGTTAGCAGGAATTTCCAGTAGCTCCAGCGCTGCCGGCTGAACAAGCCCTGCCGAATGAGGGAAGTGACAAAAGCGCGCGCATTGCCTCGGGTCAGCCAGCGTTGCCTGGACGATTCTTCCTCTGTCTGCGTCCGGCTCAGGTAAAGCTTCACGCGCTCATAGTAGGCCGCGCTGGAGTAGATGCGCTTCAGCACTGACCGATAGCCCTCTACCAGTTTGGCCGCGTCCATGCGGGGAAGAAAATTCAGCTTGTCGCCGGTGTTGTCCCCATGGCCGGCGTCAAGAATGCGGCCTTCCCGCCTCAGGCGCCGGAACAGTTGCGTTCCCGGCATGGCCTGCAGCAGACCAACCATGGCAATGGGGATGCCGCTCTTCTGAATGAAGTCCACCATGCGGTCGAAGATGTCGTCGCGGTCCGTGTCGAAGCCCAGGATGAATCCGCCCATCACCTGCATGCCGTAACTCTGGATGGTGGCCACGCTGTCAAGCAGGCTGCGGCGCGTGTTCTGCATCTTGTTGGCGGCGATGAGACCGGATTCGTCTGGCGTTTCAATGCCGAGGAAGACCGAGACAAAGCCGGCGTCCTTCATCAGCTGCATCAACTCCGGATCGTCAGCCAGGTTCAGCGACGCCTCGGTATTGAAGTCGAAGCTGGTCTTGTATTGGCTGCGCCACTCCGCCAGGGCCACGCACAGCTCCTTGGCCCGTGCCTTGTTGCCGATAAAGTTGTCGTCGACAATAAACACCGCTTCGCGCCAGCCCGCGGCACGAAGTTGGTCCAGTTCGGCCAGCACCTGGGCAACCGCTTTGGTACGCGGCCGCCGCCCGTATATCTCGATGATGTCGCAAAACTCGCAGTTGAATGGGCAACCGCGCGAGTACTGCACCGCCATGGTGGAATAGCGATGCATCTTGATCAGGCTCAAGTCAGGCAGCGGGCTCAAGGCCATCTCCGGGCGTTCGGCGGATTGGTAAACAGGCTTTGCTGTGCCCTGCTCCAGGTCCGCCGCCAGCCCGGCAATCAGCGCTTCAGCTTCGCCAATCACCACGTGATCCGCTTTCAGTTCGCCGGCCGGCACGCTGCTTGCAATCGGCCCGCCCACCACCGTGCGCAACCCGCGCGCCCGGCATCGCTCCACAATCGCAAGCAGCGGCTCGCGCTGAATGTGCATGGCGCTCAGCAGCACCACATCGGCCCACGCCAGGTCGCGGTCACGCAACCGCTCTACGTTCGTGTCCACCAGCCGCTTGTTCCACGTCGAAGGCAGGAGCGCTCCCACCGTCATCAGCCCCAGCGGAGGCTGCGCCGCCCGCTTGCCCACAAACTTCAGCGCGTGCTTGAAGCTCCAATAGGTATCAGGAAACTGCGGATAGATCAGGAGAGCGTTCATTGATCCCCTTAGCGGCAGAAGCGCGCGGGTGAGTTTGACGAGCAGGATCCGGGCCGTCATCCCCGCCGGCAGAAACAATTACGGCCAGCTCGCGCAGGCGTACTTCTTCCGCCTCCATTTTCTCACCATGCTGCTGAAAAACTGGTCAAAAGAAGACACGCGGCAGGAAACGGCATTCCGCAAACCGCCGGGTCCCCGTAACAGGGTCGATGCCTCTTAAACCGCATCCTCCCTTCTTGCCGTAAACTTGAAAGCATCATGGAAGAGTTCAGTCGTATACAGCGGCTCCCGCCGTATGTGTTCAACATCACGGGGGAAATGAAGGTCTCTGCGCGCAGGCGCGGGGAAGACATTATCGACTTCGGAATGGGCAACCCCGACGGGGCCACGCCCAAGCACATTGTGGATAAGCTGGTGGAAGCGGCGCTGAAGCCGGTCACGCACCGCTACTCGGTTTCGCGCGGGCTGCCGCGGCTGCGCAAGGCCATCTGCAACTGGTACAAGACCCGCTACAACGTCGATCTGAACCCGGAGACCGAGGCCATCGTCACCATCGGCTCCAAGGAGGGCATTGCGCATCTCTGCCTGGCCATCCTCGACTCGCGCGACACGGTGCTGGTGCCCAACCCCAGCTACCCCATCCACATTTA
>CAYUJM010000216.1:0-6831 GCA_964445025.1 uncultured Occallatibacter sp. | reverse complement strand
GCGCCGGCAGACCTCGGCCATGCGCTGCTCGTAAATTTCGTTGGAGCAGGGCCAGGGCAAGGGGACAATCCACAAAGGTAGTCCAGCGGCCACGGCCTGGGCTTCGAGTACGGAGCGGCGCGTGCCGTGCATGGCGACGCGCTGGAATTCTGTGTTCAGCGTGGTGAGCAGGCCGACCAGTTCGATCCCGGGTTGCTGGCGCAGAACGTGGAGGGTCCATGCGCTGTCTTTGCCGCTGCTCCAGGACAAGAGGACTCGCTTCATGTTGCGATCATAAACTTCGGCTCTTGGTGGGTTTGGAGATTGATGCAGCGCAGGATTTCGATGTCTCGGAATCGAGATCCCCTTCGACAGGCCCTCTCGGAAATCCTTTGGAGAAATTCGGTCGCCTCTACGGGACTTTTGGAATCTGGCTGGCTGTTCTCCCCGGGCGGCGCTTCGCTTGACCGGGGCTATTCTCAACGGCTCCCTCGGGGAGCGATGGGCGCGGCACGATAAGATTTTCATCCCCAGGGGAGGGCCGATGGGCCATGCGGCAATCAGGACAGGCTCCTGGGCGCCCAGCCGGGGGCGCATGCAGTTTTTTCATTTTCCTGAGGACACATGGATCCTCGAGCACGCCACGGTCGACGCTGCGCCTGAAGGCCAGCATCCGATCGCGTTCGACTCCATCGCTAAGCTCCGTGATATCTTTTGAGCAATCTCAGTTCATTTCATGTCTATCCATCCGCCGCCAGAAATAACGATGGGGGACGAGGAGGTACAGGATGTTCGGAGTTTCTGGCGATCAGATCCGCAGCCCGAGAGAACTGAGCATTCACGAGATCAATGCAACGATTCCGAGAAGAGTTCGCCTGGATCCCGATGTCGGGTACACAGTGCTTGTGTTCTCCCTTATTCTCCTTGGCTTTGGAGTGATCTGGTTCAGTGCAGCTTCCTATTACTACTTTCAACAAGCGCGCCAGCGGGATGCTCTGCATGGAGACGGCCGCGAGGCGATCGCGACGGTCACCAAGATAACCAACGGCCGCACAGTTTATGCCCGCTACACGTTTCATTTCAGCGGCGCGGATTTTCAAGGTGAGGCGAAGATGGATTATCAACGTGAACCCAGATGGCCGGATGGCCGGACAAAATATGTCCGTGTGGGGGAACAGATCCCGATCCAGTTTCTTCCTTCCGATCCATCCGTAAACCATCCGAGCACCTGGGTGTGGTGGTCATGGTCGGACGTATTCCCCCAGCTTTTTATGCTGTTTTTCTCGAGTTTGGGTTTTGTGGGAATTGGGTTACTGTATCGAGAAAGGAGATTGGCGCGCATTGGATGGGTCACCGAGGGGAAAGTCATCGCCTGTGCGCCAAAGGGGCGCCGGTTTAGAGTCGATTATGAGTTTTACAATGAAGACCAAGAGGAATTCGACGGAGCAAATGAGAATTCCGACGAGTATAAAAGCGGTTCGAACATCCGCGTAATTTACCTGCGCAAAAATCCGAAGCGAAACGATACTTACCCGATGTCTACGTACAGTCCCGTTGAATAAAAAAGCGGGCAGGCGGGAATTACGAGCGACCAACCGTGAACCGAACCGCTCCGCACTGCCGGCGAGAATGCGCGCTAATTGAGCGTCAGATCCGCGCTGAGCGGGGTGTTTTCGCTGGAGTCGCCGACGTGGATGACGAATTTACCGGGATCGATGGTCCATTTGCGGGCGGATTCGTCCCAGTAGCTGAAGGCGCGGGCGTCGAGATCCAGCGTCACATGTTTCGTTTCGCCGGGAGCGAGGCGGACTTTGGCGAAGCCTTTCAGTTCGCGCTCGGGACGGGTGGCCTTCGCTGACGGGTCGGAGACGTAAAGCTGGGCGACTTCCGCGCCTTCGACGTTGCCGGTGTTGGTTACGTCGAAGCCGACCGTGACGGTTGAGCCGGACTGGGCCGTGGCAGCGGCTTCGAGCTTGGAAAAGCTGAAAGTGGTGTAGCTCAGGCCGAATCCGAAGGGATAGAGCGGGTGCCTGCCGGTGGTGGTCCAGTAGCGGTAGCCGACCATGAGCGCGTCGTCATACTTCACGTGAGGAATGACGTAATCCACTTTTTTGCCGTCGGTCTCGGTCACGTGGAGGATGTTGTCGGCGCCTTTGATGGGATAGTACGAGTTGAACGACGGATTTTCTTCCCAGCTCCGGTCGAAGCTCATGGGGAGCTTGCCTTCGGGATTGTGCTTGCCGAAGAGGACCTCGGCAATGGCAGTCCCGCCTTCCTGGCCGGGATACCAGACGTGGAGCAAAGCCGGAACGTGCGCGAGCCAGCGGCGGGTATCCATGCCGCCGCCACCGGTGAGGGTGACGATGGTGCGGGGATTGGCCTGGGCCACGGCTTCGATGAGCGCGTCCTGTCCCCAGGGCAGCTCGAATGTGCGGTCACCACCCTCGCTCTCGGTAGAGGTGTTGAATCCCACTGCCAGAACGACTGCATCCGCCATCGCGGCGAAGGACTTTGCTTCCTCTGAAACCAGGTCAGGCTGGTAGGCGATCCCCAACCCGAAGCGCACGCCGACAAAGCCGGGCAGGTAATCGGCGACCACGCTCACGGTCTGTCCGGCATTCAGATCGATCGTCCAGAACTCGGGCGCCTGGCCTTCAACGTGCGGCGGCGCTGTCAGCGCCTTGCCATCGATGTGCACGGTGTAGTCGTCGTTGCCCGAGGCGGCCGCCAGCACCAGGTACTTGCCGGCCTTCTCTGCCTTGTACGAGGTTGTGTAGCGAATGCTGCGCGGGGTCTTGTCTTCCGGCCCCCACCACTCGTTCTTGTAGTCGGCGATCGTGCCGGAGCTCGCCGCCTCCGGGGTGCCGGTAAAGTTCTTGCTGGGATACGTGGCCACCTGCACGCCGCCCTCCCAGTGGGTGTGCCAGAAGATGTCGTTCATCTCCGGCAGGCCGCGGGAGTAGAGAACGTGGACATTGGGGCAGAGAAGGTTGGCGATGCCAGTGACCATCGAGACCGGATCGAATGCCTGCGCCTCCGACGAGCCACCGCCGCCGGGGACGGCCGGCCAGGCGTTGGGACCGATGATGGCGATGGTCTTGACTTTGGCCTGGTCGAGCGGGAGCGTGTGATTTTCATTCTTGAGCAGCGTGATGCTCTCAAGAGCGCCCTGCAGGGCTACGGCGCGATCTGCTACGGAATATGTGGAGTTTGAAGGATCGAACTGCGGGCGGTCGAGGAAGCCATAGCGAAAAACGGTGCGGAAGATGCGGATCAGCTTTTCGTCGATGGTGGACTCCTTGACGGAGCCGCTTTTGATAGCCGCCAGAAGCGCCTTGGGGTTCATGAAGCGCGGGCCGGGCATCTCCAGGTCGAGGCCGTTGTTGGCGGCGCCGACGGTGTCATAGGTCGCATCCCAGTCAGACATCAGGATGCCCTGAAAGCCCCAATCGCCCTTGAGCACCTTCAGATTGAGGAATTCATTCTGGGTGGCGTGGACACCATTGATGAGGTTGTACGAGTTCATCACCGCGTCGACGTGGCCTTTGGTGACGGCCGCTTCGAAGGCGGGCAGATAGATTTCGCGCATGGTGCGCTCGTCGATATCGGACGAGACGTTGTGACGGTTGTACTCCTGATCGTTGAGGGCGTAGTGCTTGACGGTAGCGATCACTCCCTGCGACTGCACGCCCTGAATGAAGGGAACAACCATGATGGAGTTCAGATAAGGATCTTCGGAAAGGTATTCGAAGTTGCGACCGGCAACAGGCGAGCGCGCAATGTTGACGCCGGGGCCGAGCAGGAAGTTGACGCTGCGGGCGCGGGCATCCCTACCGAGCGACTCGCCCAGCTTGCGCGCGAAGTCCGTGTCCCAGGTAGCGGCCAGGGCCACGCCGCCGGCATAGGCTGTTGTGGGTCCCCAGGTGCGCACGCCGACCGAGGCGTCGGACATTTTGAGGCGGGGCAGGCCAATGGCGGGCGCGGCGTGGGTGTACATCTCGTCGACGCCGCCGACAAGTTCAACCTTCTGCTCGAGCGTCAGTTTTGCGAGCCAGGCCTGGGCCTTAGCTTCGATGGCCGGCGAATCGGGCGCCGGCGCCTGGGCGAGCGCCAGGGTGGAGGAAGCGAGCAGGCCAGCCAGCACGGCGATGAGAAGGCGAGTGGCGCGCAGAGGCGAAATCGATTGAGCAGGAGTTTCTTGAGGGCTTTTCATGACGCGGAACAGCCTACCGCATTTGGCCCGCGCGTGTATATGTCCTCACATTCTCCGGGATTGATTTGGAAGGACCTGCGAACACACGAGCATCAGACCTGTGATACGAGTCACAGCGCGGGGTGAATGGTGTCACTGCCCGTTCATCGGCGCAAAGCGCAGACTCGGAATCCAATGGGCAAGAAGTGACAGGGGCGCCAAGGGCGTCAGGAGGCATTCATGAGCTTTGCGAGCGGCATGAAGACCATTGTTGTTGCCACAGATCTGAAGGGCCAATCACAGGCGGCGCTGGAGTATGCGCGCAAGCTGGCGGGAGGCTACGGGGCGCGCATTGTGCTGGCGCACGGGCTCGATCCGGTGGATTATGCCGCGGTGGATTCTGTTCCGGGCCGGATTCTGCGCGGCCTGACCGAAGAGGCGCGTGAAGCGCTGGATACGCTGAGCGCCGATCTTTTGCGCGAGGGCATCCACAGCCATTCGGAGATTCGCCAGGGCGCAGTGGCGCAGATGCTGGTGGATATCGCACGGCAGTACGAAGCCGGGCTGATCGTAATCGGAACGCAGGGAATGCAGGGCGCCGGAGCGGTGATTGTGGGCGCCATCGCCGAACAGTTGGTGCGGCTGTCGCCGTGCCCGGTGCTGGCGGTGGCCGCGGACTGGAATGCAGGCGAGTTCCGGCCCACTCCAGGCGGACCGGTCTTGCTCGCAATGGAGAACAATGAAGCCACACAGGCGGCTGTCTCCACAGCCTACTCGCTGGCGGAGACGTTTCATCGCACGCTGATTGTGTTGCATGCGCGCAGCGCAGCCGAGACGGTGGCGTTCCTGAACCCCAGCGCAACCACTCTGGAAGAGTTCGGCATCAAGCCGAACGGGCGTTTTCCGATACGGTCCATCGTCAAGGACGGCAACCCGGCCGATACTGTGGCGGAAGCGATCGCGCAGTATCATCCGAGCATTCTGGTGGCAGGAGTCAAGCGGCACAGCGGCACACCTGGCCCACATGGGACTGCGTTTGTCCTGCTGGCGCGTTCCCGCGTGCCGGTTCTTGTGGTTCCTCCGGAGCCCGCGACCCGGCCGCAGGAGGCTCTTGCCGCAGCGGAGACCCGCTAGATTCATGACCGGCCAGGAGCATGGCCATTCACAGGAGGGATGATGCGGGGGCGCGAATCGAGGGCGCCGCAACTCATCGGAACCATTACCTTTTATTGAGCAAATGCACACGGAGGGATTTGCGAGATATGAACTCCAGCATGGGCCAAATCCGGAATTCGAAAATCGGCTCTCAAGAGCCGCCCGGCCGGTGGGGTGCGGGCGAGGATCGCCGCAACAGGGCAAATCGGGCACAGACCAGGGGAGACGGGACAATGCAAGCTGAGGCAAGATCCGGGCAAGGGGAGGCACGGTCCGGGCGAATGGCCGCGGTCCAGGCCCATCCGCTGGCGGAGTTGCTGGAGTGCCCGCCGGCGACCGGGAATCTGCTGAATGGCACAGCCCAGTGCATTGACGTGGGTGTAGGTGAAACAGTCTTTCGTCAGGCGGGGATTTGCCGCGGGCTCTACCTGGTTGTTTCCGGGCAGTTCCTGCGCCGGACGGAGCGGCTTGAGACGCGGCTCACCCTGGGACTTGCGCGGGCCGGAGACCTGGTGGAACTGGCGGCCGTGCTGGGGGATGGACGCCACACATACACACTGACCGCACAATCCTCCGGATCGCTTCTCATGCTCCCCATGGAGGCATTGAATCAGGCATTTGAGACCTACCCGCCGTTGCGGATGCAGCTGCTGGAAGAGCTGGCCCGGGAGGTTTCCCGGGGCTACGACGCGAGCTGCCAAAACCGGATGCCGAAGACACGGCAGCGAAGCCCCAGGGGGCTACCGGCCTAGTCCATCGGCTTTGCGAAGACGGCTTCCCGGCCCGGCGCTTCCCCCTGCCGGATGGGAGGCTGGCGGAAAATCCCTGCCTGCTCCAGTGATAAAATGCGCTATACTCCAATTTGGTCAACGGGAAATCTATGGCATCGTTCCACCCTCATCACCCCCCGGAAGATTGCGTCAATTGCGAGCACCGGCATCTGCGCATGTTCTGCAATCTCACGCCCGAAGCGCTGCGCGATTACGACGGGATCGGAATCATGATGAGCCATGCCCGCGGCGCCAAGCTGTTTTCAGAGGGCGATCCGGCGCGGAACGTCTTCGTGATCTGCTTTGGACAGGTGAAGATCTCCTCCACTTCCCGAGATGGAAAGACCATGATCCTGAAGATCGCCGGTCCCGGGGATGTGATGGGACTGAGCGCGGTTCTGGCCAACGTTCCGCACGAGGTGACGGCGGAAGCCATTGAACCGTGCCAGGTTAAGACGGTGCGGAAGCAGGAGTTTGTCGACTTTCTGGGGCGGCACGGCATCGCCAGCATGCACGCGGCGCAATCGCTTTCCGGCGAGTACCTTACGGTGTTTCACGACGCCAAGCGGCTGGCGCTCTCAGGCTCGGCGGCGGGGCGGCTGGCGCGACTGCTGTTGGACTGGGGACGTTCGTCGGCAAACGGCAAGCCGGAGATCCGGTTCACCATGGCACTGACCCACGAGGAGATCGCCAACATGGCGGGCACCTCGCGCGAAACCGTGACGCGGCTGCTGA
>CAYUJM010000215.1:0-6833 GCA_964445025.1 uncultured Occallatibacter sp. | reverse complement strand
TTGTTCTCGTCCCCATCCCCCGGCGCGCGATGATCTTCGTTCTTGCAGATATAAAGTTCGCAACCCAGGATCGGCTTGACGCCCTTCGCCTTGGCCGCATCGAAGAAGTGCACTGCCCCATAAATATTTCCGTGGTCCGTCATTGCGACGGACTTTTGGCCCAGCGCCGCCACCCGGTCCACGAGCTTATACACGTCACAAGCCCCATCCAGCAGCGAGTACTCCGTATGCAAATGCAAATGCGTAAATTCAGCCATGATTAACTACGATTCTAGCCGCTCCAACCGTTGGCTGCATGGCTTAGGAAGCGGTTGAAATCAGCGCTATCTGAGGAAAAGAGCGGAGGCTTCCCACCAAGTCAATACGTATCCTCCCGTCGCAGCCCACAATACAGCAGCACAACCTCGAGCTCGCGATGTCGTAACGAAAACGAAATCTGCCGGAACGAAGCCGGTTCGGGCCTTCTCCTGCCGGAACTCCTTGCAGCTTCTTGATCGCGTATTTGCCGCTCTTGTTATACGGGTCTGACCCAAGAATCCCGATCGCCTGGAATCCTCCTGGGCAAACACGCCTGAGGAGCGGCCACGCCGATGAGCCACAAGTTCGGAATCATGGGAGCCACGGTAACCTTGAGTTCGCCGATGGGCAAATGGTATGATCTGCGCCTGTTCGCCAAATCGAGATTCTGAAAAGGAGAACTGTCAACAATGCCGGGTTTCGACATTTTTAGTGTCAAGGACATCGACGGCCGCTTCTGGTCGTTTGCTCAGCAGCAAAAGGGCATGTCGTGCGGGCCCACGTCTGTGAAGATCGCCAAGGAACTTTACCACAACCAGAAAATCGGGGAAGAAGTGATCCGCGGACTCGTGGGTCTGCAGCATTCAGGGCTTTCAAATACTGGAATTTCGCTGCAACAGGCTGCGCGGGCCAGCGACGGACGGTGGAGGGGGCACGGCACCATGGAGAACATGGTATTGCCCGCGGTGCAACGTCAACCGTTGGCCATTCCCAATGCGCATTTCGTGCAGGGGTTGTCTCACCTGCGCCTGGCTTCCCGCAATCATCCGGCGATCCTGGGTTTTAACTGGGACGGCGGCGGAGGGCATTTCGTTGTTTGCGTCGGCCCAACGAAAACTGACCCATCGCTCTTCGTGATTCTCGATCCCGACGGCGGCCTCCAATACCTCAGTGCGGACGATGCGGTCGGCAACGCGTTCTATTACAACCCTTCGTACGGTGGGCGAGGGCAGATCGATCCAATTGGTTATATCGTCACGTAATTCCAGACGATCCCCGGCTGTTGCTACATCCTTGAAATCAGGTCGACTCAAAGCATGACTTGAGCGAAGTGGAAGAGTTGCGTCTCCCTGAGTTGGAAAAGCACGTAACGAGCGGCCCACGTTCCTTCCACGGTGTCTTCTGCGGCGTCATTTTTTCATTTGCCAGACCTCGCAACGATGTGTATTTTTGCTGCGGAGGTTTTTTCCATGATTACTCGCAAACTGGTGTTGGGCAGTGTCCTGAGCCTGGGCCTCTTCGCTTCCGGCGTCCTCGTCGGACAGGATGTCAGCGCCCGCCGGCATCCGAACCTGAATGCCGCCCAGCGTTTCATCGAACAGGCCGTCGCCAAAGTCTCCGCCGCGCAGGTGGCGAATGAGTTTGACATGGGCGGCCACGCAGCCAGAGCCAAGGATCTCCTGGATCAGGCATACCGGGAAATCAAGCTGGCGGCTGAAGCAGCAAATCGGCACTAGGCCGTCTCCGCACGAAAAGGTCCTAAGTTTTCCGGCTCGACCCAATCGTCGCGCACAATTTCTGTTCTGAAGGCTCCAGCGCTAGATACATTCAGCGCCTCCGGGAGTCTTTGCCCGCGCCGCTCGTATCAGGGTAGCGCGGAGGCGAAGGTTCCCTTTGTTTTTTTCTGGGATTCCATCTTCGTTTGTCCACTGCGAGACTGGGCGCGGCGGTAGTACAGCCGAAATTCGCAAGCGCCCGGATGTTCGATTCCGCAGAAGCGCGCGAACTCTGGTGCCGTTCCATGTGACTTTGGGCCCTTGTCGACCCTGCTTCGCTGGCTGCGCCGGCCTATGCAAAACCGCAAGAGATAGATTAGCCTGTTGGCAAGGTCCGAGAACGGAAGGAACCTGCCATGCTCGATCTGAATCAGAGTGTTATCGTCATCACCGACAAGGGAATCGCCTACGAAGGATTCGTCCTGGCGCGCGCCACGGGCGAAAACGGCGCAACTGCCTACAGGATCGGCCTTGAGGGCGCCGGATTCGGCCAGCAGGGGCAGTGGCATAAGGCCTGCGACGTTTTTGTTACAGAGCCGATCAAGGAGCCTGCGCTGTAGCCGGCGGAAGGCGTTCTTCCTTTTAAGGCCGCGCCTGGTGAATGAGTCCGGCGCAGCTATCGTGGCTTGGATCACCGCGGAGCGCCCGCCCGGGTTGCCACTCGGCTGCTCTATACTTACGCAAAGCCTATGCGCGCTCGTATCTGCATCCCCATCCTGCTCCTTGCACTCCCGGCCTTTGTCTGCGGCCAAACTCCAGCCAATCCGACACCGAAAATGCCCCCCAAGAAGACCACCGCTGCCGAAATCCAGAAGTCCGCCATTATCATCGACACCCACGCCGACACTCCGCAGCGGTTTGTGGATGAGCACTTCAATCTCGGCGATCCTCTCAACGGTGGCAACCTCAATCTGGACTCTATCCATAAGGGCAACCTGGGCGCCGAGTTCTTCTCCATCTGGGTCGAGCCCGGCCTTTACAAAGGCCAATACGCCCGCCGCACCCTGGAGCTGATCGACTCGGTCAAGCAGCAGGTCGCCAAATACCCTGATCAGATCATGTTCGTCGCCACTCCGGAAGGCATCGAGTACGCCCACCGCACCCACAAGTTTGCGGCGCTCATGGGCATTGAGGGCGGCCACTCCATTGAGAATTCCCTTGCTCTCCTGCGCCAGTATTACGCTCTGGGTGTCCGCTACATGACCCTCACCTGGTCCAACTCCAACGACTGGGCCGACTCGTCCGGCGACGTCGATGACAAGTCCGTCCCGCACACCAAAGAGGGCCTGACCGAGTTCGGCAAAGATGTGGTTTACGAAATGAACCGCCTGGGAATGATGGTTGACATCTCGCACGTCTCCGACCGTACCTTCTATCGCACCCTGGTCATTACCCGCGCACCGGTCATCGCCTCGCACTCCGGCGCCCGCGCGCTTTGCAACGCGCCCCGCAACATGACCGACGACATGCTTCGCGCCGTGGCCAACTCCGGCGGACCCAACTCCAAGGGTGGCGTGGTCCAGGTCAACTTCTTCTCCGGCTTTGTCTCTCAGGCCTACTGGGACGCCATGAAAGCCCAAGCGCCCGAGCGCGAAAAGGCAGTCGCCGACGCCAAAGAAAAAGCCAAAACTGAGGGCCGCGAGTTCACCTACGCCGACGAAGAGAAGATCCAGCGCAGCTACATGGACCGCATCCCCCGCCCACCGCTGTCGATGCTCATCGACCACATCGACCACATTGCCAAAGTTGCCGGCGTAGACCATGTGGGCCTCGGCTCTGACTTCGACGGCGTCAGCGGCCAGTTGCCGGAAGGCCTCGACTCCCCCACCGACCTGCCCAAAATCACAATTGCATTGAGCGAGCGTGGATACAGCGCGGCGGACATCCAGAAAATCCTCGGCGGTAATCTTCTCCGCGTATTCCGCGAGGTAGAGGCAGTCTCGAAGGAGCTGCAAGCCGAAGAGCGCCCCAGGATCAGCGAAAAACAACCGTTTGACAAACCACAGAAGTAGACAGGTGCCGATCCGCACGCTAAATCCTCTGCGGACTGATCGCCCGATCCTCACCACGGAGAAAGACTCATGAGTCATCCTCGCCTTTGGGCAACCGCCCTGTTTGCTGCCGCGCTTCTGCCTTCCGCTCTGCTCGTCCCTGCCCAGGAATCACCCGCCGCCCCAAAGTCCGCAACACCGGAAAAGCCGACCGACAAGGCCGCACCTGCCGACTCCAGCACCGAGGGATCCGTGGAAGTGGGCGGCCAGCGCATCGCCTACACCGCCGTCGCCGGCACCCTCACCGTTGGTTCGACCGATGTGCAGGACGCGCAGCTCGGTCCGGACGGAAAGCCGCAGCCGGGCAGCCAGCTTGGCCTTGCCGAGCCAAAGGATGATAAGGATTCAAGCCCTGTTGCTCGTATCTTTTATGTCGCTTATTTCAAGAAAGACGCGAAGGCTGAGAACCGTCCCGTCACCTTCTTTTATAACGGCGGTCCAGGCAGTTCTACGGTCTGGCTGCACATGGGCTCGCTCGGCCCCAAGCATGTAGTCACGGACACCGATCAGCACCTCCCGGCCGCTCCGTACAAGCTGGTCGATAACGCCAATTCCCTGCTCGACACCAGCGACCTCGTGTTTATCGACATGCCCGGCACCGGCTTCGGCCGGCTCGTCGGCAAAGACTCCGGAAGGGCCTTCTGGGGCGTGGATGAAGATGCCAACGCCTTTGCCCGTTTTATCGCCCGCTTCATTACCAAGTACAACCGCTGGAACTCACCCAAGTACCTCTTTGGCGAGAGCTACGGGACAACCCGCTCTGCGGTCCTGGCCGACATTCTACAAAACAGGATGAACATCGACCTGAACGGCGTTATTCTGCTCTCGCAGATCTTCAACTTCACCACCGACATTGACGGCCCCACAGGCAACCCGGGCGTTGACCTGCCCTACGTGCTGGCTCTTCCCACCTATGCCGCGACAGCCTGGTATCACAAGAAGCTCCCTCAACAGCCGGCGGCCCTCGAGCCATTCCTGAAAGAGGTGGAGGACTTCGCCATGGGGCCCTATACCCACGCGCTCGCTCTCGGTACGGACCTAACCGCGGAGGAGAAACAGTCCGTCGCCGAGAAGCTGCACGACTACACCGGACTGCCGGTGGCGTATCTTCTCAAGGCCAATTTGCGCGTCAGCGGTGGCGAATTTGAAAAGACCCTGCAGGACGATCAGGATTTGACTACCGGGCGCCTGGACACCCGCTTCTCAGGCCCGGATCTCGACCCCTTGAGCCAGGGTGCCGACTATGATCCGCAAAGCTCTGCCATCTCCTCAGCTTATGTGGCGCTCTTCAACGACTACGTGCGCCGCGACCTGAAGTATGGCGAGGGGCAGACCTACCTGGCCGATGCGCAGTTCGGCGGCGTGCACTGGGATTTCACGCATCGCGGCAACCCCATCGACCTGAACGTGGCCAACGATCTGGCCGAGGCCCTCAAGACCAATCCACGCCTCCGCATCATGGTCAACGGCGGCTACTATGACCTGGCAACACCGTTCTTCGCCGCGCAGTACGAAGAGAAGCACTTGCCCATCCCGAAATCGCTCGCCAAAAACATCGAGTACGACTGGTACGAATCCGGACACATGGTCTATGTCCGCGACGAAAGCCTCAAACAGCTTCACGATCGCGTCGCCGCCTTTATCAAGAGCACGCTGGCGGAGGGCAAGTAGAAACCGCGGCTTAAACCGTCCGTGCAGGTCAGCCCCCGGTCTCGCCGCTGGGATTCTGGGGCTGCCTCTGTCGACCTCAGAAACCTCCCCGTTCGATAGGTGACCCCATGAAGCCACTTCTTCTGTTCGTCGCCCTGGCCTTCCCTCTTGTGGCCCGACCTCAGTCTTTCTCGGTCTCCTTCCCAGCGCAGGCCAGCGCACAGCCTCTCGATGGCCGCATCCTGCTGGTTCTTTCCACCGACCCGAGCAGCGAGCCGCGCGACCAGATCGACGATACACCGCGCTCGCAGATTGTCTTCGGCCTCACCGTCGACGCCTTGAAGCCGGGCGAGCCCGCCACTGTCGACGCGTCTGCCTGGGGTTATCCCATCCGCAGCCTGAAGGACGTGCCTCCCGGCGAGTACACCGTTCAGGCCGTTCTGAACCGGTACGAGACCTTCCACCGCAGCGATGGCAAAACCGTCAAGCTGCACATGGACCAGGGCGAAGGCCAGCATTGGAACTCATCGCCCGGCAACCTCTACTCGACTCCGCAAAAGTTCCTGGTCAAGCCGGGAGTGGTCATTCCCGTTTCCATGAGCAATGTGATTCCGCCCATCCCAGCGCCTGTCGACACCAAATACATCCGGCACATCCGCATTCAGAGTGCCGTACTCACAAGGTTCTGGGGACGGCCGATGTTTCTCAGCGCCGTCGTGCTGGTGCCCGAGGGCTTTGATGACCACACGAACGCCCGTTTCCCGCTCATCATCTTTCACGACCATTTTGTGCCCGACTTTGACGGCTTCCGCACCACCCCGCCGGACCCCGACCTCAAGCCCGACTATAGCCAGCGTTTTCACCTCGGCGGCTACAACCGCATCCAGCAGCAGGAAGCTTACAGGTTCTATCAGCAGTGGATCGCGCCTGGCTTTCCGCGTGTCCTGATCGTCAAGATCCAGCATGCAAATCCCTACTACGACGATTCCTACGCCGTGAACTCCGCCAATGTGGGTCCCTATGGCGACGCCATTGAGAATGAGCTGATCCCAGCCATCGAGAAGCAGTTCCGCGGCATCGGCCAGGGCTGGGCGCGCTTCCTCTATGGCGGATCCACCGGCGGCTGGGAAGCGCTGGCTGCGCAAGTCTTTTATCCCACCCACTACAACGGCGCTTTCGCCGCCTGCCCTGACCCCATCGACTTCCACGCCTTTACCAACATCAACCTCTACGAGGACAACAACGCCTTTTACCTTGAAGGCGCGCATAAGCGCGTTGCCCAGCCCGCCATGCGCGACTACCTGGGCCATACGCTCATCACCACCGAAGACAACAACGC
>CAYUJM010000214.1:0-6863 GCA_964445025.1 uncultured Occallatibacter sp. | reverse complement strand
ACACAGGCGGTGTCCTTGGTGCCGATACAGGGTTCTGCAATCACGTATGCC
Source organism: uncultured Occallatibacter sp. (assembly GCA_964445025.1). GTDB lineage: Bacteria > Acidobacteriota > Terriglobia > Terriglobales > Acidobacteriaceae > Telmatobacter. The sequence continues at coordinate 6,812 of CAYUJM010000214.1, read as the reverse complement.
ATCTTTGCAATCTCCGGAGAGTTGAATCCTCGACGCTGATAGTAGCACACGACCCCGGAGCTTGACCCGCTCCGTTGCAACCGGGTTTTGCCATGCGGGAATCGCGGAGGATTGTGCTCCTCTTTCGGCATTGCTGAGGTCGTTGGGTGCCTGCTTTGAGTATCGTTCTTCAGTTTCCAGGTCAACTCACAAAGACCAACCGGGCCATCGCCATTCCCAGAGCAAAGGCAAACCCATATCGGAAGGTTTCAATGCGCACCGATTTCCCGCCCTTGCGCCGAACCAGCACGCCGACCTCCGACATCACAAGCCCTGTGAGAATGGGGCTCACAAGAAGGCTGATGCCGTGGAACCTCGATGGGTGAAAGAGAGGGTGCGGTAAAGCGAGCAGGCTGGCCCCGCCAAAACCTGCCCCAAGCAACAGGTAGAAGACTGAGGCAAGGAGGGGATCGAAGGAATTCTGGAACAGACGACGAAGGGAGCGCGCGAAGAGGGCGACAATTGCTTCGGCGAGGACCTCAAAGAGCAGCTCAGTGAGCAGTTCGGCCAAGCCAGCCAGGATCGCCCCAACGAGTTCTTCCATGACCCGGCATTCTAGCGAGTCTCAACAACTTTGCCAAAATCACCCAAAACACCAAGCACAGCCAGCAGTGGCGAGGGCTCATCAGAGCCGTTACCTCTCCGCCCGTTCCGCCCGACGCTTGGCAAACTCCTCCGGCGTTGGGATCGGCGCCAAATCCCGCCCGGCGAACATGTCCTTGAACAGGCCGACCAATTCTTCGTGAATCAACCCGTTCGAGGCCAGGACCTCGTGGCTGTCCAACTGGAACGGCCCGCCGGAAAAATCCGTCACACGCCCGCCGGCTTCTTCCACCAGCAGAATCCCCGCCGCCGTGTCCCACGGGTTCAGGTTGAACTCCCAGAAGGCCTCCATGCGCCCGCATGCCACATACGCCAGATCCAGCGCAGCAGAACCGGCCCGCCGCACCCCGTGCGAACGCAGCGTGAATTCCTGATAAAAATGCACGTTGGGGCTGTCATGGCGCTTGCGGCTTGGGAATCCTGTAGCAATGAGCGACTCGGCCAGTTCCTCGATCCGCGACACGTGCATCGGCCGTCCGTTCAGCCATGCGCCGCGTCCCCGCTCGGCTGTGTAGAGCTCGTCGCGCATGGGGTCGTAGATCACTCCGGCCACAATCGTGCCGTCTTCGTCCTGGCCGCTCCCCGCCGCGCCCTGGGCCGGTCTGTGCTCAAGGCCCAGCGAAACGCAGAACTGCGGAAACCCGTGGGCAAAGTTGGTGGTCCCGTCCAGCGGGTCCACATACCAGCGAAACTCGCCCTCCATGCGTTCCCGCGTTCCCTCTTCGCCATAGACGCCGTGTTCGGGAAATGCCTCACCCAGCCGCCCGCGGATCAGCTTCTCCACCGTCCGGTCGGCCACCGTCACCAAGTCCACGTCGCCCTTGTACTCGGTCTCCACGCCCTGGGCAAAAAACTCGCGCAGCCGCGCGCCCGCCTCGCGTGCGATCGCCGAGGCCTTGGGAACCCAAACCAGATCTTCCGGAATGGCGCTCAAGAGGCCGCTCCGTTCGGTGCAGTTTCGCTGGCAGCCGGCTTGGGCTGGCTCGCGGGACGGCTCTCGCGACGCTTCCCTGCCTCCGAGATGCTGCGGATCTGGTGCTTGTAGATGAACAGGTTAGGCAGGCCTTCGCGCGTCAGGCGCAGCATCGCGTCGTCGAAGTACTCAATCCAGCCGCGCACCGTCTCGCCGTCGCGCAGCTTCACGTTGACCACGACCTGTCGGTCGCTGAGAGAACGCAGGTAGAGTGCCTCCTGGCCGGTATCGCCCGGCGGAGGCGCCTTGGAACGGCGTCGCGAAGAAAGCGGGGAGGTCATGATGTCATTTTAGATGCAGCGCGGGAGGAGATGGCCGCATAAGGAAAAATCATGTGGCGCTACGCACGGCAGATTTCCCTTAGCCGCGCATTGGATTTCGCCCTATAGTGAGGCCATGAGCGCGCATGTGATTGCCAATCCGGTTCCAACCCCTGAGGAAATGGGCCAGATTCTCGGGCTCAGCTCCGAGCGTGTTGCGGCTGTGCGAAGCATTATGAGCGCACCACTGAGGCGGAAATCTTCCAAGACCGCCGCGACCGGAACTTCCTTCAGGAAGAAAAGCCGCACCCAAGCCTCCTCGAAGGTTCGGGGCAGGCAATAGGTTCGCGTGCCACGCCGCAAGCGCATCGAGTCAGTCTTTCTCAACATCCCGTACGATCGAGGCTTCGAAGACCTCTACCTCGCCTACATCGTGGGCCTGACCCAACTTGGCTTGCGCGTCAATGCAACAATTGGGGTTCCCAATCAAGGCCGCCTTGAAACGATTATCGGCTTGATCGAAGAGTCCGATTTCTCTATCCACGACCTCTCTCGCATCGAGCTCTCCAAGGGAATTCCCCGCTTTAACATGCCAGTGGAGCTCGGCATGGCGCTTTATCGCTCGCACATCTCCAAAGGCCGCCATCGGGCCTGCGTCTTCGAGAGCAAGCCGTATCGGACCCAACGGTCGACCAGCGACATTAACGGAATTGACCCGCAGATCCACAACGGAACAGCCAAGGGAGTCATGGCAGGGCTCCGCAATATTTTCCGGCAACCCGGCGACGTGACTACGGTTCCGGAGATGCTGAGCAGTTATCGAGCTGTTAGACGCAAACTGCCAGAGTTAAGGCTCAATGCAGGCGAGAAGTCGCTCTTCGAGGCTTCGGTCTTCCACGATTTGACGCTTGCCGCGCTCGTCGAATCTGAGAAGCTGATTCAAAGGCGAGCACGCTGACTCGGCCACCGCGTCAGTTCTTTGTCACCGGCGCGTCCCCGTAATACCCCGTCTTGTGCCGGATTTTGAAGTCCTGCGTGGCGGCCCTGGGCACCTTCACATCGATGCGATGAAAGGTTCTGCCCGGCTCCTGGTTTTTGGGATAGTAGCCGACCAAATATTGCGTGCGCAGGTCATCGCTTACCTGGGCAAAGGCCTTGTCCAGGCCGCCCTCGGCTACGTAGAAGCTCTTGCCGCCCGTCTGCTCGGCCAGCGTGATCAGCGCGTGTTCCCCGCCCAGGTCGCGCCCCGCGCTGGCCTCGATGGGCACGTCGATGATGGAGTAGATCATCACCTCGTGGCGCAGCGCCGCCTCCAGCGCCTCGGCATAGGTGGAGCTCTTGGCCGTATCGTCGCCGTCCGAGACCACGATCAGCACCTTGCGCCCGTCCTTCGGTCCCAGGCGTTCGGAACCGAGAACGACGGCGTCGTACAGAGCCGTAGCCCAGTCGGCGTGCAACTGGCTCAGGCCCCGGTCGATCAAGGCGACCTTGTTTGTAAACGGCGTCAGCTCGCGAACGTCGGTGGCGAATTGCAACAGGCTCATCTGGTCCCGCGGACGCAGAATGGCATGCACAAAACGCCGCGCTGCATCCGCTTCCTCTGACAGATCCTTCCTTACGCTGCCACTCGTATCGATGGCCAGGGTCAGGTTCAGCGGCAGCTCCGATTGGCGCTCGAACACCGATATCTGCTGCGGCCGGCCGTCTTCCGTCACGGCAAAATCCTCGCGCGTCAGGCCGCCCACAATCGCTCCATTGCGGTCGGTCACGTTCACAAACACGCTCACCAGCTTCACGTCCACGTGCAGCGTCACGTCCTGCGCCGAAAGCGGCAGTGCGCAAACGCCAGCGATCATCGCCAGCACAAGCTCGAGAGCAACGCTGAACAGGCAAAAAATCCACCGTGCCCCATCCTTGCGCTTCTTTCCTGGCGCAAGGGTGGGAAGCCCCAGACGCCGGGCGCCCAAGGTCTCACCCCTCATGCGACGCCTCCGGCTCAGCGACGAACTCGCGGGGAAACGGCTCGCCATCGGCCCACACCGCGCCATCGGCAAAGGTTTCTTTCTTCCAGATGGGCACCGTCTTCTTGAGCGTATCGATCACCCATCTACAGGCATCGAACGCTGCGCCGCGATGCGCGGAGGCCACGACGATCAGTACGCTGGTCTCGCTGACTTCAAGCCGGCCGAGACGATGGACGATGGTCACGTGGCGCACGCCGAAGCGGGTGCGCGCTTGAGCGGCCAGCTCCCGCATCTGCTTCGCGGCCATCTCTTCATATGCCTCGTAATCGAGGTGGAGCGTTCGCCGTCCGCGGGTGTTGTCGCGCACGATCCCGTCGAAGACCACAACAGCGCCGTCTGCGCCCCGTTTGGCCGCCGCCACAAGCTGGTCCGCGTCGATCCGCTCGCGGGTGAGCTGGACCAGGCCACCACTGTCGCCTGAAGGTTCGCCGTGTGTGGCGCCCGTACCGCCCGAGACCGGCGGCAGCAAGCCCACTTCATCGGCCTCGGCAAGCACTTGCGCTCCCGTGGCGTATTCAGCGTTGACGCTCACGGCAATGCCCTGCAGCAGCGCCGTCGAGCGCTGCGCGCGCAGCACCTCCAGCAGCGCCGCCACGGTTGCCCCCTCGGGCAGCTCCACTGTGGCCGGGCCTGCGCCAAACCAGTCTTTCAACACTCCAAAGCAAAGAACTTTTACCTGCATCACTCTTAAGAGAATACCGCCTGCCAGTTAGACGCAGCAGGCGGCAATCAGTCGGCGAAACCTCGGCGGGGCGATTGTCAAACCGTCGCGGCTTACGCCAGCTTGTACAGGAACCCGGTGGGAGTGCCCCACAGGTTGCGCGCGCGGTCTTCGTAGAAGATGCTGAACTCGATGCCGGCCAGGTCGTAGTCGAACAGCGGCACGCGGTCGAAGGTGTAATCGCCGCGCACCGAGTACTCATCGCCGCTGCAGTCGATCATCAGCGTATCCCCGGTCGACAGCCGCTCCGGGTGCGTCAGCAGCATGCAGCCGAAGGCAAACACGCCCAGCCCGAACTCATTCCCGGCCATGGCCACGCGCGTCCGCCGTGCAGACGAGCCCCGGTGCAGCATGCCGGCCTGTGCGGCCACCACCAGAAAATCGTGCCCCTGCTGCTGCTCGGCCAGAATCTTTTCGGCCAGCTTCGAGCGCTCGCTCTGGCGCAGGTATTTCTCGCCCACCTTACCGACGATCCGGTTGGAGAGCTTGCGCCGCCTGGCCAGCACCTCCAGCAGCATCTCCACGGCCTCGCCATACGTGGGAGCCAGCACCTGCCAGCGAGGAATGGCAAACCATGCCTCAGCGCTCTCGGGCAGCGGCTTGCGCGAGAGCTTCTCCAGGCAACTTCCCAGGACGGGAAACAGCTTCCTCAGCTCCGTGACCTGCGCCTCCACCGGCCGCACGCGGTAAGTGGGCGGATAGATGCGGTTGGAGCCAACTTCCTCGTCCTTGAACTTGTCGCTCACCGTGTGGCGCTGGATGATTTCCACCACCCGCTCGGCCACCTCGGACTTGAGCTTGCGGTTCATGTCGAGCACGGTCTGCGCGCTTTGCTGGTCCAGTTGCTCGATCGCCATCCGATAGGCTTCCTGGATAGCAGCGCCGAGAAACTCCTGCAGCAGCCGGTTCTGTTGCTCGGTCGTGTTCCCTGAAAGGTGCAGCGGCACAACCTGATGCGGAGTCACTTGCGAGGTCGCCATGGTCACCGCTTCCCGCGCGCATTGGCGCTGTCGACTCTCAGCTTTTCATCGGCGCGGGCGCTGATTACTTCAGTGCGGCGAACACAGATCTCCATCGCCCGTGCTGCGCACAAAGGCTCCGCGGTCCGCGTGAGAAGCCGCAGTATTCGGGGCTTGCATCGACCTCGGGGGACGGCTTATGCCTATGCCAACCAATCGTCGGTTGCGTTTATTCCACCGTCGTTCCATGTCCACGTAATCTTCTGGAACGTCAGCTCGAACGACTCCAACTCGTTGGTATGAGTGCTCTCCGACCCGGATCGCGGGTGATTTAAGGCAGACCCTTGGAGCCCGTGGAATGTCTTGTAATTCACAATTGCGCCATTGGTCAGGGTGATCGTGGAGAAGATATCTTCCTTCCCCCCGCTCCCCGCCCGGCCATCCTGGGAAAGGTTCAGCTGCAATGAGCTCAACACCTGTCCGCTGTGGCAGTGCTGCAAGAGCAGAGGTGAACTGGAGTCTGTTTCCTTGACGATGACCAGTGGCTCGTGCTGGCGCTTTCCGGACGCCAAGCCCGAGGCTGCATCTCGAGGGCTCAGGACTTGCATCTGGAAGAGCACATGACTCAGGTTTACGGGAGTTATGCGCGTCTTCCCATATGTCATCCCATGAACCGCACTCTTACCGGAATTCAAGCTTCGACCCGGGGCGTAAAACTGGACAAAGATGGGCACTGGAGACCTCCAAGTCTTGATCTGAATCCAGCGCCGGATCTCCGCATGGGCTCGCCGGATGTGGCACGATACTACCATCCGGTCAAGAACCCGCGCCACAGCGATCTGTTAAAAAACTCAGGGCGAATTCAACTTCTCAAGGACAAGAAAAGGGCCGGCAGTTTCGCCGGCCCCTTCCCTTGCCCGATCGGAATCCGTTTTTATGCCGCCGCGTCCACAACCGCCTCTGGCCCGGCCGGCTTGGTTTCCGATCCCGCCTTCAATTGCGGCAACGCCACGGCCAGCACGTCTTCAATGCGGCTGGCGTAGTGGATCGCAACGCCCTGTGTCAGCTCCGGCGTCAAGTCCTCTTCCACGTCCTGGCGGTTGTCCGCGGGCAGGATGATGGTTTCCACCCCGGCCCGGCGCGCAGCCAGAAACTTCTCCTTGATGCCGCCCACAGGAAGCACGTTGCCGCTGAGCGTGATCTCGCCGGTCATGGCCGTCAGCGGGCGCACCG
>CAYUJM010000213.1:0-6944 GCA_964445025.1 uncultured Occallatibacter sp. | reverse complement strand
CCTTGAGGGTGACGTTGTCGCGGGTAATCACGTCCTGCGCCGGAACCTCCAGCACATCCTGCCGCAGCGAGATGCGCACCATCTGGTCGAATGGCCGGAAGACCAGAATGATTCCCGGCCCCTTCGGCACCGGAAGAGCCCTGCCCAAGCGGAAGATCACTCCGCGCTCGTACTCGCGCAGGATTTTGATGGAGTTGAGCAGGTATAAAACAACGATGGCAATGAGAACCAGGATTGGAGTCGCTAGCATTTCACTTCCCTCACTCAGCACGGATTGTACTCCAGGCGGGGCTGCAAAGACTGATCCGTTCAGGCGTGGGATTCGGGCAGATGCATCCGGACCGCCGGTTCCACGCGCAGTAGATACTGCTCGTGTCCGACGACGCGCAGTGCGGCTCCCGCCGCAACCGGCTCGCTGGCGACGGCGCGCCATATCTCCCCTTCCACCAGCACGTGACCCTCGGGGGCCAGCGGCTCCATGGCCTTAGCCGCGCTGCCCAGCAGTGCATCAACCCCGAGGCGGGACTTCATCCGCCGCGCCCGAATAATGAGCCGCAGCAGAAAGACCGTAATCACGCCGAAGCCCGCGCTCACGCCGATTGCAATCAGCGGGTTTACGCTCAGTTCCGGCACAGGCGCCGCCACCAAGGTGAGCATGCCGAATGCGAGGCAGACGATTCCCGCGATGGCCAGTGCGCCATGCCCGCCCACCTTGGCTTCGAGCACCAGCAGACCCAGGGCCGCCACCAGCAACAGCACCGCCGTATACCGGATGGGCAGAAGGTTGAGGCCGAAGATGGCCAGCAGGACCATCAGAGTGCCCAGCGCGCCGGGAACGATGGTGCCGGGCGTGCTGAATTCCAGATAAATCAGCAACGCGCCGCACACCAGCATGAGCAGGGCGATGTTGGGGTTCACCAGCCAGCTCAGCAGCTCTTCGCGCAGCGACGGCTTGACCATGTCAATCCGCGCGCCGCCCAGGTGCAGCACCAGCTTGCTCCCATCCAGGCGCGTAATCGTGCGCCCTTCCAGCGCCGCCAACAGTTGCGTGTCGCTGCCCGCCGTCAGATCGATCAAGTGCTGATCCAGTGCTTCCTCGGCCGTGTAGGAGTGCGACGTGTGCACCGCTGCGTCCGCGGCCTCTGCGTTGCGGCCGCGCTTGGTGACATACGAGCGCAGAAACGCCTCGGTGTCGTTCTCGATCTTCTGATTCATGGTCGCGTCAGGCTGGCCGCCAAACTGCAGCACTGGGTGCGCCGCCCCGGCGTTGGTCCCCGGAGCCATGGCGGCCACATCCGCTGCTTCAAGCAGAAAGAACCCCGCCGAACCGGCCCGGGCGCCAGCCGGGGAGACGTACACAATCACGGGCACGTGCGAGCTCAAGATCGCGCCAACCATGCCGCGGGTCGACTCCAGCAGGCCGCCGGGCGTGTCCAACTGCACCAGCAGCGCCTGTGCGCCGTCGGAGTTGGCCTGCTTAAGGGCTCGCTCCAGTTGCCATGCCGTGACGGGCTGGATGGTGTCCGCGAGCACCAGCTTGTCGATACAGGGCTGTCGCGATCCTGATGGCTGCGCAAAAACCGGGGACATAACCGCGAAGGCCGCAGCGAAGATGACCGCGGCCCAACCAAACCCAACCGTCAACCTGCGTGTGCGCTCAACCATGGCTTGCTCCCTTCAGGACCTGCTATTCAGCCCTGCGCGAGGCTTGCAAGGCTTCAGTTCGGTCCCATTCCGCCGGATGATCCACTCCCGCGGGCGGCTCTCACTTCTTCTGCCCTTCCCTGGCCTCGATCAGTGCCCGCAACTCCAGCAAAGTCTTGTTGCCAGGCTCAATCCTCAGGCCTTCGGCCACATCGTAGCTAGCCTGATCCATGTGACCGGCGACAAGGTCAAGGCGTCCCATCACAAGATACGCCTGAACGGACGGCATCAGTTCAAGGCTGGTGCGCGCCTCCTTGCGGGCGTTGTCATTGTCGCCTGACCGCTCGCGCACTTCCGCCAGGCCCGCATGCACCGCGGCAACCCGGTCGTCGGAGGCCAACGCCGTCTGGTAGAGCCGCTCGGCCTCCAGCAGCAGCCCGCGGTCCAGGAAGTCCCTGGCCTGTCCGGCCAGCTTTTCGGCGCGCTGCTCCGGCGGTAGCGCCGTCAGCCGCGCCTCGTCCACCTGGTCAAGCATTTGCGCGGCCTGGCGAAAGGCGACGGCATCGAAGTTGCGAGCAATCCGTTCCAGAGGATCGGCCTTCACATCCGCTTCGCCGGCCTGCTTTCCAGGCGCCTCTTTCCATTCCGCTTCCAGCGCTTCGGCCTCGCTGTCGCCGGCCCGCAGACGCAGACACTGAGCGAGTTCGGCCAACGCCTCGACTGTATTTCCGTGGCGCTTCAGGCTGACCGCCAGGTTGAAGTGATAGTCGCTGGCATTTGCGTCAGCCGCCACCGCCTGCCGGAAGAGCCCAGTACCGTCGTGCCCCTGGCGGCTCACCGCAACGCCTTCGTTGTTCAGCACCTCGGCGAGCGGCAACGCGCGCGCCACTCCGGCAAAAGCCTGTTCGGCCTTGGGGTAATCGCCTGAAAACAGAAGGGAAAGCCCCAGATAAAATCCTGCCTCCAGAGCGTCGGTCCCCTGCGCCTGGGGTCCCTGCAACTGGGGTTCGTCGCGCACTACCCTGGCGAAAGCCGTGGCGGCCTGCTCATATTGCTGGCTGTTGTAGTCCTCGCGCCCCAGAGCCATCCATGCCGGGGCAAAGCCGGGGCTCAACTCCACCGCCTTGTTCAAATGGCGGAGCCGCTCCTCGTGATCGGGCTCGGTGATGCCGCGGATGTACTGCTCGAAAGCGTCCACGCGCACGCCTTTGCCTTCGGCTACAAATGTCTCTTTGGCCACGCTGAAACCAGGGTCAAGCTGCCGGGTCAGCTCCCAGGCCAGAGAGTCGAAGACCTCGACCAGATCCTTCATTTCGCCGTGCGCGGTTACGGCCTCGCTCATACGCAGGTGCGGCACGTCCACGACCTGCGCCTCGGCTATGATCCCCGTTCCATCGGTCACATAGCTGCCCACTACGATCGAATCGGCATCCAGCGTCTGCGCCAGCTTCAGTGCGGTGGCACGCGAGGGATGAAAGCCTTGGGGCAGGCCCAGATGATCCAGTGCGTAGAGCCGATCGGCCCGGCTCATCGGCGCGAAACCCGCAGATGCAAAGCTGCTGCCCAGAATCTCGGGAGCCGCTTCGCGAATCCATTCCAGACTCGGCTGTCCGGTGCGGTTGTCGAAGGGCAGAACGAGCAAAATCCGTCCCCGGCCCGCTGCGGATTCCACTCCGGCCAGCCCCGCGCCGTTGTCCGGAGCCGCCTGGCCACGCAATGTGACCGTCGAAGTCACGGCCAGAACTACAAAAAGTCCCAGGGCCGCGGCTGCCCGCGTTACCCGCCGCAATTGCAATGAAGAAAGAGTATGCACAACAGCCTGATTATAGGGGTTGCGGCGCGCGGCGGTTGGCGCCGCACGCCTGCCCTTGCCCGCGTGCGCCTGCGAATCAGAGCGGCGCACACTCAATTTCCGGTCGGAATGATCCCCGCATTCTCCACCATCAGGATCACGGTTCGCTGCGGCGCACGGGTGCGATGCACGACTCCCTTGGGCACGACAAATCCCTGCCGCGGAAAAAGTTCAACGGCGCGGTTCTCAAGATCGATGAGCAGCTTGCCTTCGAGCACATAGAAGAATTCGTCGTCTTCATCGTGTTTGTGCCAGTGGTATTCGCCCTCGATGATTCCAACGCGCACCACCGACTCATTCACCTTGCAGAGTGTCTGGTTGAACCACTTGAACTCGCAGCCATCGGACAGTGCTTTCTCGTCAATCACTTCGAGCGCCGGATGCAGAATGTTCAGGCGCGTTTCATAGGGATACTCGCCCCCATCATCGGACATACACGGCCTCCTCTCAAATCACGCTCGCGATGCCAGGATACCGATCCAAACCTTCTCTTTCACCTGATTTACCAGCCGGCGGCCGAGTCCGCCCGAGCGGCCAGAACCCGCTCAAACCGGATGAGCGCCACCCATTGCCCCTGGTCGATCTTCTCCCACACCAGTTCCCCGCCTAACCGCCTGGCAATCTGTTCCGGCGGCAGATCGTGGTGCAGCCCAAAGTACTTCTCGTCGAGCTCCGCGCTTTTGGCCCCCAGGCTAAGCAGCGGCCGGGGCGGGTCGTATTTTGTGGAGAACACCAGCGCCGCGGAAAACTTGCCCGGCTCCTCCGCTGCGCGGTCAATCTGCGGCGCGGAGAAATCCTCGACGCGGTAAACATCGAAGGGATTCTTCAGGTAGCCAAGCTCCGGCCGCGTTAGCTCATCGGACATGGGCCAGGCGGAAAGGACGGTTGCTCCAGGGTACTTCCTGTTCAACTGTGCGATCCCCGCCAGGTGCAGCCGGATCACATGCGCGTAGGCCAGGTTATCTTCCGGAGCGAACCCGTAGGGGGGATTGAAGAACAGCCCCGCCAGAAAAGCCGCCGTAGAAAAAACCGCAAGGCCCGGCCAATAGGGAACCCTGCGGTAAAACGACGTCACTGCTACCAGCAGCACCAGCGGATACATGGGGAGCAGATAGCGCGTCAGCAAGGCTCCGCCCAACACGCTGAAAAGCAAGGCATTACCGAACAGAAGCAGCAGAATCCTCCGCAATGTTGCAGCGGGGATCGCTTCCCTGTCACGGCCGCCGGGCCCCAGGCGCGGATTCAGCAGCAGCGCGGCGAAGGTCATCAGCACCGGCACAAACAGGTTCATGTGCGCCGTGAGATGGAGCACCCGGTGCCCGAAGGCGGCGAAAATCCGCAGTGGCTCCAGGTTGGCTTGCGCGTTGTAGCGCAGAAACTCGGGATTGCCAAAGAGAAAGCCGGTCTTCCAGTAGTGAAAGCCATACCAGCCCGCCAGCGGCAACACACAGCCTGCGAGCCAGGCTGATTCCCGCAAGAGGCTGAAGCGAAGGGGCAGCCTGGCCCGAAACGCTTCCACCACGCAGACTGCGGCCAGCGTCAGCGGAACCGCAATCGACGTCTCCTTGCATAACGCCGCAGCCGCAAACCACAGCGCCGCCGCCCACGGCTTGCGATCGCGGTCGGGCAGGGCAAAGACCAGCCCCCACAGCGTACAAGCGGCCGCGAAGATATCCGCGTGCGCCAGCGTGCTCTGCGCAAACCAGATGGGATAGATCCCGGTTAGGAGCACAGTCCAAAAGGCCACACTGGCTACGCCCACCACGCGCAGCGTCAGGCGCCAGACCGCCAGCAGCCCCAAGGCAGCCACCATCAGCACCGCTTCCCGGGTGACTTCCGGATAGAAGCCGGAGATCTTCCACCACAGCGCCAAGTAGATGCTGGGCAGGGGCGGGTGGGCGTTGGTCAGCGTGGTAATGGGGATCAGCGAACCGGTGCGGAAGAAGTCCCAGGCCGCGGGAATGTAATAACCCGCTTCATCCCAGTAATATGGCAGGCGCAGCAGGGTAAAGTGGCTGGCATATAAAGCCGCAAAGACCACCGGAAAGATCATCCAGAGGGGGAGCGGCGAATCCAGCCGCGGTTGCATCAACGTTTTCAAGCGCAAGCGATCTCTCCCGGAATCGGTCTTGTATCGCCGGCGCTGCAACCATCTGAAGGCAAGCGTCACCCGCCCTAATCCCTGTTCCCTGCTCTCAATTCACCGGCCCTTGCGGAAAACCGTGGCCGTGCGGCTCCAGATTCAATACGCCGAAGGCCTGCTCGTACTGGGCAATGTTCTGCCCCAGCACGTTCCACAGCGCCTTGGCTTGCTGGGGGCTGAGAAAGATCGCCTGATGGTTGCGGATGGTCACCTGTTCCGGGCTCTCGCTCGAGGCCAGGCCAAACACAAGCTGGAAGTCCCATACGCTCACGCGGACCTGGACGCTGTTGGCATAGGTTTCACGATAGTCGGGGGTCTGGGCAAGATTCAATTGCGGTTGCTGCGCGGATGGACTCATGGTTTCACCAGATTACTCTTGCCCGCTGAGCTGAGACCAGCCGAGCACAGGGCATGGGTGTTGAGGGCTCGCGGTCACAGGCAGATGTGCATAGTCCCACTTCGGATAGTGCCAAATCGGTTACGTGCTCGGAACGTGCAGCGCTGATGACCATAAAGTGTCATCTTTTAAAACTATGGTAACGGCTATACTCGTGCCAACAAGAACAAAAAGACGACGGAGCAACAACTATTTTTTGCAGTTCTCAGGCCTTGGAAAACATTGGGAAATGCGCAACAGGCAAGACCGAGGAGTTCAAAAAAACCATGAATCAGCATACGATCCACGTTCCGCTTCAGATGGCCAGTCAGCATAAATCTGGCAGAGTTTTTCCCAGGCCCGTGACGACATTTACCAAAGTAACCGGCGGACGGATCAGCCGCCGCGCCCTGGTTACCTCAGTTCGCCGCCATCAGACTGCAATGCACAGCCGCTTGCGTGGACTATTGGCCCTTGCCGCGTTGCTGCTCGTGGCCATCGGCGTCCAGGCGCAGGGCGTCTTCGCCGCCCGAAACGTCGGCTCCCTCTCGGCTGCCCAAAGCGTTACCGTGACCGCCAGCTCCTCGGTCGTTGGGTCGGTCCCCGTAAGCAAGGTGGAAGTGCTCACGAGTGGAGCCAGCGGACTGGACTTCGCCAAGGTCGTAGCCACCTCGACGTGCGAGCCGCCGACGGCGACCCTGACCGCCGGCGCCACCTGCACGGAGTCGGTTACCTTCAAACCTGAGTATCCGGGCCTTCGCCTGGGCGCTGTGGTGCTCTTCGATGTGAACGGGAACGTCATGGGGATGTCGTATCTCTCCGGTGTGGGACAGGGTGGGCTGGATGTTCTGGTTCCCGGCAACACCGTTACGTTTGCCGGTGTGTTGAAAGAAACCTCCTCAACAACAAATGGGATTGCGGCCACCACA
>CAYUJM010000212.1:0-6946 GCA_964445025.1 uncultured Occallatibacter sp. | reverse complement strand
GGGGCGCGTGATGGAGCTGGGAGCCGGTTCAGCGGTGGTAGAACTTGGCGAAGGCATCCGCGCAGCCTGCCGTGCAACAGCTTCTTCAACCGCTGCTCCGGAAGTGGAGACGAAGGCCCCAGGAAAAGCCGATCTGTCGTCGCTGACATCGCTGTTGAGCGCGCGCTGGAAGGGTAATGCGCCGGCTGCGGCGGCCCAGCCAGAGCCGCTGGCCGAGGGGCAGATTCGCAGCTTCAAAATCGTGAAGCTGAGCGCGGAGACGAAGAAGATCGAAGTCGAGCTGATCTAAAGATAGGTATCGTCGATGTAGCACCAGCGCCAATTCTCGCCTCTTTCGGCGGATTGGATGAGCGGGTGCTGCGTCGTATGAAAATGCGCGCGCGCGTGGCGGTTCGGCGATGAGTCGCAGCAGCCCACGTGGCCGCACTCCAGACACATGCGCAGGTGCACCCACGTGTCTCCGCTCTGCAAACACTCCTCACAGCCCTTGGTGCGCGGCTTCACTTGTTTCAGGTGTTCCGCAATGTGGGTACATTTCGCTGCCATTTTGGACCTCCGCAGGTTCAAGCCATGCGAAAAGCATATCGCAGGCCCTAAGCCCCGGCGGATTTGGCCCGACTCTCCATAAATCTAAACCATTATTTTTGAATAACTTGAGTCTAACGATGAGCCTTGCTGCGAGATCGACGACGCGATCCTTCGCCCTGGATCACGGGGCAACCTTGGCGCAATGTGCAGGAGATGTTTCCCAGGAAGGCACATCTCTCGAGAAGGGCCGTGGAAAAATGGGGCTAAACAAAACTGCGCTCCGTGCCGATAGCCGATATGAACTAAATTCGCTCCGGAACGGAGGAATGAACGATGCAGATATCCCCAATCTTGAACATCGCGCCTTCGACTGCGGGATTGACCACGGTTGCCCCTGAGCCCGACCCCGTGCCCTCTTCACTTCCCCCGGCCGCAGCCGCACAAGCCAGCTCCGTGGCGGCGCCGATTCAGGCCTCTACGAGTAGTTCCGGAGCGGTGACCGTCCCGGCGTCCTATTCGGTCACGCTAGGCGGCAGGCTCATCTCTGGAAGCGTCGATGAGTCGGGGGGAGCGTATACCGCCGCTGTCCCAGGTGTGCCCGGAGCCATCGCCAGTGGATCGAGCTTGAGCGCCGTCGAGATCAGTCTGAATCTCGCCTTGGACGAACTCGTCTAGGAAGCCTCGAACAGGGAGCGGAAACGGCCGGCGCAGTTCGCGAGTTGAAGCGCGCCGCCGTCGCGTTCGAACCTTTTTCATTCTCGTTTACGACACACGATACTGCTGGGCCAGTTCGGTGAACTGCTTCACCTGCTCAGCGACCCAGGCCTTGTCGCGGCCCAGCTCGGTGGCCAGCAACCTGGCAACGGGCTCAGCCATGGAGATAGCGGCGTTGGCATTGAGGAACAGGGCGCGCGTGCGGCGGGCAAGTACATCTTCAACAGTGCGGGCCATCTCTTCGCGCACGGCCCAGACGACTTCCGCAGCAATGTAGGGCAGGGCGGGATGGAGTTGTGCGGCGAGAGCCGGAGAGCCGGCGGCCAGGGCGCGGATCTTCTCCGCATCCGAGCCGTAGACTTCGAGGCTTCCCAGACCATTTGAGTCTTCAAGGTACCCGTGAATGTGCAGATTTTTGGTGGGGCAGTCGGCGTCGGGCAGCTTGCCGAGTGTGATGGCGTGATCCACGCAGTCCTCGGCCATGTGGCGATAAGTGGTCCACTTGCCTCCGGTGATGGTGAGCAGACCTGAAGGATCGACGTGAATGACGTGATCGCGCGACAGGGCTGATGTTTTGCCCTCGCCTTTGACCAGCGGGCGCAGGCCCACGTAGACCGCAAGCACGTCAGCACGGCTGGGCGGACGGACAAAGAAGCGGGCCGCGGTTTCCAGGATGAACTCAATCTCCTCGTCGAGCGGGCGGGGCTCAAGGCTGGGCGCGTCGACGGGCGTATCGGTTGTTCCCGCGACGGCGTGGCCGTGCCAGGGAATGACGAAGAGAACGCGGCCGTCGCTGGTGCGTGGAACCATAAGGGCGGTCTCGCTCTTGAGGAAGCTGCGGTCGAAGACCAGATGAATGCCCTGGCTGGTGACGACGATATCCTCTGCGTCGGGATCGGCCATGTGGCGGATGGAATCGGTGAATACTCCCGTCGCGTTGACCACCATGCGGGCGGAGAGGTTGAGTTCTTCGCCGGTGGGCTCGTTGGGGTCAAGGTTGGTTGCGGTAACGCCGCTGATATAGCCGTCGTCGTCGCGCATCAGGCCGGTCACGGGGCAGTAGTTGAGCAGCACAGCGCCGTGGTCGGCGGCGGTCATGGCGAGATGGATGAGCAGGCGGGCATCGTCGAACTGGCCATCGTAGTAGATGACGCCGCCGCGCAGCTCTTCCGGCTCCAGGGCGGGCAGGCGCTCCAGGGTTTCCTCTTTGGTGAGCAGTCTGGAAGCGCCGAAGCCGTACTTGCCGGCCAGCATGTCATAAAGCTTGAGTCCGATACCGTAAAAGGGCGCTTCCCACCAGGAGTAGTTGGGCACAACGAAGGCGAGGTCGTGGACCAGATGCGGCGCGTTCTGGCGCATGAGCCCGCGCTCCTTGAGAGCCGACATCACCAGCGGGACGTTCCCCTGCTCGAGATAGCGGACTCCACCATGAACCAGCTTGGTGCTGCGGCTGCTGGTGCCCTTGCCGAAGTCGTGGGCTTCAAGCAGGGCCACACTCAGGCCGCGCGCGGCCGCATCCACAGCCACTCCCATTCCGGTGGCGCCGCCGCCGATGACTACAATGTCCCAGGGCTCGCTGCGGCCGCGGACCTTGCTCAACATCTGTTCTCTGCGCATCCAATGCTCCCATTCCAGCTTTTAGATTCAAACTGCCGGCTTTTGGTCCCATCCAGGAGTTGGAAGCTAAGCGCACAGATTCTTAAGCGGTCCAGTTTTTGGACCGCTCCACGGCGCGCCGCCACACCGATCTGCGCTCAGCACGCTCCTGCGCGCTCATCGCGGGCTCGAAGCGATGATCGTTCTGGCGTTTGGCCTGCAACTGCTCTGGATTAGCCCAGAAGCCCGTAGCCAATCCTGCCAGATATGCGGCTCCCAGGGCGGTGGTCTCCGTCACCTGCGGACGTACGACAGGAACGCCGAGGACGTCAGCCTGGAACTGCATAAGGAGGCCGTTGACGGCAGCTCCTCCATCGACGCGCAGGGCTGCGAGCGGGGTGGTCTCGGCCTGGACGGCTTCCAGGACGTCCGCAACCTGGAAGGCGATGCTTTCGAGAGCGGCGCGGGCGATGTGGCCGGGTTGGGTCTCGCGGCGAAGGCCGATCATCATGCCAACGGCGTGGGCGTCCCAGTGGGGCGCGCCCAGGCCGACAAAGGCAGGCACAAAGACCACTCCGCCGGTGTCGGGCACGCTGGAGGCGAGGGCTTCGACATCGGCTGAGGAAGCGATGAGCTTGAGGTTGTCGCGCAACCACTGAACGACCGCCCCGCCGATAAAGATGGAGCCCTCAAAGGCGTATTCCAGGCGCTGCCGGGCGCTGGCGGCCAGGGTCGTGATGAGGCGGTTCTTGGATCGGACGAATTCGGTGCCGATGTTTTGCAGCAGAAAGCAGCCGGTTCCATAGGTGTTTTTAGCTTCACCCGGACCCCAGCAGAGCTGGCCGAAGAGCGCGGCCTGCTGGTCTCCGGCGATGCCCGCGATCGAGATGCCGCCCAGGCCCAGGGTGGTGGTCACTTCGCCCACGATCTGGCTGGACCAGACGACTTCCGGGAGCATGCTCGCGGGAATGTCGAAGATGCGCAGCAGCTCGGGGTCCCATTCGCCTTTAACGATGTTGAAGAGCAGGGTGCGCGACGCGTTCGTAACGTCGGTTACGTGGCGGCGGC
Source organism: uncultured Occallatibacter sp. (assembly GCA_964445025.1). Lineage (GTDB taxonomy): Bacteria > Acidobacteriota > Terriglobia > Terriglobales > Acidobacteriaceae > Telmatobacter. Next base: position 3,040 of record CAYUJM010000212.1, on the reverse strand, counting down.
CGCTGGTCAGATGCCAGATGAGCCAGCTGTCGACGGTACCAAAGGCCAGTTCGCCTTGCTCGGCGCGGGCGCGGGCGCCATGGACATGCTCGAGAATCCACGCGACCTTGGTGGCGGAGAAGTAGGGATCAAGCACGAGCCCGGTGCGGTTGGAGACGCTCTCCTCGACTCCGCTTTCGACCAGAAGGCTGCACTGCGCAGCAGTTCGGCGGTCCTGCCACACGATGGCAGGATGGATGGGTTTGCCTGTGGCGCGGTCCCAGACAATTACCGTTTCACGCTGGTTGGTGATGCCGATTGCGGCTACATCGCGGGGCCGCGCGCCCGCCCTGCCCAGAGCCTCAACCGCACAGCTCAGTTGGCTGGTGAGGATCTCCATGGGGTCGTGCTCGACCCATCCGGGCTGCGGATAGAACTGCTCGAACTCGTGCTGTGCCACGGCGGCGATAGCGCCTGACTCGTCAAAGAGAATGGCGCGAGAACTGGTGGTTCCCTGGTCGAGCGCAAGGATGTAGGGCATTTTTCTTCCTCTGTCTTCGGAAACCAGTCAAACACGCAGGGGTTCCTAGCGGCAAGGCGCGTGTAAGAGCAGTCGTGATGCGACCTCCGTTTTGCAGGTCAGGCATTCGCAACGCTGCAATTTTGAGTTCCTGGACGGGAGATGTCGATTAAGAGCTTGGCGAGTTTGAATCCAATGAAAGCGAGGTGTTTGCCAGGCCCGGGGCGAGCTTTGCAAGCGTTGTTTCACGCGTGTTTGACGTGAAGGTCAGGTTCTCGGCAGAGGAGAAGAAGAATGGCGCGACTGTTCAGGGCGAGGTTTGAAGTTGCGACTTTCAAAGCGGCAGATTTTCTCCGGTCATTCTCCGTACGCTTCGACCTCTTGAATTCTCAATCTGTGCCATGCCAGAAGAACCATCGATCCCATGGCGAGAACGGATACCAGCGTGCAGGCGATGAGAATGTCCATCGTTGACCACTGCTTTCCCGATGCGTCGGTTACCGCAGGCGGAAATAGCCCCTCCCGGAAGATGAAGAGATTGCCGAAGGCACATACGCCATAGCAAAGGACGGCGGTTCGCCAGTAGCTCGGGGACGAAGGCGATGGTTTTAATGGAGTCTCCCGGCAGTAGAGAGCGAAGGCCTGATAAAAAAGAAACGCTGTAAAGTACCAGCCCAGAAAGTTGCTCACCGGAACGCCGTAAAAGGATCCGCCATCGCGCCAAATCCAGGCCCGGTCGAGGGTTGACCAGATCGCCTCCATGGAGAGATCCCAGGCCAGCATGATGAAGGCCGCAAGCAATGGAACCGCGACGACGCCTGATCCGGCAAGAGCCCTATTTCGATATCCCAGGATCAAGACGCCGAGTACCCAGGAACAATAGCCGATCCCCAAATAAGCCAGGACGAGCAGAATCGGCACTTGAAGGATCTTGGGCCCCATGACGCCCGTAAAGTAGTAATGCCCGAAGGGAAAGCCTGTGCGAAGGCTCAGGCTCTCGCACGCGGCTCCGACTCCAAGACAGAGGGCTGCAAAGGCCGCCATGCCGCGAACGCCATAGAGAATGCTCCCGTGGACGAGAGCCAGGACCGCGGGCGGAACAACCTGCATCAGCACGATGAACTGAATCGAGATCCTCTCCGGGTACATTTGGCAGATGCGGCTTTGCGCATAAACAATCAGCGCCGTCCACAAGAGAATGGTCTGCCACCTGGCGATGCCTGCGTTTGTGGCCATCGGTATCTCCGTGTCGATGAGTTTACCGGAGACGGACGCTTTCTCAACCACTCGGTTGCAATTCCGAAGACAATCTGCTCTGTCCTGATCGGATTCGCGACCCTGCACTTGCGCTTAGGAATTCGCGCAAGAGAAACCGGCGGTCCCGATCGAACGGGAACCGCCGGATTTGACTTACAGCAAGCGATAGACCAACAACTACTGCAATTCGCCGATGTAGACGCCGTAGGGGCCGAGCTGGAGCTGGCCGATCCAGTCAGGGTCGGGAGCGCCGGGGGTTTTGAGCAGCGTCTTCGCTTTGCCGCCGGAGCCGGGAACGCTGAGATAGACGGTTTGCGGCTCGGCAGTGAAATTGACCGAGACCACTACCGCAGGCGCGCCGGGCGCCTGGCGCATCCAGCTCAGGACCTTGGTGTTGGTTGTATCGAGCATGGTGTTCTGTCCATAAGCGAAGGCAGGGTTCGTTTTCTTGAGACGGATGAGGGTCTGATACCAGGTCAACAGGGAGTCGGGCTGGCCCTCTTCGGCCTTGACGTTGACGTTGGTGTAGGTGGGCGGGACGGGCAGCCAGGGCGTGACTCCCGCCTTGGTAAACCCGGCGTTGGGATCGGCGTCCCACTGCATCGGTGTGCGTTCGCCGTCGCGGCCCTTGTCCTTGGGCCAGCCGGTCAGGCCGACGGGGTCCTTCACGTCCTCTTTGCGCGTGGGCGGGGTGGTCTTCATGCCGATCTCGTCGCCGTAATAGAAGAGCGAGGTCCCGCGGCTGGCAAAGAGGATGGTCGAGATAACGCGCTCGATGTCGGTGTTGCGAACTCCGTCGCCATAGCGGGCGTCGAGGCGCGGGTTGTCGTGGTTGTCGAATACCAGCAGTGGAATGTTGCCATTGATCTGTGTTTCCACGTCACTGAGTTTTGAGCGGAACTCGGCCACGTCGAGCTTGTTGATGAAGCCCACCTGCGTATCCATGGGCAGATGAAACTCCGGCTTGCCGGGAGTCCCATACTGCTTGGCCAGCTCGGCGATGTTGGGCAGATAGGTTTCGCCGATGAGGACGCGCGTGCCGGGGAACTTTGAGGAGTTGAAAGTGTCGCTCCAGGCGCGCATCTCCTGCATGACCAGGTGTGTGCCAGGGAGGTTGTTGGTTCGTGTGTCGTTCAAGGCGATGTCGCCGTAGGCGTTGAGGAAAGTCTTGCCGTTCTTGTCCAGCAGGACATCTTCGTCGCGCATCTCGGGGTCTTCATAAAGCGTGGTGATGGCGTCAAAGCGGAATCCGCCCACTCCGCGCTTCAACCAGAAGGCGATGAT
>CAYUJM010000211.1:0-7259 GCA_964445025.1 uncultured Occallatibacter sp. | reverse complement strand
GATTCTTGCTGCCCCTGCCCTGGCTTGGAGAGCGCGCGGCGCGGATCGCCATCGTGGCCCTCACTGCCTATGCACTGCTGCCCATCCTGCGCAACACCTGGGCGGGCATCCGCAACATTGACCCCGCGGTTGTCGAGGTCGCTCTCGCTCTCGGACTGACCGGCCGGCAACGGCTCTTCAAGGTCGAGCTGCCGCTGGCTGCTCCGCTGATCCTCGCCGGCCTGCGCACGGCCACAGTCACCTGCGTCGGCATCGCCACCATCGCCGCAGCGGTGGGCGCAGGCGGCCTGGGCGAACTCATCTTCCGCGGCGTGGCCTCCGTCGACAACCGCCTCGTCCTCGCCGGGGCCATCCCCGCGGCGCTGCTTGCCCTCGCGGCTGACCAACTGCTCGGCCTGGTAGAACGCCGCCTGCGGACGCCGCGATGAGACGCCTATCCCCGGCCGCAATCGCCGCATTTTCCGGGGCTCTGTTCCTCTCTCTGGTCTGCTGCGCGCCGCCGCGTCCTGATCACCCGGTCATTGGCGCCAAGAACTTTACAGAGCAGGTGGTTCTGGGGGAACTGCTGGCCCAGGAGATCGAGGCCAAATCGGGCCTGCCGGTGGAGAGGCGCTTCTACCTCGCCGGCAGCTACATCTGCCAGCAGGCGCTGGTCTCGGGCCGCATCGATGCTTACGTCGAATACACCGGCACTGCTCTAACGGCCATCCTCAAGCAGCCTGTTGACCGCGACCCCGCATCCGTCCTCGATACCGTTCGGCGCCTCTACGCTACGCGGTATCAGGTCACCGTCGCGCCGCCGCTTGGCTTTGAAAACACGTTTGCCATGATCGTCCGCGGCAGTGATGCACACCGTCTCCGCCTCAACACGCTCAGCCAGGCCGCCGCTTACAGTCCAAACTGGCGTCTCGGCGTGGGCTACGAGTTCGAGCAGCGCCCCGACGGGCTGCCTGGACTCGAGGCTGCGTATGGGCTGCGCTTCGCCGGTCCGCCACGGACAATGGATTTAGGGCTGCTCTACCGCGCCATCGGCTCCGGCCAGGTGGATATGATCGCCGGCAACTCCACCGATGGCCCCATCCAGGCCCTCGATCTGAGCGTTCTTGAGGACGACCGGCACTACTTCCCGCCCTACCAGGCCGTCCCGCTCGTGCGCGACGAAGCGCTGCGCCGCTGGCCGCAGATTCAGCTCGCGCTCGATGCGCTGGCCGGGAAGATCACCGCCGCCGACATGCGCCGCATGAACCAGGCAGTCGACAGCCAACACCGCGACCCAGCGGGAGTGGTGAGGGAATTCCGCAAGCAGAGCGGGCTTTGAACTCCTTCGAAGCAGGGGCAGGTCTAACTTGTCATGCATTGGAATCATCTGGTCAAGTAGAGGGAATATATCTTCCCGGCGACCTGGCAGAGTCCGTGGTTTCCCGCCCTTTCCGCAAAGAAAAAGCGGAAAGGACGGGGCACGGAGTTTTCGAGGCTGTGGTACGGCCTTACCTGGCGAGCGCGAAGGCGCGAGCTGACTCCAGCAGCTTAGCCACCGACTCCTTCGAGCAGGACTCGGTGTAGATGCGCATCAGCGGCTCTGTGCCGCTGGCGCGCAGCAGCAGCCAGGTCTCCGCGGCTTTGGGTTTGGTGGCGGCCTCAGGATTGTCGAGGTAGAACTTTACGCCGTCCAGGTTCTCCTGGCGCAGAATGGGCATTCCGGCAAAAACCGGGTCGCCGGTCTTGAGGGCGCGCGCCCGGGCTATGGCTCCGTTTTTTACATCGTCGGGAATGGTCAAGTCAATGCGGCCGTATTGGTGCTCGCCGTACTCGGCCTGCAGGTCGGCGACTAGCTGGCCCAGCGTCTTGCCTTCCTCGGCCATTACATTGGCCAGCAGGAGGGCATTCAGCAGGCCGTCGCGCTCGGGAAGGTGGCGCTGGAAGCCGATGCCGCCGGACTCCTCGCCTCCCATCAGGATCTCTCGCTCCAGCATGAGATCGCAGACATATTTGAAGCCGATGCCGTGCTCGATCAATTCGCGGCCATACTTTTTGCAGATGCGGTCGAGCATCTTGGTCGTGTTGAAGGCGCGCGTCACGGCGCCCGGCCAGCCTTTGCGCTTGAGCACCCAACTGAGCAACACGGAAAAGATCTTGTGCGGATCGACGAAGTTTCCGTGCTCGTCGGTTGCGCCAATGCGGTCGGCGTCGCCGTCTGTGCACAGGCCGGCGTCGCAGTGGTTCGCTGCGGTTGCCTCGCCCAATGCGCGAATGTGCGGCTCGATGGGCTCAGGATTGATGCCGGGGAAGAGCGGGTCGACATTGCCGCGAATCTTCACGTGGGCTACGCCGATGCGTGCAAAGATGTCGGAGATGATCGTGCGTCCAGCGCCGTACATCGAATCGATGCAGAACTTCATGCCCGATTTTGCGATCAGGTCCAGGTCGGCGAAGCTCTCAATGGCTTTCAGGTAAGAAGGCAGAAAATCGACTTCCTCGATCGCGGCTTGCTGCGCGGCTCGGGGCACAGCCTGCCCCAGGTAAGACTCGATTTCCGCAATGATGGAGGGCTTGCCCGACCCGCCGTACCACGCCTTGTACTTCACGCCGTTCCATTGCGCCGGATTGTGCGACGAGGTGATCATGATGCCGCCGGCCGCCTTGCGCTCGCGCACGCCAAAGCTGAGCGTAGGGGTCGGCGTGATGTCGTTGGCAAACATCACGTGAATGCCGGTCGCGGCTGCCACCTCAGCGCAGGCGCGCGCGAAGGCCTTCGAGCCGAATCGCGTGTCGTAGCCGATGCAAAGGCCCTTGGCGGGGTCTTCCTTGGCATGAATGTAGCTGGCGATGGCCTCGGCGGCCGTGCGCACGTTGGCAAAAGTGAAGTCGTCGGCGATGACGCCGCGCCAGCCGTCGGTCCCGAACTTGATCTGTGGATGAGGCATTCTCTAAGTTCTCGTGCTCCGTGAGGAATAAGGATACTGGAGAGCAGGGGGCGGAGGAAACTCTAAAGGCGGCTGGCCCAATAGCCGGGCATCCGCTTCGCGTGTGCTATGGCGGCGATCTGAATCTCGTGCAGAAGTTCTCGATAGATGACGAAAAACGGATACCTTTGCAGGACGATTCGGTGGGTATCATGGATGTGCGGCGGATAGAGTCTGGGTTGCTCGTGAACCCGGTCAAGAGCGGGAAGAGGCTCCTCATAAAAACCGTCGGCGGCCTGTTTGCTTTGGCTGGCGTACAACGCGTGGGCAGCTTTGATTTCGCGCCGGGCCGCGGGATGATGCTTCAGTGGCTTCAAGCACGCAGCCGGGCTCGGGCCTCTGGAGAAAGACCGGCGATCATCTCGGCGCGAACCGCCTCTCCAGGAATCAGTTCCACGGCACCGGAGTCGATCTCGTCGAGCCGGCGCCTGATCTCGCCGTTCCAGGCAGCCTCAACTTCAGCATTCGGCTCGTTGCCTTCCTTGATCAAGAGGCTCTCGATGAGCCAATCCACTTGATCGGGGGGCAACTGGCGGGCCTCTTCGAGGATTTCTTGGGCGCTTCGGTCCATGGGAAGATTGTAGCGGAAACGGCTGCCAAGACTCGATTCTATGCCCCGGTAAGGTGAAGGTGGCCTCTGGCAGCAGGCTCAGATCAGCTCGTTGCGTCCCAGCAGCGCAAGCTCCTTCACGACCTTCCCTACATCCTGGGAGTGGTCGCGGTGGGCGATCAGCAACGCGTCTTCGGTGTCCACGATGACAAGGTTTTCAACCCCGACCAGCGCCACAAACTTCTTGGGGCTGAAGATGTAGTTGTTGCCCGCCTCAATGGTCATGTGGCCTTCGCTCTCCGCCACGTTCCCTTCGCTGTCGCCGCGCAGACGGGTATCGATCTGGTACTCGTAGAGCGAGGCCCACGACCCCAGATCGTTCCAGCTGAACTCCGCCGGCAGGCAATAGAGATGAGACAGGTGCTCACCCTTGGCCGAGCGCGGTTCCAGCACCGCGTAGTCCACGGAGATGTTTTCGCACTTGGGATAGAGAGCGCGAAAAACCTCGTCGAATTCGGGCGTGCCGTAGGCGGCGGCAATGGATTCCAAAAGCGGAGCGGTCTCCGGCACATGTTCGCGAACTGCATTGGCCAGGGTGCGTGCCGACCAGAGAAACATGCCGGAGTTCCAGAAGTAATTGCCGGCGGCCACAAACTCCTCGGCGCGGTTCTGGTTCGGCTTTTCAATAAAGCGGCGCACATGCAGGGCGGAATCGTCGCGCGTGAAGTCCCCGGTTTCGATGTAGCCGTAGCCGGTTTCGGCGCGCACCGGCTCAATGCCCAACACCACCATGTTGTCGCCCGCGGCGGCCAGCGCGATGCCCTTTTGCAGCGCCTTGAGGAAGCGCGGCTCGTCTCCGATGACATGGTCGGAAGGGAAAATCCCCAGCACCGCACTGGGGTTCTGCCGTTCGATCAGGAATGCGGCCAGTCCGCAAGCCGGGGCCGTATTGCGAGCCACGGGCTCCTGCACAATCTGTGCTTCAGGCAGACCGGGCAACTGATCGGCGATCTCGTGGGCCAGAAACTCGTTGGTAATGATCCACGTCTTGTCGAGCTTGGCCAGAGGCTTGAGGCGTTCCACGGTCTGTTGAATCATGGAGCGTTCCCCGTCCAGCGCCAGCACCTGTTTGGCGCGTGCGCGGCGGGACCGGGGCCAGAAACGGGTGCCGCTACCGCCGGCGAGGATCACAGGGCGAAAATCGATTGACTTCGACATTGAAGACACATCCTACCCGACGACTGGCATGTTTGCACAGTGCCCGTATCACGTTTTGCCACAGAATTCGCGCCCCACAGGGATTCCTCGGCCGCGCATTGCCATACCACGCGGTTCAGAACCCCTTTAGCGGGGCCATTTGCGGGAATCCAAGGCTCACGCCAGGCGAGTCAGGAATTCGCCCATGCGGCGGACGCCCTCATCGATGTTCTGCTTGGTGACAGGGTAGGAAATGCGGATATGCTCCCCGGTGCCGAACGCTTCGCCAGGGACGGTGACCACGTGGGCCTCATGTAGCAGGCGGGTCGCCAGTTCCGTTGCGGTCTTGATGCCGCCCTTGCCCAGAAAGGCCCCGATGTTGGGGTAGACGTAGAATGCGCCCTCGGGTTTGGTGCAGGTAATGCCAGGAATCTCCTTGAGTTTGGCCAGCATGTAGTCGCGCAGATCGATGAACTCGGCGCGGAACTCGCTGACGCATTGCTGCGGGCCAGCCAGCGCGGCAATGGCCGCCTTCTGCACCATGCTCGCGGCGTTCGAGGTCGACTGCGACTGCAGCTTGCTCAAGTTGGCCACCACGGATTTGGAAGCCAACGCGTAGCCGGCGCGCCAGCCGGTCATCGAATAGGTCTTCGACAGCGAGCCCAGCACCACCAGGTGCTCCTTGGCCCATGTAAACGAGCCGCCGCTCACCGGCTTGCCCGCGTAATTGAGGTAAACATAGCACTCGTCCAAAAGCAGAAAAATACCGCGCTCGTGGGCGAGGTGAACAATCCGCTCCAAATCCTCCGCGCTGACTATGCTTCCGGCCGGGTTCGAAGGCGAATTGAGAATGATGGCCTTGGTCCTGGGCGTGATGGCCTTTTCAATGGCGTCGGCGGTGATGCGGAAGCTCTCTGCCTCGCTGGTCTCCAGAAACACGACCTTGCCGCCCGCGTACTGAATAATGTCCTTGAAGCTGACCCAGTAGGGAACGGGCAGGATGACCTCGTCGCCATGGTCGACAAGGATTTGAATGGTGTTAAACAGCGCCAGCTTGCCGCCGGTGGTGAAAATGGCCTCGTCGAGGGCGTAGTCCGACCCGAAGTCGCAGGCGTGCCGCTCGACGATCGCCTTGCGCACGTCGGGAATGCCCGGAACCACGGTGTAGCGCGTGAAATTGGCGTCGATGGCGGCAATGGCCGCGTCCTTGATGTGCCGCGGGGTGGGGAAGTGCGGCTCGCCGGCGCCGAAATCCACCAGGTTGGCGCCCTGCGCGCGCAGTTTTGCGGCCTCGGCGGCCACAGCCATGGTTGCGGAAACTTCAATCCGGCCAATTCGATCGGCAAAAACTTTCGTAGGAGCTAAGACTGTCATGACAGTTCTATCTTTACAGATTTTGTGCGAACCGCAAACTCCAGCTCGTCTCAAGGGAGCTTTTCGGTTGCAAATGCGGGTGGAAGGCAGGGAATTCCGGGCCGCCTTTTCTAGCTCTTGCTGATCCGCGCGCGCAGCCGCTTGAGCACGTTGGGAGGCACGAGCCCCGACACGTCGCCGCCAAAGCTGAAGACTTCCTTCACCATCCTGGAACTAACAAACGAGTAGCGCCCCGCCGGCTGCAGAAAGACGGTCTCAATCTCCGGGGCCAGGCGGCGGTTCATCAGCGCCATCTGAAATTCGTGTTCGTAATCGGAGATGGCGCGGATACCGCGCAGCACCGCGGTTGCTCCCAGGTGGCGCGCAAAATCGACCATGAGGCCGTCGAAAGTAGCGATGGAGACATTGCCAAGCGCGCTGGTGGCTTCCTTGAGCATCTCCACCCGCTCCTCCACCGTGAACAGCGGATTCTTGACCGGATTGCTGAGGATGGCGACTGTCAGGTGCTCAAAGAGCTTGGACCCGCGCTGAATCAGGTCGACATGCCCGTTGGTTGGCGGGTCAAAGGTGCCGGGATAGAGGGCGCTTACGCTCATCGAGCCTGCTTCATTGGGATTCTAGCAGCGCAATCGCAGGGCCTATCCCAGATCCCGGACACCTGATCTCTGAACTCTGCACCCCGCTTCACCCTTTGCGCGGACGCACGGCTTCCTTGGCTTCCACATGGCCGCCGGTGGGAACTTCGGGCACCTCCGCCTTGGCCACGGCGCCGATGTTCAGCTTCTTGCGCAGTTCGGCGTCCATCTTGGCGAAGATGTCCTTGTTGTCTTTGAGGAAGGTACGGGTATTCTCCCGGCCCTGGCCGATGCGCTCGCCCGCATAGCTATACCATGCGCCTGACTTCTCCACGATGTTGTTGGCCACGGCCAGGTCCAGCACGTCGCCCTCGCGGCTGATGCCCTCACCGTAGAGAATGTCGAACTCAGCCTCGCGGAAGGGTGCAGCGACCTTGTTCTTGACGATCTTGACCTTGGTGCGGTTGCCCGTGACGGCCTCGCCATCCTTGATGGCGGCGATGCGTCGGATGTCGACGCGAACCGACGAGTAAAACTTGAGCGCCCGGCCGCCGGTGGTGGTCTCGGGGTTGCCGAACATGACGCCGATCTTCTCGCGGA
>CAYUJM010000210.1:0-7466 GCA_964445025.1 uncultured Occallatibacter sp. | reverse complement strand
AGGCCTGATAGAACTCCAGCATGGTGAACTCGGGATTGTGCTGGGTGCTGACGCCCTCGTTGCGAAAGTTGCGGTTGATCTCGTAAACCCGGTCCAGCCCGCCGACGACCAGCCTCTTCAGGTAGAGCTCCGGCGCGATGCGCAAAAAGAGATCCTGGTCAAGCGCGTTATGGTGCGTCCTGAAGGGCCGCGCCGCTGCGCCGCCGGCGATCTGCTGCATCATCGGGGTTTCCACTTCCAGGTAACCGCGTTCATCAAAGAAGCGCCGCAACGCCTTGAGCGCTTTGGCCCGTTTGACGAACACTTCGCGGCTATCGAGGTTCGCGAACAGGTCCACATAGCGCTGGCGGTAGCGCAGCTCCACATCGGCCAGCCCATGAAACTTCTCCGGCAGCGCCAGCATGGCTTTGGAAAGAAACGTCAGGCGCTCCACGTGAACCGTTAATTCGCCGGTACGGGTGCGGAATAGGTAGCCGCTGACGCCGATGTGATCGCCCAGGTCGAGCAGCTTGTAGAGCGCAAAGCCCTGCTCGCCGACGGCGTCCAGGCGGACATAAATCTGCAGCCGCTCGCCACCCTGCTGCAGCGTGGCAAACCCCGCCTTGCCCTGCGCCCGAATGGCCATGATGCGGCCGGCCACGGCCACGGTAACGCGGTTGGCCTCCAGGTCCTCAGCCGTCGCCTGGCCCCAGCGTTCGCGCACTGCGGGAACGGTGTGCGAGGCAGGAAATTGGTTCGGATAGGCAGCCTGGCCCAGCTTCTCGATTTCCTCAAGTTTTGATTTGCGCAGATCGAACAAGCTGCGCTCAAATTCCGAATCGAACACGTTGATTCCTTCCGCTTTGCGGGCAAATGCCCAAAGGGAAGTATACCCGCTCCCTGTCTCGCCCCGTATGCTTGGCCCTGTATGCTGTTGAGGAGCTCGAATGCCCTTCAACCGCCCCATCCCGGACCGCAAACCACAGTCGAAGGTGGCTGGCGGCTTGAATGCCGTGATCCAGGCCGAGACGCTGATGCAGATCGCGTTTGTGCTACCTTCGGCCGCCGTCATTGGCTGGCTCGCCGGGGCCTTTGCCGACAGCCGCCTGCATCAATCGTGGATCGGGGTTGCTGGGTTGATCTTTGGGTTCATCTCCGGGATGGTCTATGTAATTAGGTTGGCGATGTCGGCCGAGAAAGGCTCCCCGCCGGACACCAAGGCCGTAGACGGAGCCGGAAAGGGAAGTCCGAAGTTCAAGGCATGAGTGAAGAAAGCAACCCGATCGCTGACATTACCCAGGAGGCCGTGGAAGCGCTCCTCAGACGCGCAATCCGCGACACGCTCATTCTTGGGCTGGTTCCCGCCCTCGTGGTGCTTGTAGCTTCCGGGTGGCGGAACGCCGCGATGCTGGTAACCGGCACCCTCATCTCAGCCGCCAGCATTCTGGAATGGCAGCGTCTGATCCGTGTGCTTTACGCCAAATTAAACAAACAGAAGATGCCCCGCAGCGCGCCGGCCGTGGTTGTGTTTTTTGTGCTCAGGCTCACGGTCTATGCGGGCGTCCTTTATGGTAGCCTAAAGTGTTTCCAGGGTTCAGTCATCGCGCTTCTCTGCGGCCTCGGCCTTGCAGCGCTGGCCGTGGGTTTTGAAGCAGTTCGATTGCTCCGTGACTGAGAAGTCCAGCGACGGACAGTGTCGCGCTACCTCGGAATCAGAAAGACTCAAGGTTCGATGCCGGAATCATTTTTGCTCGTGCGCCTGCTCAACACCCTCCTGATGGGTGTTGAAGTCAAGGCTTTTCAATTGATTGGCGTCAGTCCGGTTGTGGCTGCCCAAAAAGCCGTCAAGGTCAATCAGGCGCTGGGTTGGGAGTTGGTGGTCGTCGGCGGCCTGATCCTGTTTTTCCTGTTTGTGCGCTTTTCGCTCTCCGTGGAAAAGCCCAACGCGGGGCAGCAGATCGCCGAAGTGGTCCATACAACGTTGGGCGACCTGGCGGAACAGATTATCGGTCACGGCTCTGAGCGCTACCAGTCCTGGGTCATCTGCATCTTTCTCTTCGTTCTTTTGAATAATCTGCTGGGACTGATTCCCGGCATTCCGGCGCCAACCGTATCGCCTTGGGTGCCGCTTGGCCTCGCCGTCCCGACGTTCCTCTATTACAACTACCAGGGCATTCGAGCGCAGGGGCCCATTGGCTATCTGAAGCACTTCTGCGGACCCATCTGGTGGATGGCCTGGCTCCTGCTTCCCATTGAGCTCGTCTCCCACCTGGCGCGCATGCTCTCGCTGACCATCCGTCTTTACGCCAACATGTTTGCCAGCGACATGGTCACTTTGGGGTTCTTTTCACTGATCCCGGTGGGCATTCCCGCAATCTTCCTGGGCCTGCACGTTTTCGTTTCCATCATCCAGGCCTTCGTGTTCATGCTGCTGACCATGATTTATCTTTCCTTGGCGGTTGCGAAGGAACACTAGAGTTTCGGGCTGCACGCCCCTCCTCGAAAACGAGGAGAAGAAATCGCCGGAGGGCGCTTCCGCTCCGGATAAGCGAACGGCCGCAAGCGTGAGGGGGCCAGTACGGTGAGCCTCAACCACCCACTGGCGGCCAAATTCAAAGGAAGCAGGAGAAATATGCGGAAACTTCAATACGTGTTCATGGCCCTGGCGGCGCTTTGCTTCGCCATTCCGGCCTTCGCGGATGGCGGTTCGGCGGCCATCAGCCTGGCGCCCATCGGCGCCGGTGTCGGCATGGCCCTTGCGGCCGGCCTTTGCGGCCTCGGCCAGGGCAAGGCAACCGCTTCGGCTTGCGAAGCGTTGGCCCGCAACCCCGGCGCTCGCGGCGGACTGATGATTTTCCTGGTTCTTGGCCTGGCCCTCATCGAGTCCCTCACCCTGTTCACCCTGGTCATCATCCTGATCAAGGTTCAGTAAGACCGGCGTAGCGAGACCAGCTTCAAAACCGCGGAAAGCGGCCTCACTTTTCCAGGTGAGGCCGCTTTTTCTGTCTCGGATTCATCGCAGACCTGCGGAGCTATTGACTGCCCTGCGCCGAGGTCCAGGAGCTGCCTCGGAGCAACTGGATGGCCTGGCGGTAGCCCAGGTCTGAGGGGAGCGGAGCAAACTCGGTGTACTCTTGCACGGAATTCGAGTTCTTGGACTTGAAGAGCACGCGGCCGTTCATCACCAGCTTCAGGTGCACGATGCGCCACTGGTGGCCGCCGACATCGGCCTGCTCGATCTCGACCCAGCCGCCTTTGTCCAGTTCGGCGATGCCCAGTGCAATCTCCTTGTCCTGCTGCAGACTTCCTGCGAGGCGTACCACCCGCTCCTGCACGGGGTCGATCCATATCTCCCCTGCCATTGCCGTCAGCACTCCCGTCTCGAAGTCGGGCGGGCTGAAATGCGGGTTGGGTCTAAAGGAAAACTTCTCCACCGTCCCGGTGGCCGCTGTGCCAGCGCCCTCAAACCGATAGAGGAACGCAGTGGGCAGTACACGCAACACCTTCATGGCCCGCGCGGCATCGCTGTCCTCGCTCTGCTTGCGGCGCTGCTGCAGGCTGGGATTGTCTTCAAGCGCGCTCAGGCGGGCCTGTTCGTTCTGTTCGTCGGCCTGGCTCAGAGGCTGGTCGTTGATCGAGAGCAGGCGCGCCACATCGCCTTCGCGGGTTTCGACAATCTCTTTGGTCGTGGTCAGCCTTGAGCTCACCTTGTGCAATCGGTAGCGCATAGGATGGCCAGCGTGGCTCAAGTCCTGCGCGGCGCTCGATTCCGTGGCCAGCGCCCGCTCCACCAGGACCTGTGCCTGCGCGGGCGTCAGGGCAGGTTGAGCGCCCTGGCCATCTGACAAGGGACCGGCCCACAGGACCAAACACACGATCGGCAGAAGGCTGCGCACTGCGTATAGTTTAGCGGGCATCGACCACCTGTGCACAATGTTTGGATTTCATGAGTGGTTAGACGCGGCCGCAGTCCATCGGATTCTCGGATTGAAGCCGAGTGGTCCTGTTGCGTATAGTTCGGGCAGGGGTTGTTTCAGCCCCCCGGGAGGAATACGACCATGGCAGGGGAGAACACTCCAGCGCGAATCGGCAAGAGCGTGGTAATTTGCGGCGAAGTAAAGGGCAGCGAAGACTTGATCGTGGACGGGCGCGTGGAGGGAACCATCAACCTCTCCGAGAGCCGTTTGACTGTAGGTCCAAACGCCAATGTGGCCGCGGACCTTTCCGCCAAGGACGTATTGATTCTAGGCCACGTTCAGGGCAACGTAGTGGCCAGCGGGCGGGTAGAACTGCGCGCCGGATGCGTCATGGAGGGAGATATCCGCGCACTGCGGCTGGCGGTGGAAGACAACGCGGTCTTTCGCGGCAGAGTGGACCTGACCCAGGGCACAGCCAAGGCTGTCGATGTCTCAAATGGCCAGCCGGTCGGCGGGACCATTTGACGCCATCGCCGGTTTCCAGTCTGGCGGATATTTTGTCTTTTGACCGCATGAGGATTTTGAGTTGCTAGGCCGTTGGTTCGAAAAGAAACAGGACAGCGGCCCTCCCGCTCCAGCAGCGGGGTTCACGGGGCCGAGAGTGCCGCGCCACTCGCACGGCTGGTCGGTATTGCGCAAGCGCCTTGAGAGCGAACCGGGCCTTCGGATCATCGACGTTGGCTATACCTCGCCTGCAAACATCAATTACCTTACCGGATTGGGGCACAGTGTTTTCCTGGCGGATCTCGTTCAGGATGCGTGCACCGGCGAATGGACCAGCGGCACGGACGAGGAAGGGAATCCGATTTGGAATGTGCAGGGATTCCTCGATCAGTCCATGAGTTTTTCCGGACGCATGTTTGACGTGGTGTTTCTGTGGACTGCGCTGGATTACCTGCCTGAGGCGCTTGTGGTGCCGGTAGTCGCTCATCTGCACGCGTCCATGAATCCGGGCGGCCAGGTTCTGGCTTTGTTTCACACCCGCACCAAGGGCGACGAAACGGCACACTGCCGCTTTCACCTGACGCCCGGCGACGATGTTGAGGTGCAGCTCACGCACCCGTATCCGATTCAGCGCGCCTTTACCAACCGAAGCATCGAGAAGCTGTTTGCCGGCTGGGCGGGGCACAGGCAGTTTCTGGCCAAGGACAGCGTCTCCGAAGTCATCATGACCCGGTGAACGCTCGATACCCAACGGCTGAGCCTCGGGAATGTCCCCATGATTGCTCGCATTCACAGAATCCTGACTCCGCGCCTGGATTTCCCGGCCATCTGGAAGCCGTAGCGTACCGGGAAATCCACCGCCATTCTGCCCGCAGCTTTCATGGCCTGAGTGGCATCTAAGTCTGGGGGCAAAGGTTAGGCTGTGAGATAGAATTCGTGACCATGAGGGGGCACTCCCTGGACGCGGTTAAGGAATTTGCAGAGAAGAACTGCGGCGCAGTTGTCATTCCCTCGAAGGGCGCCATCACATCGCCTCGCTTCGATGCCGTTTCAGCGCATTTTGAAACTGCGGTCGAGATCCAATTTAGCCCCTTGTGTGCAAGGGCAACTCGATCAGACCACCGTTGAGTCTGCAACATCAACATCCAGGAGTTTTATACGGAGGAATTATGGAACCACTGAACGGAACAAAGATTACCTGGCTCGGTCACTCGACCGTGCTGGTCACGACGCGCAAAGGCACAAACATCCTGATCGACCCATTTATCGCTATGAATCCCAAATATCCGAAGGAATTTGCCCTTCCCCAGAGAATCGACTACATCCTGCTGACCCATGGGCACATGGACCACACCGCAGATGTCGTTCCAGTGGCGGCGAAACACGGCTCAACTGTGGTGGCCATCTACGAGCTGGCGAATTATGTTGCGGGCAAGGGAGTGGCGAATACCATCGGGATGAACCTGGGCGGAACGGTGCAACTCGACGATGTGGCAGCCACCATGGTTGAAGCGAAACATTCCGCCGGAGTCCAGGATGAAGACGGGACGCACTATGTTGGCGTTGCGGCAGGGTACGTACTTACCGTTGCGGACGGCCCGGTTCTTTATCATGCCGGAGACACTGCCGTCTTCACCGACCTGCAGCTGATTCGCGAGCTCTACCATCCCCAGGTGGCCATGCTGCCGATTGGCGGTCACTTCACCATGGGGCCCAAGGAAGCTGCGCTGGCAACGCGTTTTCTGGCGCCCAAGACGGTGCTGCCTCTTCACTTCGGCACATTCCCACCGCTGAAGGGAACACCCGAAGAACTTTCTAAGCTGGTGGATGCAGGCGTTGAGGTTGTGTGTTGGTCGCCTGGAGAGTCTGTTTAGCCTGCCCCTTCTCCCGCGATAGCATATGCGTGCAGGGCTGGCCTTCGAGCCGGCCCTGCGCCTTGCGGGAGTTTGAGTTACACGCGAGCCAGAGTCCGGGTAACCGGATGCGCGCCGGTAGGGCGCTGATTCCTTAACTCAAAGAGAATGCACCCTTGGATCTTCTTCCGCGCACTGAATAGGGATATAACTTATTGCTAACAGCGGCTGCGAGCCCGCCGGAACCTTCGGATTCGACCTTATCCGGCTCTCTCTTCGTTCTTAACACCGTCTGAAGCAAAGTTACGATTAGGCTCTAGGTCCATGACCGCTTGTCTTTATACCTGCTCCGTGCCCCATCCTCTCGCCTTTTTCCTGGCGAAAGGGTGGGATACCGCGAACCATGAAGTACGAAATCACACGGTCAAAGAACTAGCTTCCAGATGCCGCCTTTTTCTGCTCCGCCCAGCGGCGCTTGACGGCTTCAGCAATCCGCTTGCGGCCTTCCGGGGTTAGATTCCGCTTTTTCTTTCTGGTGGCCTTCTTGGCCACGGGTGCTCCCACAGCTTTCTTCGGCGCCGCGGTTGCCTTGCCCGCCAGCAAGGCGCGTGCATGCTGCAACTGAGCGATCTCCCTATCGATCTGTGCCAGAATCTCTGAGACTCCCACGGTCCCTCCTGTTAGGTCACCCTAAGTGACCCAATTCTGTTTGTCTTAGTGAAATCCATCTGGGGATTGCTGCACTTCCTCTGCAACACAATACGCAACTATAGGCTCTTTTACAAACAAAAAATATGAAAAGTTATTGAGATGGAGAGCCCTTACCGCTCACAGCACTTGTTCAATGCAGAATCGGAATTGGATTCGCAGAAGCGGAGCTATGGCCAGGAACGGAGGGAGAAAAGGAAGGAAAGAAAGGTGAAGCGGTTGCCGTTGAGGCCTTCCCTGGGATCGGTGATTGCGGCCTGGGTCTCGATGCTTCTGAGGGATAGCTCTGCTGCAGGCTCACTTGGCGGGAGAAATAGTTATACGCGGGGCCGGGTTTCTTTAAAGTAAATTTCGTTGCTCGAAGACAGCCGTCTCAAAGACCGTGTGGAGGTTTGGGAGGGAGAACCGGTTGAGTTCGGGCTTGCGCCATTCCAGGAGGTTCCTGGTTGCCTAGGCGCGGGCTTGCCGGTTTTTCCGCTGCACGATAGTTGCGTAAGTCGCGCAG
>CAYUJM010000209.1:0-7480 GCA_964445025.1 uncultured Occallatibacter sp. | reverse complement strand
CGGAGATCTCATCGAGCACCATCAGCCGCGAGGGATCACTGACCGCGATCACCAGCGCGTCGCCTTGCTGCTCGATGGGCACAAAGTTGTAGCGGAACATCAGCTCCACCGGTACCGTTCGCAGCAGCTCGTGCTGGATCTTGAAATTCTTCAGATCCACAAACTCGGCGTGATAGCGCGCGGCGAGTGACTCGGCGTGAGCCCGCTCATCTTGTCCGGCGGGAAGCGGAACAGCAAGTACGGTTGCATCTGCCATGGTTTTTACCCCTGCCCCCCGCCGCCCGCCGCGCCCAGAGAGAAGATGGGCAGGTAAAGCGAGATGAGAATGAAGACCACCACCACGCCCATGACGATGAGAATGGCCGGCTCGATGAGCGCCAGCGAGGCGGTCAGCGCGGTGGCTACGTCCTCTTCGAAAAACTCGGCCACCGAGTTGAGCATCTGCGGCAGCGCGCCCGTCTGCTCGCCCACGGTAATCATCTCCGCGGCCAATTCCGGAAAGACGCCGGTGCCGGTCAGAGACTCGGCCAGGCTTTTGCCCTCGCGCACCGTCCCGATCGACGACATGACCGCCTTCGACACGCGCCGCGACGAGATGGAGCGCGCTGCTGTTTCCAGCGACGGCACCAGCGGCAACCCTCCGGTCAGCAATGTGGAGAGCGTGCGTGCAAACAGCGCCACCTGGTACTTCAACCAGATCATTCCGAAGATAGGCAGGCGCACTCGTATTCCGTCGATCACATCGCGTCCCCGTTCTGTATTCGCGAAACGATAAATCAGGGCCGCCACGGCCAACACCGCCAGCAGAATCCACAGCAGGTTGTGATTGAGCCACTTCGAGAAGTTGAGCAGGAAGACGGTCATGGGGGGCAGCTTCGACCCCAACTGGTCGTAGAGCTGGGCAAACTGCGGCACCACGTAGGCGAACATGAAAAACACCAGTGCCGTGACCAGCACCATCAGCACGCAGGGATAGATCAGCGAGGTGATCAGCTTCTTGCGGAAGGTGAGCGAGATGCGCTGAAAGCTCACGTAGCGCTCCAGCACCTCCAGCAGGTTGCCAGAGCGCTCCCCGGCCAACAGCGTGGTGGTGTACATGATCGGAAACCCGCTCTGCGCCTCAAATGCCGAGGAGAGCGCCTCGCCGGTCTTTACGCGACTGGAAACATCGTCCAATTGGGAAGCGAAATGGGCGTTTTTCTGGCCCTTGGCCAGCATCTGCAGCGAGCCCAGAATCGGCAGCCCGGCGCGGATCAGGGTGAGGAACTGCTGGTTGAAGATCAGGAACGGCTCCAGCTTGACCTTGCCGCGCTTCAGGCCGGCAAACCCCGAGCGCGCGCGCACTGAGAACACGTGATAGCCGGCATGGGTGAATCGCGCGCGCAGCTCGTCGGCCGTGGCAGCCGTCTGCGTCTGCTCTATCACGCGTCCACGCTCATCGGCCAACTTGATAACGAACTCTGCCATAGCTTGGGTCGCCGGCCCCGGATGGCCGGCCCTTACCTCGGGTATATCCAGATTTCAGGGTACCAGCTTCGGATGCCGGCACTTGCAAAGGCCAGCACTTGCATAGGATAGACGCGAAAGGGGGAAGGTGCGCTCAAGCCGTGAACAGGCGGGCGGTGCCGGGGATCATTCCCAACGTCGTGACGATTACTCCGAAGGATCGAACCGATTTAGTGCGGCCGGAATGAGGAGAATTGAGGATGCGGCACAGGATCAAAGAGGCCCGGAATTCTTCATTTCAACCGGATTTGGCGGCATCCGGTATATTTGCTGCTAGCCCAGGAATCACATCGAGAAATGCTGAAGGAGGCCATGATTCATGGCAGCCAGGCAAGAAACATGGCGGCAGTCGCGGTCGGCCCATTGGACTCACTTTCGGGCTGTGCCCTTCAAGCGCCTGTGGGTGCTGATGACCGCGGTCTTCTTCCTGTTCTCGGTCATCGGCCCCTACATCGACTTGTTTTTGGCCAATGGGGTCATGCCGTATGCGGTAGTGCTCGTGCTCGGCTTCTGCTGTGGCGTGAATGCGGTGTTATGGATTCTGGTTCTGGCTCGCCTGAGCAATGCGTTTCTCGGCGTGTTGATCGTGCTGCAGTTCTTTAACAGCACGATCTATACCGCTCTGGCCAACTGGATCGTAGGAGCCTTCAATCTGCAAGCAGTAACATCGCGGGCAGGAATCCATTTCGCCTCGACCGAGACCATGGCGTCCGTTGTGCTCTCCTACATTTTCTTTGTTGCCTACATCCGGCGCGAAGGCGTGGAAACCTTCCGCATGGAGAACGAGCTGAGGCTTGCCCATGGCATTCAGGAGACGCTCGTTCCACCGGTCACCTTGCGGTCAGAGTGCTTTGACGTGTACGGCATCTCTTACCCCAGCGACAAGGTGGGCGGCGACCTGGTGGATGCACTCAAATTGCCCGATGGGGACGCGGTTGCCTATCTCGCCGACATTGCCGGACACGGATTGCAGGCCGGCATCCTGATGGGAATGCTGAAGACGGCTGCACGCACGGCGCTGCTCGATGCCGGAGAGCGCTCACCGGATCGAACCCTTCCCGTGCTGCTCGACCGGCTGAATACCGTCCTCCCCGAGGTGAAGGAGCCGCAGATGTATGCGACCTTCACCGGCTTCCGGCTGGGAGCGGACGGCAGCGTCTTCTATGCGCTGGCGGCAAGCCCGCCCATCCTGCACTGGCACGCGGCCGAGCAGCGGGCGTCGCACAGAGACGAGCCGCAGTTGCCTTTGGGGCTATTGCCGGTGCCGAAGTTCGATGGCGAGATGCTGGCGACGGCTCCTGAAGACCTGCTTGTGGTGGCCACCGATGGAATCCTCGAGGTGGCCAATAAACCGGGCGAGGAGTTCGGCGTGGAGCGGTTGAAGGAGGTCATCGCAGCCAACTCCAGGGATGCTCTGCCACAACTGGCACAGAAGATTCTCACCGCCGCGCGCGGATTTGGCCGGCAGTTCGACGATCAGACCATCCTGCTGGTGCGGCGGCTGTGAGTTTGCGGCCTGCGCGCAATTGCACCAGGTAACGGCATGAGCACCATCCGTTCATTGGCGCGAGCGCCCCCCGTTCACTTTTCCATAGCGCGGCGGTCTTTGCGGTCCACCCCTCAGCCCACATTCAGTTTGCCCCAATCACAGCCTTTTTGGTCTTGCCAAATATCTGCAAGCTGCCGCCAGAATCTGTTGGCGCTTTCTCCTTTAGAATCAAATATGTGCGCATAACATCAATCGATGCAGCATTTACAAAGGTATCACCGCGCATCTTGATGCAAAGGGAGGCCTTATCGTCGTAGTCCATCAGGGGCGCCCTTCAACCACCTGAAACTGTGCGAAAAAACTTCCTTTGCGGTGCAAAACGCCCGTTTCATCCACTGCGAATGTGGGTCTATAATCCCCGCCCATGGAAAGGAGGGCTCATCAATGCCCCAATCGAGCAAGCCACACGAAGACAACAAGCAAGTTGTCCAGCGGTTTGTGGAAGAGTGCTGGAACCAGGGGAACCTCAACAAGGCCTCCGAACTCCTCGCAGACCAGGTTCGTTTCCATGACCCGGTCTTCCCCAACCTGAACCCCGGAATACAGAACATCAAGAACCACATCGAGGGATGCCGCAGGGCGTTTCCCGACCTGAAATTCACCATCGACGATACGATTGCCGAACGTAACGAAGTGGTCCACCACTGGTCGGCCCGTGGAACACATAAAGGACAGTTTCTGGGCATGCAGCCCACCAACCGCAAGGTCACCGTTACCGGCACCTCCATCTACCGGCTCGAAAATGGAAAGATCGCCGAAGGACACGCGAATTGGAACCTGGCGTCCATGATGCAGCAGCTCGGAGTGATCGAGTTGCCCAAGGAAGCAAGAGCGGAAACCGCGCACGAATCCAAAGTGGAAGCACGGGCGCACGTCTGATTCAATCTTCCTCCCCCTTCTCCGGACGCGGCGGCTTGCACGCAGATTCACGGCGCCGCCGCATGAGTGCTGAATTGGCTGCCTTGGATAGCCCACCTTCGCGGCTCCTCCCTTGTCGCGAAGGTGGGCAGTTGTGAACCTCCCCACACATCAGTGCATTCAAGCGGAACGTCTGCCCGTCTGCCGACCCTGTATCCTGATTGCGTTCCTTTTTGTCATTGAAAAAGAGGATGGGGCAGGGATTGGTGCAGCCGATGGATTCGTTGATAGAGGGAAGACACCTTGGTGCCGGATTTGCAGCAAGGCTCGCTCCAGGATTGCGCAGGCACTGGCGGTTATTTGGTGGCGGCGCTCTGCTGCTGACTGTTGCGGCGGTCGCCACGGTTCTGATGGCCGGCTCGCATGGCCACCGGCTCGCCGCGGTAGTTGCTCCTTATCCCCACGAACTGGCGCAGGTCAGCTTTGCTGTGGCCGGCGACGTGATTCCACACGAGCCGGTGCGCGCCGCGGCAGCGGCTGCTGCTGCAACAGGCGACCCTACGAACTCGCAGGGATGGGGGGCGCTGTTCTCCGACGTGAGCGATGTTTTCGAGAGGGCCGACTTCGGGTTCGTAAATCTGGAGACGCCGGTGGCTCCGGCACACTCGCACGGAAGCAAACCGTTTATGTTCGACGCGCCGGTGGCGCTGCTGGAGGGGTTGAAGGCCAGCGGCATCAAGATCGTCTCTTTCGCCAACAACCACGTGATGGACCAGGGCTGGGCGGGATTCGCGGAGACCCGCGAGCACTTGCGCGAGGAGGGGTTGCTGTTTGCCGGTTCCGGCGACACCACGCAGCAACAGTGGCAGCCGGTCATCACCGAGGCCAACGGCATCAAGGTGGGCTGGCTGGGCATGACGCGCTGGCTCAACGGCAACCGCAATCCGGATAAAGATGACCAGCCGCACGTGAACTTTTTCCCGTATCCGGGCGAGAGCGGCGGCGCGCCGGGCGCGGATGAGGCACAGGTGCTGGACGCCGTCAAAGCCGCTCGCGCACAGTGCGACTTTCTGATTGTCTCGATTCACTGGGGCATTGAATACGCCCCCGCGCCGCGCCTTGAAGATGTGGACGTGGCACACAAAATGCTGGAAGCCGGGGCTTCGGTGGTTGTCGGCCACCATCCCCACGTGTTGCAGCCCGTAGAAACCTATAAAACACAGGACGGACGCAATACGGTGATCTTCTACTCCCTGGGAAATTTTCTCTCCAACCAGTCGCGCACCTATGTCGACGGCCTGATGCCCGACAAGAACGGCGACCCGCGCGATGAGTTGATTGGCCTGTTTTCCGCGGTGCGCAGGGACTACGGTCCGGCCGGGATTCGCGTGGAATTGGGGCATGTGGGGATATTGCCGGTGTGGGACGAGAACAACCGCAACGATCTGGCCGCCGGCCGGGCGAAGACTACAATCATCCGGCCGATCTTGATCGATCGCGAGATTCCGCGACTGCAGGCGCGGTTGGACGAACTGACGAAACTGAGTTCGATGACGGACGCGACGGGCGCGGTCGCTGGTCTCACGCCAGATCAGAAGAAGGAATTCATCGAGGTAACGAACCGGCTGAAGCTGCTCACGGATCGCAGGGCCTTGTTGCTGGTGCGTACTGGCGATGACTATGTGACCGACCCGCCGAAGCTGCCCGTCAAGCCTTGAATTATTTCTGCACCGGTCGCTGCATCGGAGGGTACGGGCTTCAGCCCCTGGGGGAATGCGGTGCCGGGGCTTCCTCAATCTGCTTCTTCGCTCTGCGTGCCCACGCCAGCTCCGGCCGCGAACTGCCTGCCCCACGCCGTTCCAGCTCGGCCGATACGCCTGTGTAGCGGTAGTATTCGCGCGCCCGAGCTGGGATCTTCAGGCCGATTTCAGCAATGGACTTCATGCTCGTCCGCTCCTCAATGGAGATTATGAGCGCCTGTCAGTCGATGTTCAATACCCGGTGGCTACCAGCCAGGCCTCGGTCAGCTCGAATTCCGGCTTTTTCTGGGCGATCATCTGCGCATGAGCCAGCTTCACCAGCACATCGGCCTCCACATTCACCGGAGCGCCGGGAGCGAGCGTGTGCAGATTCGTCCGCCAATAAGTGAGCGGCAGAATGGCGATGGTGATTGCCTCTCCATCGAAGTCTGCGATGGTCAGGCTAATGCCTTCAACGGCGACCGACCCTTTCTGGACCATCCAGGGACGGACGTTCTCAGGGACCTGAACCTTGAGTGTCCAGTCGGTAGTCTTTAAATCAAAGTCGGGATTGTCGCGTGAGATGACCGGGTCGAGAACCGTGAGCACTCCGCAGCCGTCCACGTGGCCCTGAACGATGTGCCCGCCGAGCGGGCTGCCGGCGGCGGTGGGCAGCTCCAGGTTGACCTTGGATCCTGGCGCGAGAGAGCCGAGCGAGGTCTTGTCCAGTGTCTCCTGCGCCAGGTCGGCGTAGAAGTACGTATCATTCACGTCCAGCGCGGTGAGGCAAACGCCCGAGACGCTCAGCGAGTCGCCCTCGCGGAGACGGCCCGCGATGCCGGGTGCTTCCACTGTGATGCGGCGGGCGCCGCCTGTTTCCTTGACGCTGACGAGAGTTCCGGTCTGTTCGATGATGCCAGTAAACATGGTTTCATTTTAAGGGAACAGGGAACAGGGAACAGGGAACAGGGAACAGGGAACAGGGACGGAGGAACTGACGGCTGTGGGACCAGGAGCAGGAGAGGTCCGCTGAGGGATTGATCGGCCGGGCGGCTATTCCCTGGTCCCTATTCCCTAGTCCCTTCTTCTTGCGGCCATGGGTCTTTGAGCAGCGAGCACAGGCCCAGGTCGTTGTCGTAGCGTTCCACTTCCACATCGGCCATGCGGATGGCGCTCGCCATGCCGCGGAATGCGGGCACCGCGTCGGAGCCCATGATTTGTGGAGAGACGAACAGATGCACGCGATCCACAAGCCCGCCGGCCAGCAACGCGGTGTTCAGGCGCGTGCCGGTTTCGGTCAGCAAGGTGAGAATGCCTTCCTCCCCGAGCTTGTCGAGCACTTTGCCCAGCGGGACGCGTCCGGCTTCCGCGGGGAGGGCCTCCACGCGGACCCCGCGCGACCGCAACTCATGGATGCGGGCTTCGTCCTTTGAAACAGTGAAGATGACCAGGTCATTGTTGGCTGTGGCCACCATCTTGCAGTCGAGCGGCATGCGCAGGGCTGAGTCGAGCACGATGCGCAGCAGCGGCCGGCGGCGGCGCAAGCCGCTGCGGTCGGTGAGCAAAGGGTCGTCGGCGAGCACCGTATCGACTCCGGTGAGAGCGGCATCCGCCTGCCAACGCAGCGGCTGGACAGCGGCGCGCGCGGCCTCGCAGGTGACCCAGTAGGGCTGGTACGGCGTGTGAACGCCCGCGGGCGGAGCGATGCGGCCATCGAGAGTCATGGCCACCTTCATCAGCACCAGCGGGCGCTTGTGCTGGCTCCAGCGGGCAAAGCCTTCGTTGAGCCGGCGCGCCTCTGCCTGGCACACGCCCACCGTGACCTCCA
>CAYUJM010000208.1:0-7506 GCA_964445025.1 uncultured Occallatibacter sp. | reverse complement strand
AAAAAGTCCGCACCATGCAGCGCAACTGGATCGGGCGCAGCGAAGGAACGGAAGTTGATTTCTTCCTGGAAGAGCAGGGATCAGGGAATAGGGAACAGGGAACAGGGAAAACGCGCATTCGCGTCTTTACTACGCGTGTGGACACCATCTTTGGCGCGACCAGCGTGCAGCTTGCCCCGGAGCATGCCCTGGTGAAGGCCTTCTGCGCGGAAAACGCTGAGCTGAAGGCTAAGGTGGACGGCCTGATCGAAGAGCAGAAGAAGGCGCGTGAAACCGGCGACCTGGGCGAGATCGAAAAGCACGGCATTCCCACCGGCCGCTTCGCCATCAATCCTTACAACGGTGCGCGTGTTCCCATCTGGGTGGCCAATTACATCCTGGCCGACTACGGAACCGGCGCCATCATGAGCGTTCCCGCGCACGACGAGCGGGACTTCGAATTCGCCACCAAATACGGGTTGGACATTCGCCGCGTGATTGCGCCCGCGGACCCCGTAGCCGAAGCACCGGCGCTGCCATTCACATCCGAAGACGGTGTGCTGATCAACTCCGGTGAATACGATGGACTGAGCTGTGTCCACGCTCAGAAGCGCCTCCAGGAGACCGCCGCACGCAGTGCCTTCGGCGAGGCGACAGTCACCTATCGCTTGAAGGATTGGGGCGTCAGCCGTCAGCGCTACTGGGGCACGCCGATTCCCATGATTCACTGCGAACGCGATGGCATCGTACCCGTGCCCGATGACCAGTTGCCTGTGTTGCTGCCCGAGCAGATTGAGATTACGCAGCAGGGCGGTTCGCCGCTTGGGCGCGTGCCGGAATTTGTGAATGTCACCTGCCCCAAGTGCGGCGGTCCCGCCAAACGCGAGACCGACACCATGGACACGTTTGTCGATTCGAGCTGGTACTTCTATCGCTATACCGACGCGCAGAATGCGAATGCCCCGTTTGATTCGGCAACCGTAAAGTACTGGTTTCCCATCGACCAGTACATCGGCGGTGTGGAGCATGCCATTCTGCACCTGATTTACTCGCGCTTCTGGACCAAGGTGATGCGCGACCTGGGCCTGGTCGCGAACGACGAGCCGGCGCGGCGCTTGTTCACCCAGGGCATGGTCATCAAGGACGGCCACAAGATGTCCAAGTCGAAGGGCAATGTGGTCTCGCCTGATGATATGGTGGCCCGTTACGGCGCTGATGCCGCGCGTGCCTACTCGCTGTTTGCCGCGCCGCCGGATCGTGATCTCGATTGGCAGGAAGACGGCGTTGCCGGGGTGAGCCGCTTTCTCGCACGCGTGTGGCGCCTGACGACGAAGTATGCAGCGGTAGCTCGGGCGGGGCGAGCGGAATTTCACCCTTTCCGCACAGAATGCGGAATGGATGGGGCACCCGCGCCAACCGGTGTTTCGCTGCATCTCTTGCGCAAGCTGCACCAGACCATTGCCAAGATCACGCTCGACTTTGAGGGCCGCTGGCACTTCAACACCTGCGTTGCGGCCATCATGGAGCTGGTGAACGAAATCCAGGCTGCCGACGCGCAGCTTGCGGCCGGCGATGTTCCCCCTCCGGTCATGCTGGAGCTGCTGCGTTCGCTGGTTCTGCTGCTGGCCCCATTCGCGCCGCACCTGGTCGCCGAGCTGTGGGAGGAACTGGGCGAGCAGGGCTCCGTTCTGCGCGCTTCCTGGCCGCAGAGCGATCCGGAATTGGCCAAGGAAGATGAGCTGGAGATTCCGGTGCAGATCAACGGCAAGCTGGTCACCGTGGTGCGCGTGTCTGCCGATGCCGACGCAAAAACCATTGAGTCCGTGGCGCTGGCCGACGAAAAGATACGAGCGCGCATTGCCGGTAAGACCGGCGTCAAAGTGATTGTGGTGCCGCGCAAACTGGTCAACCTGGTCGTGAAGTAACCGCGACAATTGGGTGCCCCACCCTTGCCGCGTTCTTGTTTTTGCGGCCAGGGTGGGATACCGCCAATCTTAACCGGAAGTGTTCATGAGGAGTCGTATGGCAGCGCCCCTGCGCGGGACCCAGTCGCTCGTCGGCCAGATGGGATGGGTCTTCAGCAGGCCATCGCTAACCCTGATCGAGGTTGCCTGGCGCTGGGTCTTCGGCATTCCGTTTCTGGCCGTCTGCTGGCTGCAGGCGCAAAAAATTCTCGTGGTGGTCCCGCCGGATTCCGCGGGCCTCAACGCCATCGATCCGCAAAACCCATGGGTGGCGGCAGTGCAACTGGCCCGCGCCTGGGCTCTATATCAGCCGCATGTTGACGCGACCCTGCGCTGGCTGGGCCCCCTCGCCGCACTCGCATGGGTAATCGTTTCTGGCTTCGGCCGGAGCCTAGTTTTGAGGCAGCTTGAAGACAGTCCCACAGCACGCTCACGCTTTCGTCCATTCTCGATGATGCTGCTCCAGGCCGGGTGGCTGGCGCTGTTCGGCGCAACCTGTTGGGGCTGGTTCCATTCCATGGAGTGGGTGGCTGCAACCCACATCACCACCGGCGCGGAGCCGGACCTGATTGGATTCGCCTTCTGGCTCATCTTTCTTTCCCTGGGA
The DNA here is from genome assembly GCA_964445025.1 of uncultured Occallatibacter sp. Classification (GTDB taxonomy): domain Bacteria; phylum Acidobacteriota; class Terriglobia; order Terriglobales; family Acidobacteriaceae; genus Telmatobacter. The sequence continues at coordinate 4,956 of CAYUJM010000208.1, read as the reverse complement.
TTCTTCACCCTCTGGGCGCTGGTCAGCTGGGCGCTTTCCATATCGCCAGTGCTCATGCTGCTGGAAGGCCGCTCCGCGCTCTCATCGCTTGGCCAGAGCCTTCGTCTGGGCAAGGCTTTCACCGGCAAGCTGGTCGAGATCAACCTGGTCATGGGCATCGTGAACCTGGCTCTGATTGTGCTGGCCCTGGTTTTCTCCGCCGCGCCGCTGCCTTTCAGCGACCAACTCGGCGGCGATGCGTTGCACTGGATCGATGCCATGGCGGTGGTCTTCTATCTTGTTGCTACCGACTACTTTCAGGTGGTGCGGCTCAAGGGCTTTGTCGAGTTCTGCCGGAAGTTTCGCGGGCACACCGCCGGCGATTGACAGAGATAGAGAAACACGGAGCCGTCCAAAGCGCGGCTGGCACAAATCGCGTTTCCTCTATCCAAAATGAGTCCGGAACAACATCAAGGCCGGCTCATCGCTTCTCAGGGTCGGTAGTTGTTGCGATGGCCATCGATCTTCAGGCGGAAGATCACGTACTGCTTGTCCCTCAGGTCCTTGCCTTCGTGAAATCCTGCCTGGCGGTGAAGCTGATTTGCCGTGAAGTAGAGATACCCGTCCGACCCGATCGACAAAGTATCCGCCCACAGGATGCGGGGATCGTGCGCCAGCGGTTCGTAGCTGCCATCAGTGTTGCGTCTGCGGATCGAGTCGCCCTCCAGGTCGCCCATGTAAACGCGGCCCTCGGCATCCGAATCCAGCCCGTCCGACATTCCCTTGTCGCCCAGATCCTTGATCGTCGCGGCAACCTCCGCGTCGCTCTTTGTCCGGTCCGCAAGCGCCGCAATGGAGACGCTGTAAAGGTGGCGGCTGATCAAGGGACAGTAGTAGAGAACCGAGTGGTCACTGCTCATCGCAATGCCGTCCGCGCCAAACGTCAGCCGCGTGGCAGGGCCGTTCGCAGGACGGCTCATGAAAGCTTCGCCTTCAATGTAGGGTTGAAAACTGCCATCGGCCTTCGTCGTGGGATCGTCATTCAATCGCCGCCAGCTTTCGCCAGTCGCCAGGTCGACCACGACAATGGCATTCGAGACGGCAGAGGAATCGGTGATAAACGCCAGCCCTGCTTTTCCGCGGCTGTAGTCGAAGCGTACGTCATTCAGATAAGAAGTTGCGGGCGCAACATCCCTGGGGAAGAGGATCGTCTGGAACACGCGGTTGTTCTTCAGGTTGACGCCAATCAGCTTCGGGCCGCCGAGTTCCGAAGGCGCGAACTCCACGCTGCCCGTATCCAGAATCCACAACCGGTCTTTGTCGTCCACCACGACGCTCTGGACCGATACCAGCCTGTCCTGCGCCGGGCCCGCACCTGACTGCGGAAGACCCTCCGGGAACGGGATTGCCTTTCCGTTCTTCCATTCCATGACCGTCGCGTTCGAGGGATCGCCCCAATGCGGAAAATTCAGGAAGATTCGTCCCATATGGGAGACAGTAATGCCGGTCGGCATTGGTCCCCCATGCAGCGTTGCCACCACCTCCAGATTCCCGGTGGGACGATCCGCCGGCAGCGCAGTCTGCGCAGCGGCGGATTCGATAGACATGCCAAGAAAAAGACTGCTGAAAGTGAAAAGCTGAAGACAATTCATACACGCGATTAGATGATCGTGCGCGTCAACCGGTGCCAGAATTCCAGGATGACACCGTTTGGTCCGAACGCCTGCGCTAGAACAGCTTCAGGCGAATCACGAGATATTTCTTGGGGTCGTCGCGGATGCTCTTCACCAGCTGCCGTGTCTGGTCCATCGTCTCGTCGGCGTGGTCGTAGAGCGAGCGGTTCTGCATCAGCTGCCCTATCGTTCCCTTGCCCTCGTCCACGCTGGTGAGAATATTGTCCAGGCGGGAAACGGTGTCATCCAGCTTCTGAGCAAAGGCCGGGTCCTTGGCAAGCTTTCCTATCGAGCCCTTGCCGGCATTGATCTCCGCTACGAGTTGATTGGCGTTGGAAACAGCAGAGTTCAGGTTGTTATAAAGCGTATCGTCCTTCAGCAGTTTGCCCGCGCTGCCTTTGCCGTCCTGCAGATCGGTGGTGATCTTGTTCAGCTGATCGATAGCTGAATTCGCGCGCTCGTACAGCGTGTCGTCGTTGATCAGCTTGCCCAGCGACCCCTTGCCATTGGCGATAGTGCCGGTAATTGTCTGAAGATCTGCGGCAATGGTGGTGATCTTGCGGGCCAGTTCGCGATCGTTGATCAATGTGCCCACTGTTCCGTGGCCAGCGTTGATCGCATCCACGGTGACTTCCACTTTGTGTGTCAGGGAGGTGAGCTGGTTGATCGAGACCTGGCTGTCGCGGATCACATCCTGGATGCTGGGTGAGCCGGTGGGCTTCAGTTCGGCGTTGTTGTCCGGGAGCGGGCCGCTGGCGTGCTTCGAGCTGATATCCACGTAGCTGTCGCCCAGCACGCCGGCCTGGTCGATCGAGGCGGTCGAATCGGTGTGCAGTTTGCTCCTGAACTCGTAGCCCACCTGCATCGTTACTTCAACTGGTGTTGGATTACGTTCCGGAATTACGCGGACATGGGTTACGTTGCCGATGGTGACGCCCTCGAGGGTAACCTCCGCTCCGTCCTTCACCCCGGCAGCATTCTCAAAGTAGGAGCGGAGCACGAGCTTGCGCGCAAATAGCCCGCCGGTTGAGCCGGACATGAGCAGGATGAGGCCGACCAGAACGGCCACGGCAACAAGCACCAGCGCTCCAACCCTCAATTGCGCCCATTTGATCTCTTTGCGGCTTGGCACGGCATTCCCCTGGCTGAAATTAGCAGGTCGTCGCCTTGAGGATAGCAGACGGCCCGGCTCTAAGACCCGTCCTCGAGTACGACGCTGGCCATGGCCAACTCGGCAGTGTGGGTGAGAGAAAGAGCCGCATGCGCCACTCCCATGCGGGCGGCAACCTGCGCCGCGCGACCATGAAACTGTAAAGCGGGCCTGCCGCCTCGCTCTCGGACGACCTCAATCTCCCGCCAACTGACGCCTTGGCTGATGCCCGTGCCCAGGGCCTTGGCGCCCGCCTCCTTGGCGGCGAAGCGCGCGGCAAAGCTCTCCGCGGAATTGTGCTTGCGCAGGCAGTAGGCCTGCTCCGCGGCGGTGAAGATGCGGTCGAGAAAGCGGCTGCCATAGCGCTCGATCGACTGCCGGATGCGCCCAACCTCTGCCAAATCGATTCCTGAACCGACGATCATTCTGTCTATCAAGCTAAATCATTTTGCGTTTTCTGCGCCTGGGCCCGTCCCTGCCGCACTTCCACGTCTAGCATTTTGGACCTCCAATTACCAGCGAAAGGAACAAATTGCCTCTGTCGGGCAGGGCTGTTCCATCAGCGGTCAAATGCCGTTCGACTCCGGGACATTTGTTATGCCGCGCGGACTGCTTCCGATAAGACCGGTGTGAGGCTGGCGATGCCGGGACATGGTGCTGGGCGAGAGATAAGCATTCCGTGGGCCATGGAAATGAAGGCCGTTTCCATCGAAGAGCCGACTCGGCTCGTGCAGACCCTGACCGGCGCAATCCTCGCCAGTGGCGGCTGGGTTCTGAGCCGGGGCGCAAACGATTCAGGCACGGTGAGTATGTTGTTCGAGTTCGAGCGCCAGGCCTGCGTGGATATCTACAGCCTCCTGATCGCGGCGGGCCTGGAATTGAGCCAGAACGGTCATATTCGCTTCACCGAGCTTTGCCAATGCACGCGGAGCCATCAGTCCGACTGCGGCGCCGAGATCGCCAGCATCGACCTCGAGATTCAGACATTTCCAATCGAAAGCCTGCATGGCTCCGCGGCACCCCAATCGGCCTGACCCGCTCAGCTAGTCGATCAACCTGCCTCCACCAACCCATAGCGGCGTTGCCACGCCTCTTTGAGCCGCGCCCAAACGCGAGCTCGCTCGGCCTCCGTTCCCTCAGGCGCGCCTTCGCCGACCGCCGGCGGATTGGCAAAACGAGCAGCTTCCTGCTTGGCCAGTTCCAGCAACTGGCGGTCGCGGACCAGGTTGGCCACGCGGAAGTCGGGCAGCCCCGCCTGCCGGGTACCAAAAAACTCGCCGGGTCCGCGCATGGTCAGGTCCAATTCCGCCAGTTCAAAGCCGTCCTGTGTGCGGACCATGGCGTTCAGGCGCTCTTCGCCCAATTCGGAGACGCGCGGCCCGGTCATCAGAATGCAATAACTCTTGGCTGCTCCGCGCCCCACGCGGCCGCGCAACTGGTGTAATTGCGCCAGGCCGAACCGTTCCGCGTGCTCGACCACCATGACTGTGGCGTTGGGTACGTCGACTCCGACCTCGATGACCGTGGTGGCAACCAGCACATCGATCTCGCCGCGCTGGAAACGGCGCATGATGATCTCCTTCTCGTCGGCATCCAGGCGGCCGTGCAGCAGTCCCAGGCGCAAACCGGCGAGCGGGCCTGCGCGTAGCTTTTCATGCATTTCCACGGCCGACTTCAGACCGGATTTCGCGGTGGGACTCGCTTCCAGGACGCTGTCGGCAAACAGCTCCGCTGTTTTGCCCTTGCGGCCCGATCTGGGCGCCCCAGATCTCGCCTTTGAGACCTGGGATGTCCCCGCGAAATCCTCTTTCGCCGCAACCTCGGCCTCGTCGTGCGAAAAATCTAGCTCCGGCTGGTCGTCTTTGCTCCCTTCAATCACCGGGTACACAATGTACGCCTGCCGCCCCTGCTTCACTTGCTTGCGCACAAAATCCCAAACCTCTTCCGCGCGCTCACCGGGAGCGCGCCGCGTGACAATCGGCGTTCTTCCCGGCGGCAGCTCGTCCAGCACGCTTACGTCCAGGTCGCCGTAGAGCGAGAGCGCGAGCGTGCGCGGAATCGGCGTCGCGGTCATCACCAGCACATCCGGCTCGGCCTGGTTGGGCTTCTTCATCAGCTTGAAGCGCTGCAGCACGCCGAAGCGGTGCTGCTCGT
>CAYUJM010000207.1:0-7681 GCA_964445025.1 uncultured Occallatibacter sp. | reverse complement strand
GGATCTTGCCGTCGGAGGTGAGACGCACCCGGCTGCACGCCCCGCAGAAGGCCTGTGTAACCGGAGCAATGATGCCGATCTCACCGGCGCCGTCCGCAAAACCGTAACGGCGCGCCGTTTCGCTCGCCTCGCGCGGAGGCAACTCCACCAGCGGGAGAACGCGGCTGATGCGCTCCACAATCTCCCTCAGCGGCACGACTATCTCCGGCGTCCATAGGCGGCCCTCTTCAAGCGGCATGAACTCGATGAAGCGCACCACCACGTCTTCTTTGCGGGCAAAATGTGCAAAGCCTTCAATCTGGTCGTCGTTGAAGCCGCGCAACAGCACGCAGTTGATCTTGAGCGGGGTCAGCCCGGCGGCGCGCGCGGCGCGAATGCCGCGGAGAACCTGCTGAAAACTCCCCGGCACGCGCGTGATGCGCTCGAAGGTGGGCGCGTCCACGGCGTCCATGCTGACGGTTACCCGGTCCAGTCCCGCAGCCTTCAGCGGGCCTGCGAGAGTGTCGAGCAGGTGGCCATTGGTGGTGAGCGCCAGGTCCAGTGGGTCGCCCGCCAGAGTTCGCATCTGCGCCAGTTCCCGCACCAGTTCCACCAGGCTGCGTCGCAGCAGCGGCTCGCCGCCTGTGAGCCGCACCTTGGTGATGCCCAGGCTGACGAAGAGCCCGATCAGTCGCAGGTACTCTTGCACCGCCAGTTCGGGATAAAGAGCGCCGGCCTCGCCGGTCCGGCAGTAGACGCACTTGTAGTTGCAGCGGTCTGTGATGGACACGCGAAGATCGTGAATTATCCGGCCATGGCTATCCGTCAGGCGCGGAGCCTGCGTCGCCGAGGGGTACAGAGTTGGGGAAACAGCGGCCATTTGATCTTTAGATGCTGAATCGTCCCCCGCGGTTCTGCGAGCCGGCACGCATGTCCCACCGCAAGGCCGGGACAGGACCTCGGGATGCCTTAGTCGAGCCGCGGCGTTCCCTTGCGCAGGACCAGGCCGGTTATGCCGCAAACCGCGATGATGCCCAGCGCGACGGCGAAGTAATACGCGATCGGATGCGCCCACCCCGGCGAGTAAGTCAGGTCCTGTCCAACCCAAAGGAGCAGAATGGTGGCAATCACAGCAAACTGCCCTGCAATCACCAGCAAGGTGTGGCCCAGGTCGCGCCGTTTGTCCAGCGCCTCCACCTGGTCGGGGGTCAGATTGCGCTCTTCGGGGGGAAGCAGGGAATTCGCCATCTTGTCTCTCCTGTACGTTGGGCGGACCGCACCAGAATCTTGCTGGCCTCCGGGCCCCGCCGTTCACATCTTCGATTCAATCACAGGTTGCAGTGGCCGCGCCAGTGGGATGCCGAGGGCCGCTCCTCGAACCGGCCGGCACATGCCTGGAAGTCATTTGGGCGGATATCCAACCGACTGGGCGTAAATCGGCCGCTTTTCCGCCGGGATTTTCAGGGCGGTTGCGATCGACGCAGCATCCTGCTGCCCGTGAAGTGCATAGAACCAGGCGTTCAGCCCCTCAGAAGCTGCAAACAGGTAGACATTCTGGCCGATGAAGCCGACATCCACCTGCGCCCAATCATCCTTTGCCGGTGCCACGTACACCAGGCTGACGCCCGCCTGTCCCGCGGGAGGCGCTCCCACTTTGGCGCGCAGATCGCCCGCCACGACCGGGAGGAGCCGATTGGGTTCAGCCTCATACAAGTAGACGCCGCCCGTTAGGACCACGTAGATCTCGATGTCCTGGCTGTTCATGGCCGAGGGCGCCGTCCGGCCCAGGCCCTGCTTCGCCGAGCGCGGACGGTTGACGCCGAAGGCCGCCCACAAAAGATTGGAGAGCGTTTGCAGCCCCAGCGGCTTGTCCAGGAAGGCGCGTGTGGTCTGGCGATGGGCCAAAGCCTGCATCAGCGGCATGCCGGCGGTAATCTGCGGCTGAGGCAACTGGATCGGCGCCTGCTGGCACACTGCGGGTGACGCCAACAGAAGAGCCGCAAGAGCAAGCAGAGCAGCATGGGGTCGAACCGGAATGAGGGCGGGGTGGCACATGATTCCTCCTCGAACGACGTTGTGCACGCCGGCCTCCGAGGGTGTGCGGAAAAGGGAAGGGACGAATCAATTCGAGGAACAAAACGCCGGCTTGGGCGGCCTTCAAACTACTGAAAAACGGAGTTGCAGCGCGCAGCGCAGCGGAAACCTGCTCAGGACTACGGCCTCCCTCCCGAGCTGGCGGCCGCAGCCGGGAGCGCCCAGTCATTCCGACAGAAACGCCAGCGACTGCAGCGTCGTGATTTCAAAGGGCTTGCGGCAGCGGATGTTGGCGCAGGCGAGCTTGTCGTCGCGGCGCACCATGTACGACTGCGCCTTGGCGAAGCGGGCGCGGTCGCGCTCATCGGCATTGCGGGGTAGTTGCGCCCGTTTGCGGCGCACCACCCATGTGACTTTGTACTCAGCCGCCTGGCCGCACTTGGGGCAGGTCAGGGTGTGGCTGCGCTGTTCCGTGGTCTCGTTAAAAAATTCCCGCTCTTCCATGGTCTTTGGTGCTTCCCCTCAAGCAGAATCTATTCCATACTCGACCTTACGGCAAAGGAACGCAACCCCTTAGCGGGACGCGGCAGGTGGGCGGTGACGAAACGCAAGCCAGGAAAGTTTTCGGCCACCAAGGCCGTCAAGGCCAATGCCCGGGAGCGCGTGGGCCAACCCAAGCCCGCCCGCGTGGTAGATACTGAGCCACGCACCGGGCGCGACGAAAAACACAAACCCAAGCTGGAGGAAATCCTCGAGCGGGAAGATTAAGGATTGGGAGGATTAGAAATGGCTAAGGCGGTCGGCGTAGGCGGCATCTTTTTGAAGGCTCGCGATCCAAAGGCTCTCTCGGCCTGGTACACCGCGCATCTCGGCATTCAGCCGCAGGACGGCGGAGCGCTCATTTTTGACGGGCCGGAGTCGGCGGGGATGACCGTCTTCGCCCACTTTCCCCTCGACACCAACTACTTCGGCGAGGGCTCGCAACAGACCATGGTCAACTTCCGCGTGGACAATCTGGACGAATTGCTGGCTCAGTTGGCCGCCGCCGAGGTGCGCATCGATCCCAAACGCGAGGACTTCGAATACGGGCGCTTCGCCTGGATATGGGATCTCGAAGGCAACCGGGTGGAGTTGTGGGAGCCTTCGCCGGCCAGTTAAGAAAGATCCAAGTTAGAGAAATCCAATTGGACCGTACCCGTCTCTGAGCGGTTGCGTTCCCACTCTGAGCAAGCGCTAACCTGCCTCAGAAAAAACCAATCGGCCTGAGCAAACTCTCATCCACTGGAACGGAATCCAATCAAGCCTGTAAGACATGCTCGCAAATCCGTAGGGCGCGCCGAAAGGCTTGTAAGACAAATGTGGGGCCGATCTCTTACGCGAAATGCAGGTTTTTCGGCACTGTCTTACGGCGTGCAGCACCTGTGGTAAGGTGCATTTGGATCTGTCGTAAGACGGTCTTACGCGGGGCAGGACGGATTTTGGGGAGAATTCGGCTTTGTCTTACGGCGTTTGACGCCTGTAACCCATGCGCCTTACGAAGGTGAGACGGAAACGAACCTGATGTCTTGCATGCACTCGGGGTATGTCTCACAGGAGTTGCGCAGCGGCTGACATGCGCCATCGTCCGCCCCTCCGACGTACGACAAGGCAGCACGCTCCAGAAGCTTGGCTCCTCTGTCTTGAAGATGGACCAGGGCGCCGCCGCCTTTGTGGCTTCTAAGGAATCTGTCCAGAAAATTGTGCGGGTTGAAGGGTACGGGCTTCACAGCTTGTGGAAAAAGTCGAAACGGAGGGAGGCGGGGGTTTCAACCTCCGCACAAGGCGCGCAGAATCAACGCGGGCTTCAGCCCCGGAACAATGTCTTCTGCCCGTCTTCCCCAAAATCGCGAGTTTTTCCCCAGCCTCTGAAGCCCGTACCCTTCATCTGAAGTGAATCTATTGGACAGCTTTCTAAGCTGTGGGCTGCGATTCCAGCCAGGCTGCCAGCTCCGCATGGCCCCGCTCGCGCGCAAAATCGGCCGCCGTCTTGCCCGCGTCGCTCTTCGCATGAGGGTCGGCACCGTACGCAAGCAGCATCTCCGCCAGGTCCTTTCTGTCTGCCGTCGCGGCCGAGAAGATCGGCGTGAACCCGCCCGCCTGCGCCGTGTTGACCGGAGCGCCATCCTCCAGCAGCAACTCGACAATCTCCGCATTCTTGCCCAGCGCCAGCGCTGCATGGAGCGGCTGGTTCTGCTGCGGATTGCGGCTCACACCGTTCACGGCCGCACCCGCGGCCAGGAGCGCCGAGACAGCCGCTGCCGACCCGAAGGCCGCAGCAAGATGGAGCGCCGTCCAGCCGTCGCCGGAGAAGGATCGCGCAAGCCCCGGCTCCGCTTCGAGCAGATCGCGCAGCCTCGCCACGTCGCCCGTAGCCGCGGCTTCAAAGATGTCCAGGCCGATGCCCTCCGCCGCCAGGCGCGCCAGCAAAAAGTCGCGCACTAGCGCCTGGCCGCAGTAGACGGACCACATCAACGCCGAAACCCCCTGTGGATCGCGCCAGGCGGTCAGCGCAGAGTCTGCCTGAACGGCATCGGCCACCTCCGCCGTCGCTCCCTGCTGAATGAGTTTGAGAAAAGGTGTAGGCATGGATTGAAGATAGCGCAATGGGGTTGCCCGGAACCTTCGGGGAGAAAAGAAATGTCAGGTTAGGCTACGGAGCACAGGGGTTTAAGTCTTTTTCCCGTCTGCACTGGGAAGGAAGAGTGGTTTGGCGATTACGCATGAATCCAGATGCACCACTTCCGCAAACGGCGTTTATCATTCCCGATCCTCCATTTTGCACGTAAACCACGCTGGATGAGTACATTGGCCTGAAGTCATCAGCCGAGATTTCTTCGCGGATCGCAGCACTCTTACCTACCGACGAATCGAGGCGGAGCGGAGTCGCTCGGAATAACGCCACGAAGATTCCGCAATCACAAGGTGGCTCGCAATGCTTGTATATCGCGCATCGGTGGTTGTCCGAAGAATCGCTTGTACTCACGATTGAATTGGCTTGGGCTTTCGTATCCAACCTCGAACGCTGCGCTCGCAGCATCTAGCTCGTCCGTAAGCATCTTCTGCCGAGCCGCATGGAGCCGAAGCTGCTTTTGAAACTGAAGGGGGCTCATAGCTGTGAGACCACGGAAGTGATGATTCAGCGTAGATCTGCTCATACCAGTCATCGATGCGAGTTCATCCACATTCAGCGTCCTCTTGAAGTTATCGCGCAGCCAAGTAACGGCCTTCGCTGTCCGATAGCTTTGGTCTGCAAGCGTTGCGACTGAACGCAGACGATCTCCCTGTGGCCCCTGAAGAAGGCGATAGATGATTTCTCGGTGGAGCGACTTGCCAAAGAACGGAACGTCCTGTGGAGTGTGGAGAGTCTGCACCATCCGTGAACATGGCGCGAGAAGTTCTATCGTTGCTTCACCAAGAACCATGCCGCGGGTTCCAACCGGCGGTGGAGGAATGTGCACTTCTTCGGAATGAAGAACGTCGCGGACCATCCCCATGTCTAGTTGGAGGAAGAACGCCAGGTAGGGCTTCTCGGCACTGGCAGCGCACACCCGGCTGATGATCGGGAGTTCAATTGATGTGAGGAGGAAGGTTGATTCGCCGAAGATATAACTGTGCTTGCCCAGATCGATACGCTTCTTTCCCTGCGGAATGACAAGCAAACTCGGCACATAGGAGCAGGGATTGGGTGCGGTCGGAACAGTGTTTCGGTAGAGCGTGAGGCCGGGGACTGCAGTTGACACTTCTGATTCTTTCCCCACCGCTTTGCTAATTGCATCAGCCAGCTCGTAGAGCACTTGCGCGATTTGGGGACTGTTGCTATGCTCTGATTTCTTGGCCTTCATTCCATCTCCTCTACATCTTCAACAATAAGACATATCCGAGGCGGAGGCAGAGATTTTTAACTTGCCTCGGCCAAATAGGCAATGATTCCAGTCGATCAGGCTACCGCTATGCGAGCCTCCCGGCCTAGTGTTGAACTCGAGGGATTTGGAAATGAAGACACGCAAGCTTGGAACTCTGGAAGTATCGGAACTCGGATTTGGCTGCATGAACCTGGCCACCAACTACGGCGTTGCCGCCCCGATTGAAGACGCCATCAGGGTCATTCGCGAGGCCCACAACAAGGGTGTCACATTCTTCGACACCGCAGAAGTGTACGGCCCGTATACGAGCGAGACCATCGTGGGCGGCGCACTCGAACCAATCCGTAACGAAGTGAAGATCGCCACGAAGTTCGGCTTCGATCTCACCGAAAAGGGCGGTCTAGACAGTCGACCCGATCACATCAAGTGGATGGTGGACGGATGTCTTAAACGTCTCCGGACGGATCACATTGACCTCTTGTATCAACATCGCGTTGATCCGAATGTGCCAATCGAGGACGTTGCGGGTGCGGTGAAAGAGCTTATCGGTGAAGGCAAGGTGTTGCATTTCGGCCTCTCGGAAGCGAGCCCGATCACCATCCGCAAAGCACACGCAGTTCAGCCCGTGGCCGCACTTCAGACAGAGTATTCGCTTATGAATAGGGACCCGGAGAAGAACGGACTGCTCGGCACTTGCGAGGAGTTGGGTATCGGTTTCGTCCCCTGGGGCCCGATGGGTATGGGCTATCTGACGCAGAACCTCGATGCACAGACCAAATTTGATCCGAAATCGGATCTGCGTTCTGGATTTGACCGCTTTCAGCCGGAGAGCATTGCGGCGAACAAGCCGTTTGTCGATCGCATCACCGAGCTTGCGAAAAGGAAAGGCGCAACGACGGCGCAGCTATCGCTCGCATGGTTGCTGGCCCAAAAGCCGTTCGTCGTCCCGATCCCCGGGACGGGCAAGATCAAGCATCTTGAGGAGAACATCGAAGCGGCCAACCTTGTACTAACCGCGGAAGACCTGAAAGAGATTGACCGTGCTCTATCCGAGTTCAAGATTCATGGCGGTCGGATGAACGAACAACAAATGAAGGTCGTGGAGCAGTAGGGGCAGCAGACATCACTGCCCTCAGGAGGCACCGTTCTCTCAGAGAAGAGAGAGAATGGAGGAGATACTACTATGACTGCAGAAACCAACAAGATCGTTATGCACCGCTTCTTGGAGTTCATCAACACTGCCAGCGAGATGCTTGCTCAGGAGATCATTTCGCCCGATGCGATATTTTATGTACCGGGGCGTCCCGAGCCGATGCGCGGTCCGGCAGGCTACCTGGCTATCATCGGGATGATGCGCGAAGGCTTCCCCGATATTCAATGGACGCTGGAAGAGATGGTTGCTGAAGGCGACAAGGTAGCCGCAAGGTTCACAATGCGGGGCACTCATCGGGGTACATTCTTTGGGGTTCCCCCAACGGGAAAAATGATCGCGGTGCAGGCCATGAATATCTACCGTCTGTCCGGTGGTCAATTCGTAGAAGAACATGGCCAGCCAGATATGCTTGGGTTGCTGCAGCAAATCGGCGCGGTGCCAGCAGCATAGGGAACTGCGGGCATAGTCAATTGACGCAGAATCGCCGAGTCGCTCGTCGACGGCAGATTAGTCCTGACTAGTCGGCTGTTTACCGATCCACACCTTAATTGGTGCCAACAGGGAGATAACCGGCCAAAAAGCTGAGCCATGCGATCGTGGCTGGCAGTAAGAA
>CAYUJM010000206.1:0-7714 GCA_964445025.1 uncultured Occallatibacter sp. | reverse complement strand
CGCCCACCACGCGATGGCATGGCACCACCACGGCCACGCGGTTGGTGGCGCAGGCACGGGCCACGGCGCGCGTGGATTTGGGCTCGCCCATTTCGCGCGCCAACTGGCTGTAGGTGCGTGTTTCTCCGCGAGGAATCTGCCGCAAGGCCTGCCACACGCGCAGTTGGAAAACCGTGCCGCGCAGGTCCAGCGACTCCGTACCCTCCCGGCTTTGAAAAAGATCGGAGCCGTCACGCACGCTCGCCAGGGCCGCGTCCACAAGTCGCTGGAGCGATGGATCGCGGCTCAGCGCCGCCAATGGAAACTCTTCGCGCAAGCTGGCTTCGGCTTCCGCCGGCGTGGAGCCGAGCGCCAGCCAGCACAGGCCGCGACTGGTTGCTCCCACAACGACCCATCCAAAGGGCGAAGGCGCCGAGCACCAGCGAATCTGCTCGCCTTTGCCGCCCTTGGCGAAGCGCGCCGGCGTCATGCCCAGCGCCGAGCCCTCATAGGCGCGGCTGGACGAGCCAAAGCCTGCTTCGTAGATTGCATTGGTCACGGTGCCTCCCTGTTTGAGCTGGCCTCGCAGCCGGCCAGCGCGCAGCGCGCGCTGATATTGCAGCGGGCTGACGCCCAATTCCTTCTTGAACAGCCGCTGAACTGTGAAAGGACTCAGCTTGGCTACTCGGCCCAGTTCTGCAAGGGGCACTGGCCGGTCGAGGTGCGCTTCAATGTAGGCACGAATGCCTTCCAAAGGGCTGCCCCACGCAGCGGTGCTGGGTTTGCAGCGCTTGCAGGGGCGAAAGCCGGCGGCCGTTGCGGCTCCGGCTGTGGTGAAGAAACGGACGCTCGAGCGGAGCGGCCGCCGGCTGGAGCAGCTTGGCCGGCAGAAAACTCCTGTCGTCGTTACGGCGTAGAAAAATTGAGCGGCCGGGTCGCGGGCGAGGAGTTGCTGCCAGGCGGTTTCAGGATCGATCGACGCTGATTGTGCCGCGGCGGGCCGATTTGCGATTTGGAGATTGCTCTTCATGGAAACCATCGTCGCTCAACAATGGGCCGACATGCTATCCGGTTCTTGCGCGTAATTCGGAATCTTTTTCAGTCCGCAATTCCCTGGAGCATCGCCTCTGCCCGCTCCAGGTCCTCTTCCGTATCCACACCGATGGTGTCGCGCGGCGCGGCAGCTACGTAGATGTCGATGCCGTTGTCGAGCAGGCGCAACTGCTCCAGGCGTTCCACCTGCTCGATCCAAGAGGGCGGCATCGCGGCAAACCGTTCCAGCGCGGCCTTGCGGTAGGCATAGATACCCAGATGCTTGCGATAGCTTACTGCGCCGGCTCCATCGCGATCGAAGGGGATGGTTGCGCGGGAGAAATAAAGGGCGTGGCCATCGAGCGCGATAACCACCTTGACGGCGTTGGGATTGTCGATCTCGCACGGGGGGCAGGGGACGGCGAGAGTAGCCACCTCGACCTCGGGCCGGTCGAACAGCTCCAGCAATGGCGGAAAGAAATCCGGCGTCAGCGTGGGTTCGTCGCCCTGGATGTTGACGTAAATGTCGGCGTCGATCTGGCGCGCCACTTCTCTCACCCGATCCGAGCCGCTGGCGCACTCCGGCGAGGTGATCACGACGGGAATCCCTCGCTCCTGGCAGACTGCGGCAACTTCCTCTGCGTCGGTGGCAACCAGGACCGGGTCCATCCGCCCGCTCGCGCTTGCGGCGCGCCACACCCACTCCACCATGGGCCGGCCGGCGATGGGTCGCAGAACCTTGCGGCTCAGGCGCGTGGAGGCGAGCCGTGCCGGGATGACCGCGGCAATCCGTAACGTGCTCATGCAGCCGAGTCTACAGCAGCGGGCAAGGGCGGCTCACCTGCGCGCCGGCGGGACGTCCGGGGCGCCGTTTTCGCCCGGAAAGTGGTAGCGCGGCGGTTTGACCTGCAATCCACACGCCCGTATCATCTGAAGAGGGATTTCTGCGCTGAAATCGCCTTGCATGCGCCCCCGGCGGAGTAGCTCAGATGGTTAGAGCGACGGATTCATAACCCGTAGGTCGACGGTTCGATCCCGTCCTCCGCCACCAGAACCCCAAACTCCCGCCAAAAGCCAGGATTTTCCTCTCCGATTACCCTTTTGCCCAGCCGCAAGCGCAAAAATGCCTGCCGGCGCACCCCTGGCGTTATGATTGCGTCTAAGATAGGGTGAGCGGCCCGTTCCCCTCAAGGGCTGTCCCGGTGGTGTGCGTGTCCCGATTGTTCAAGCGTTTTGTGTTCGTTCTTTCCGTGGCGATCTTTGCAGCTCTCGGCCTGGGCTTTGGCCTGGGAGAGTTTGGCCTGTTCGGCGTGCATGCCGGCGGCGACCAGGATGGCGCCTACCGCCAGATGCGTGTCTACGCCGAGGTGCTCAAGAAGATCCAGACCGACTACGTGACCGAGCCCAACGTCAACGACGTGACCGCGGGCGCGCTGCACGGACTGCTTGAATCGCTGGACTCCGATTCCAGCTACCTGAGCCCGACCGAATACAAGATCTACAAGGACCGCCCGACCACGGGCGTAGCCCAGATCGGCATCAACGTCTCCAAGCGCTACGGCTACGCGACGGTGGTTAGCGTTACGCCCGGCTCACCGGCGGACCATGAGCACATTGCCGACGGGGATGTGATTGAGTCCATTGGCGAGCAATCCACCCGGGAGCTCTCGCTGGCCGTGATCCGGCTGATGCTGGACGGCAAGCCGGGAACCCAGGTTGCGGTCTCAGTGGTGCGCCCGCGCAAGCCCGACCCGGACAAGCTGACCCTGACCCGCACCATCTCCGCTCCGGCTCCGATGGCCGAGCAGCAGTACGAGAACTCGACCATCCTCTACCTCAAGCCGGGTTTACTCAATGAGGCCCGCGTGGACGAGATCGCCGCCAAGATCAAGACTGCAGGCAGGAACCGCAAGGTGCTGCTCGATCTGCGCGATTCCTATGGCGACGATAACCAGCAGGGAGTGCGGCTGGCAAACTTCTTTATCAAGCAAGGGACCATCGCTACGCTCCAGGGGCAGAAGTTCCCCACCCAGACCTTCACCGCCGATCCGGCCAAGTTCCTGACCGAGGCTCCCATAGCCGTGCTGGTCAATCGCGGCACCTATGGCGCTGCGGAGATTGCGGCCGCCGCCATTCTGGATGCGAAACGCGGGGACTTGGTGGGCGAACGAACTTTCGGCGAGGGCGCGGTGCAGAAGACGATCGAACTGCCCGACGGCGCCGCCCTGCTGCTGACCGTGGCCAAGTTCCAGAGCCCGAACGGCAAGAAGATCGAGGATGAGGCGGTCACGCCCAACGTTGCAGTGGAAAGCGCGACCCCCGACGAGGACGAGGAAGCTGCGCCCGCCAAAGGCGACGAGCCGCTCACCAAGGCACTCGACCTTTTGAAGGCCAAAACCTCCTGATTGTCGCGGTTTCCCAGTTCGATAGACTCAACCCCGAAACGAAGGCCTGGCTCTTGAGCCGGGTTTTTCTCTTCCACCCTCTAAACTCCTAAAGATTTAGTTGACAGGTCTCCGCATTCCGGCATAATCTCCTAAAACATTAGGAGAATGACGCATGGGAGAGCGGGAAAAGGACACGCTGACCAAGCTTGAGCTGCAGATCATGCAGGTGATCTGGCGGCAGGGGGCCAGCAATGTGAGCGCGGTGCAGGCGGGCCTGGAGCAGCAGCTTGCGTACACCACGGTGCAGACCATGCTGAACATCCTGCGCAGGAAGGGCAAGCTGAAGCGAAAGCTGCGCGGGCGGGCCTACGAGTACAGCGCGACAGTGACGGAGACCAGGGCATCGAGCCATGCGGTGCGCGACCTGGTGGACCGCATGTTCGGCGGTTCGAGCGAGGAGCTGGTGATGAGCCTGATCAAGAGCCGCCAGATCGATGCGAAGCGGATCGCCGAGCTGACAAAGCGCCTGGAAGAGGAAAGAGGCGGCGCATGATCGGCTTCGCAACCACGCTTGAATCGCATGTCCTTGCCTATCTGCTGAACTCGCTCTGGCAGGTTCCCCTGGTGTTGTGCGCGGCGCTGATTGCGGCGCGTCTGGCACGGCGCATTGGACCACAGACAGAGCACCGCGTGTGGGTGGGCGCGCTTTTGCTGGAGGTTGTTCTGCCGCTCTGCCACTTCAAGCTGAATGAGCTGGGACGGCAGGCATGGGGACTGGTGCTGTGGTTGAGCCATGGTGAGGCGGTAGACGGGCACGTGCATGTGCTCCTCGACAGCGGCGCAGCGGCCCCGGTGGCGCTGCCCTGGCAAACGGCATTGGCGCTTGCGGCGGTTGCCATGGCTTACGTGTGCGCGCTGCTCTACTTTGCCGCACGCCTGGGCTGGGGCATCTGGACCACGGAGACTTTGCGTAGGCGAGCGACGCGGCTGGTGCTTGACCCGGAGATGACCGGAAAGATTGCGGCTTTCGGCTTCGGGAATGGCGCGGTGCAATTTGCCACCTCATCCACCATCTCCGGGCCGGCCACGGTCGGAGTGCGCAACCAGACGCTTCTGCTGCCGCCTGGATTCCTCGACAAGTTGAGCGCCGAAGAGTTCGACGCCCTGCTGGCCCACGAGATTGCTCACATGCAAAGGCAGGACTTCGTCAAGAACTTGCTCTACGGGTTCCTGGCTCTGCCGGCTGTCTACCATCCGCTGCTTTGGCTGACACGGCAGCGGCTGGCCGAGACACGCGAGCTGGTGTGCGACGCGATGGCCGCCGAGGCGGTGGGAGGACGCGAGGGTTATGCAAGATCGCTGCTGCGGCTGGCGCGGATGCTTTCGGATCGAAGGGCGCCCAGGATCCTTCACGCCATCGGAATTCTCGATGCCAACATTTTTGAGAGGAGAGTTATGTACCTGACCCGGAAAAGTCTCGAGACGCGGGGCGCCCAGCGCGTGGCGATCGCGGTCGCCTGCGCCCTGCTTGCAATCGCCACCTGCACGTCGGCACTGGCGCTGCGGATGGAGGTGACCGAGCCCTCCACGCAGAACCCTGCGCCGCCCACGCAAACCCCGAAGAAAATCGCTGTCAAGGACACTTATTTGAACGTCGTGACCAAAGTACCGCCGGTGTATCCGGTGGACGCGAAGACGGCCAAGATCACCGGCACGGTGGCTCTGGACGCGATCATCGGCAAGGATGGGAGCGTGGAAAATCTCAAAGTGTTGAGCGGCCCGACGGAGCTGCAGCAGTCAGCGCTGGACGCGGTAAAGCAATGGAAGTACAAGCCGTTTCTGTTGAACGGCGATCCGATCGACGTGGAGACAACGATAAAAGTCATCTACACGCTGAAGAAGTGATCAAACGGCTGGGCGAGGTATCCGATGCCTCGCCCGGCCCTTGCCTTGACGGAATACCATCTCCGCTCCGAATCGAACTTACCCGTTCCCACCCTTGCATCCTGTGGTGCGCGCATGCCTTTCTGCACACCCTCTCAAGGCAGAGCGATGCTAGCCTTAGGCTGAAGCATCTTGTGGCGCGCACAGCGCTGAGATGCGGGTGAGGACCTGGAATCGCTTGGCAGTCTATCCCCCACAGCGTCTGGAACCGCGACCGCTTGCCCGGCCCCGGCGTGCGCAGTTACCAGCGGATCGTCCCGCCGGCAAGCGCAAGCTCGCCGGACAGTTCGCGCTGGCCGCGCTGCTGCTGCTGGCTGTCATTACCGGCTCGCTGGCCGGGCTGACGCTTGTCTATTCGGTCGATCTGCCCCAGATCAACGACCTGGAGAGATACAGGCCATCCACTACCACGGAGCTCTACGACGTGAAGGGCCGCATCTTCGGCTCCTTTGCGCTGGAACGCCGCGAAGTCATCGACTACGACAGCTTTGCTCCCATTCTGCGCCAGGCCGTGATCTCGATTGAAGACAAGAGCTTCGAATCGCACTGGGGCATCAATGTCTTTCGCGTTGCAGGCGCGGCATGGCACGACCTCCGCAGCCATGGACGCGCGCAGGGGGCTTCCACGCTGACCATGCAACTGGCGCGCAACCTGTTTCTCTCCGCCGAGCGCACGCCGACACGCAAGATCCAGGAAGCGTACCTCGCCATCCAGATCGAACGCGCCTTCACCAAGGAGCAGATCTTTACCCTCTACGGCAACCAGATTTACCTGGGCAGCGGCATGTATGGGTTCGAGGCCGCATCGCAGTTCTACTTCTCAAAGCACGCCAAAGACCTGAACCTGACCGAAGCGGCGCTGCTGGCGGGGCTGCCCAAGGGACCGGTGGCGTTTTCGCCGCTGTTGAATCCGGAGAAGGCGATACGGCGGCGCAACCTGGTGCTGACCGAAATGGAAGATGACAAGGTCATCACCCACAAGCAGGCGGAACAGGCGCGCAACGCGCCCCTGGGGCTGCGCATTGCCCAGCCGGAGGGTTCGGTTGCTCCCTGGTTCCAGGAAGAGGTGCGGCAGGAGCTGGAAAAGCGCTTTGGCTCGGAGCAGGTGCACGAGGCCGGGCTGAAGGTGCAGACCACGCTCGACCTGGACCTGCAGCAGACCGCCAATCGCGCCGTTCTGGGCGGGCTGGCTGTCTACGAGCGGCGCAAGGGATGGCAGGGGAAGCTGGAAAACGTGGAGGACGAGGGAGCGTCGCTTGAGGAGTACAAGCACCCCGACTGGGCGGTGAAGTCAAGGCCCGGAGACTACGTGCATGCCATGGTTACGAGCGATCTTCCGTTGGAGATCGAGGCGCGCGTGGGCGACGAACATATCGCCCTGCTACCTGACGACTGGAAGTGGACCGGGGAACGCTCGGGGAGCGAACTGGTGAAGCCGGGCGACATTATTTACGTCCACCTGTCGGACGCAATGGAGGGCAGTGAGCGCCGCGCGACCCTGGAGCAGGACTCGGGCGCCGAAGGCTCGCTGCTAGCCATGGACAACTCCTCCGGCGACGTGCTGGCCATGGTGGGCGGGCGCGATTATGCGCTGTCGCAGTTCAACCGGGCAATGCAATCAGAGCGGCAGACCGGCTCCAGCTTCAAGCCATACGTCTACACCACGGCCATTGAAGACGGCGTGAAGCCCACGGACATCATTGTCGACGGCCCGGTGAGCTTCGGCGGCTATACCCCGCACAACTACGAGAACGACTACAAGGGCGCCATGACGATCATGAACGCCTTCGCCGAGTCGCGGAACATTCCCGCGCTCAAGCTGGCCGCGCGCGTGGGGATTCACAAGGTCATCGATATGGCGCACCGGTTCGGCGTCACCTCGGACATTCCCGCCTATCTTCCCGTGGCGCTGGGCGCGGTGGAGATTACGCTCGAAGAGCAGGTAGCCTCGTATTCGGTGTTTCCCAACGACGGCATACGCATCACACCGCGGCTGATCCGCAAGGTGTCGAATGCAGACGGGATTACGTTGTGGGAAGATGCGCCGGCAGTGAATGAAGTGATCGATCAGGAGACGGCGCGCACCATGATGACGCTGCTGCGGGCCGTGACTGCGCACGGAACCGGGGCCGAGGCTGCGAAGCTGAACCACCCGGTAGGCGGCAAGACGGGCACCACCAGCGACTTTACCGACGCATGGTTCCTCGGCTTCTCGCCCTCGGTCACCTGCGGCGTGTGGGTGGGCTACGACAGCCGACAGTCTCTGGGAGAGAAGGAAACCGGCGCCAGGGCGGCGCTGCCCATCTGGATGACGTTCATGAAGTCCGCCATCGCCGGCAAGGACGATGAGCAGTTCCTGGCCGACTCTGAGG
>CAYUJM010000205.1:0-7765 GCA_964445025.1 uncultured Occallatibacter sp. | reverse complement strand
TCAACGAGACCCATCCGGCTTTCGTGCAGCAATTCATGCCGCATTACGGGCATCCCGATGCCGATGAGCTAAAGAATATTTCCGCGGCTATTATTGTTGACCAGCAACGGCTGGGCGGCGACATGCGCTCGACCGTGGCGACGGTGACCGACACGGCACAGATGCTGCGCGTGCTGTTTTCCCGGTTTGCCAAGCCGCTTCTGCCTGCGCCGGGCTATTACTCCTACAACGATCCGCGCGGCATGTGCGCGGAATGCGAAGGCGTGGGCCAGGTGGCGGCCATCGATATGGCCGCGGTGGTGGACGAGACGAAGTCGCTCAACCAGGGCGCGCTGATCCCAAAAGTCTTCGAGGTGAAGGGCTGGTGGTGGGACATCTATGCCCACTCCGGCATGTTCGATCTCGACAAGCCGATTCGCAAATACTCCAAAGAAGAGCGCGCCAACCTGTTCGATCTGGACGATGGGCGCAAGGTCAAGGTGAACAAGATCAACCTCACCTATCTGGGCGTGGTGCCCAAGCTCCGGCAGATGATGGGCGACAAGGACCCCGAGGCGCTGCAACCCCATGTCCGCGCTGAATACGATCGCATCTTCACCCGCAAGATCTGCCCCGCCTGCAAGGGGGCGCGGCTGAAGGCAGAAGCGCTGGCCAGCAGGATTTCAGGCAGGAATATCGCCGAAATGTCGGCGATGCAGGTGAGCGACCTCGCCGAGCTGGTACGCAACCTGAAGGCGCCTCAGGCGGGTCCTATGCTGGCGGCACTGGCGGCGCGCCTGGAAAACCTGGTCACCATCGGCCTCGGCTATCTGAGCCTCGATCGGGAGAGTTCGACCCTGTCCGGCGGTGAGAGCCAGCGGGTGAAGATGGTGCGCCATCTCGGCTCGTCGCTGACCGACATCACCTATGTATTCGATGAGCCATCGGTGGGGCTGCATCCGCACGATGTGGGGCGGATGGCCGGATTGATGCAGCAATTGCGCGACAAGGGCAACACGGTGCTGATTGTGGAGCACAAGCCGGACATGATCGCCATCGCCGACCATGTGGTGGACATGGGACCCTTGGCAGGCAGCAAGGGCGGCGAAGTGGTGTACGAGGGCAATTTCGCGGGGCTCCTGACTTCGGGCACGCTGACGGGCAACCACATGAAAAAGCACCAACCCTTCAAGGACAAGGTGCGCAAACCAAGTGGCGAACTCAAGATCAAACATGCCCGGCTCAACAATCTCAAGGACGTGTCGGTCAACCTTCCCAAAGGCGTGCTGACGGCAGTTTCAGGCGTCGCCGGCTCAGGCAAGTCATCGCTCATCGTGGGCTGCCTGCCGCCGGCTTATCCGGAAATTGTCATTATCGATCAGAATCTGGCGCGCGGCTCGCGGCGGTCCAACACTGCTACTTATACGGGCATTCTCGACAATGTGCGCAAGGCCTTCGCTAAAGCCAACGCCGTGGATGCGGCGCTGTTCTCGGCCAACTCCAAGGGGGCCTGCGCAGACTGCAATGGCCTGGGCGTCATCTATACGGACCTTGGCCATCTTGACCCCATGGTCACCACCTGCGAGACCTGCGAGGGCAAGCGCTTTTTGCCGGAAGTGCTGGAGCACCGGCTGCGCGGCAAAACCATCAGCGACGTCTATGAGATGAGCATTGCAGATGCGGTTACCTTCTTCACCGAGCCGGCCATCGCCAAGATTCTCGAAGGGCTCGACGATGTAGGCCTCGGCTATCTGACCCTGGGCCAGCCGCTCTCCACGCTGTCGGGCGGGGAACGCCAGCGGCTCAAGCTCGCCGCCGAACTGGGCAAAAAGGGAAATATCTATGTGCTCGACGAGCCCACGACGAGCCTGCACATGAACGATGTGGACACCCTGATCGGGCTGTTCGATCGCCTGGTCGACGAGGGCTCCACGGTTATTGTGATCGAGCACAACCTGGACGTGATCGCGCGGGCGGACTGGGTCATCGATCTAGGGCCGGGCGCCGGACACGAGGGCGGCACGGTGCAGTTCGAAGGCGTGCCGGCCGATCTCGCCAAGAACGGCAACACGCTGACCGGACGATACCTGTCCCAGCTCCGAAGCGCGCGTTGACGCGGCAGACCGCGCGCGGGAACCCCTCAATGTTGCGAAGGAGTGTTCCCGTTTTGGGTGGATCGCATCAAGGTTTGCAAGTCACTACCCCTCCCGACGCACATTTGGAAGAGATAGAAGGAGCGGGGAAGCCAGCCCGAGGCGCCGACGCTGTTGCCTGCTAGAAGCCCATGATGTTGTAGCCGCAGTCGACGTACATGACTTCGCCGGTGATGGCGCTGGAGAGATCGCTGGCCAGGAACAGGGCTGCTCCGCCAACTTCAAGCTGGTCGACGTTGCGGTGCAGGGGAGCGCGGTCAGCGTGGGACTTGAGCATCTCGCTGAGGTCGCCGACGCCGCGGGCGGCGAGGGTCTTGATGGGACCGGCGGAGATGGCGTTGACGCGGACGTTTTTGGGGCCGAGCGAGGAGGCGAGATAGCGGACGGTGGATTCGAGTCCGGCCTTGGCCACGGCCATGACGTTGTAGTTGGGGACGACCTTCTCGGCCGCGTAGAAGCTGAGAGTGAGGATGCTGCCGCCTTCGGTCATCAGCGGGGCAACGGCGCGGGAGACGGCGATGAGGGAGTAAACGCTGACGTCGAGGGCGATGCGGAAGCCGTCGCGCGTGGTGTTGAGGAAGTCGCCGCGGAGATCGGCAGCGGGTGCGAAGGCGACGGCGTGCACGAGGGTGTCGAGTTTGCCGTATCTCTCCTTAAGCTGGGCGAAAAGGGTGTCGATTTCCGCGTCGTTGGAGACGTCGCACTGGAAACCGGAGGCGCCCGGCAATTCGGCGATGAGGCCCTCAGCCTCAAGTTTCATGCGCTCGTTTTGGTAGCAGATGGCCAGGGTTGCGCCGGCCTCGTGGAGTTTCTGGGCGATGCCCCAGGCGATGGATCGCTTGTTGGCCAGCCCGAAGACCACGGCCGTCTTACCTGACAGATTGATCATGCGTACTTTCTTCCTCCAATGGCCCGCGCGGAGGGGTGCGGGGCCGAGCAGTTCCTAGGATATCAGCCGCAAAAGGGATATCACGCGATCGCATGGTGCAGGTTCGAGATTGCGCTATCCCACCCTTGCGAAAAAAACAAGAACGTCGCGAGGATGGGGCACCTGGCAAAATGCAAATGCAGATCCCTCGGCTCCGCTGAAGAACGCTTCGCTCAGGATGACAAGCTGTATTTGTGGCTCCGAATAAAAAGAGTGCGGTGGAAAAATTCAGCCGCCGAGGTCAATGAGTTGGACCTGGCCGACGGGATGGCCGAGGAAGCGGGAGCCGAGACGTTCGAATTTCTCGACGGAGTCAGTGGCGAAGCAGCGAACTTCGGTTTCGGAGGGCGCGCCTACGGCTGGAGTTGTTGCGCGCCCGTTGAAAAGCTGGACGGCCGCCTGGGCGGCGGATTCGGCCGAGTCGATGACCTTCGCGCCGGGGCGGACAGCCTTTTCGAAGAGGCTCCGCAAGAGCGGGTAGTGCGTGCAGCCGAGGACCAGCGTATCGGGATCGAATCCCTGCTGGGCGGCTTCGGCGCGAAGCTCGTTCAGATAGATGTCGATGACCTGGGCAGTGACAGGGTGGTCGGTCCAACCTTCTTCAACGAGAGGGACGAGCAGCGGGCAGGCTTTTTCCAGAGCGCGGAGGCCCAGGGCGCGGCAGGCGGCGGTGTAGGCGTGGCTTTGCACGGTGGCGTCGGTGGCGATGACCAGAACGTCGCCGGTGCGCGATGCGGCGCGGGCGGCGGCTGCTCCGGGCTCGATGACGCCGAGGACGGGGACGGGGACGGCGTCCTGAATGGCGTCGAGAGCGAGTGCGCTGGCGGTGTTGCAGGCGATCACGAGGAATTCCGCCCCCTGTTCGCGAACCAGGAATTGCGCGCTTTCCGTGGCGTAGCGCGCGATTGTGCGGCGAGACTTGGAGCCGTAGGGCAGGCGCGCGGTGTCCCCGAGGAAGGCAAAACGGGCGCGCGGGAGTCGTTCGATGAGGGCGCGCAGGACGGTGAGGCCGCCGAAACCGGAGTCAAAGACGCCGATGGTGGGTGGGGTGGTAGCCGGGGCGGTCGCAGCAGCGGTCATGGATGGACGCCCTCAGTGGGCACGGCGTCTGTGGCGAGGTAGGTGCGGGTGAGATCGGCGTGGCCGGCCAGAGTGGGGCGGACCTGGCCTTCGACCAAGAAACGGACCTGGGTGACGCGGGGCAGGTTGGCGTGGAGGGTACCGCAGATGGATTGCAGGGTGAGCATTTCGACCTCAAGGCCGGAGGGGTGGCCGGCGGCAAAACTGCCGGCCAGATTGACAACGGCCAGCTCGGGGCCGTTGGGCTGGGCAGGCTTGGCTGGGGAGACTGGCGTGGCGGGGCTGGCGTTGAGATCGGGAGCGGGCAGGAGAAAGACCTGGGCAACAGAGGCGGCGCCGCCGGGGACGGGGTGAGTGGCATCAGGCGCGGCATAGAGGTCGAGCAGCTTGCCGAGAATGACGCGGGCGCGGGAGCCGGGGTCCTGGGGCAAGGGGAGGGTCTGAACCTGGGAGAGCAGGGAGTTGTCCTGGTCGTTGGCGACAAGGAGCGTGGCCTGTTCGGAGGGAGCGACCTGCGGAGCTTGGGTGGGGGTAGAATCCACTCCCTGAATAAGGCGCTGGTGGGCGCGCTCGCGGAGCTGCCAAAGAACCACACCCATAGCGACGGAGGCGGCCAGCAGGATGACGAAGAGGATGGTCTGATAGCGGGCGATCATGGCTGACGGGCCTCCGTCTTCCATTCCAGCATCGCGACGGCCAGCGCTTCGGCCACGCGAGCCTGGTAGGCGGGATCCTCGAGGCCGCCGGTTCCGTTGCTGGTTCCGTTGTCGGCGCCTGGGCCAATTGCGTGATCGGGGGCGATCTCAATGGCGAGGGCCGGGCAGGTCATGCTGTCGACGCCGGGCAACGCAGTGCGGCCCAGAGTGACGGAGAAGCCGGCATGCGAGAGGGCTGAATTGACCATCCCGGCCAGCGCCAAGCTGCGCGTGACCCAGGCGCCTTGCGCGGTCTTCCAGGCGGGAAAGCGTGTGGGCGACGTCGGCGGTAGTGAGGACGCGAATAGGTGAATCCCGGAGCCAGTCTGGGTGGCGTGGAGGCTGAGGCAGGCCTGGGCGTTGGCGTGGTTGGCGATTTCAGCGCGGCGGTTGGGGTCGATTGTGGCGTCGGATTCGCGAGTGGTGACCACCTGCATGCCGCGTGCGGCCAGCAGAGAGCGCAGGCGGACGCTCAGGGCGAGCGTGAAGGCCTTTTCCGGCTCGCTGCCGAGGTGGCCGCCGAGGTCGTCGCCGCCGTGAGCGGCGTCTAGAACTACGACAAAGCGTGGTTGGGATGGCGGAGGGGCAGGCTGAGGCGCGGGAGGTGCTTGCGCGGCAGCCAGTGAAGCCGTTGCCAGAAAGACGAGCGCTCCAATGGAGCTGCAGATCGTTCCGGTTCGCGATGTTTGGGAATCTTTGAGCAAGTTCTTGTTGTTCCCGATTCCGCATTTCCTCGGAGGCTAAAGCCCCGTTGATATCTGCTGACTTCAATGTACGGGCTGAAGCCCGTACCCTTTAGGGTAGAACCCGAACCCCTTCATCCTGCGATTTTTGCAACGAGTCCTTTGTTTAATCCAGCGCATAGATGGCCAGGCCGCTGAGGAGCTTGGGGAAAAAGTCTGTGGACTTCTGCGGCATGACGTCGCCGGCAAAGGCCACTTCCCGCAATTGCTCCATGGTTACAGGGTTGGTGAGAAAAGTGATGTCAGCCTCGCCGCGGCGGACTTGTTCGACGGCCTCGGAAGCGTCGCGAAGGTAGCGGATGTTGGTCTGCTCGCGAACCTTTTCGGCATCGAGGCCGAGAAGGAGGTTGAGGATGATGGAGTGCAGATGGCACAAGTCGAGGAGGCGCTGGCGCTCGGGCATCTCAGCAAGAGCGGCGGCCACGGCTTCCGGCTTGGAGCGCAGCAGAAACGCGCCGGCGCGGGTGATAGCGACAAAGGCCGTGCCTTGCTGGCGGCCAAGCAACGCCATGTATGCGGATGCGTCTTCGCCGGACAGAGGCTCCACGGTGAAGTAGGCCTCGGCGGTGCGGGTAAAGGCGGCGGGGTCAAAGCCCTCCAGGCTGTGGACGACGCGATGGGTGGGCAGAATGACCAGGCCGTCGGAGTCCATGTTGACGAAGGTCATCATGACTGCGGCTTCGGGGTAAGGCGGCTGCCACTGCAGGGAGCGGGATTCCGTTCCGCTTTGCGGCTGCGCGGGCGCAAGCTCTTTGGAGTAATTGAGCGCCGTCTCGTAGCGGTGGTGGCCGTCGGCGATGATGAGCTTTTTGTCGTCCATGGCGGTGACGAGCAGGCGGATGGCCGCGGGGTCGTTGACGCGCCACAAACGGTGAAGAACGCCGTATTCGTCGGTGATTTCGGCTTCGGCGGGGCCGGGATTGTCGAAGAGGATATCTTCCACGCTCCGGGCGGGGTCGGAGTAGAGCATGAAGATCTGGCCGAAGTGGGCGCGGGTGGCCTTGAGCAGGTTCAGGCGGTCGCTCTTAGGCTTGGAGAGGGTCTGCTCATGGCGGAAGACGACCTGCTCGGCGTATTCGTGGAGTTTCCCAAGCGCGATGAAGCCGCGGCGTTCCTTCACAATCTCCGTGCCGGGAACCGTGAAACGCTGCGAATAGGCGAAGATGCTGGGGTCTTTCTCCTGGACGAGGACGCGCTGCTCGCGCCAGGCGCGAAAGTCGCGGGCTGCGCGGCTATAGACACTTTCTCCGCGCTCGGCATCGAACAATTCAGGAAGGCCGAGAATGATGCGGACCAGGTTGAAGGGGCTCCGCTGGTAATAGGCCTGCTGCATGGCGGGCGAAATCTTGTCGTAGGGCTGGGTGACAACGTCCTCCAGGCGAACTGCGGAGGGGTTGTAGCGCCATGCGCGAAAGGGATAAATACGGGCCATCGGGAAGGTCTTGCTCCCTGTCTTGAGGCTTAAGTTGCGCAAAAAGAGTCCCATCCAGCCGTGGCAGACAGGGTGCGCGCCCAGGCTCGATTGTATCCCAGCAAGCAACGGCGAGCCTGCCTGTGCGGCCGGCTCAAGCGGCGTTTTTGAGCGCGTGAAGCAGTGACAAGAGTGTGACACCAGTCCTGCGCCAACCGTGCTAAACTCGCCATCAACTTCTGGTATTGAACCATGACGATGCTTCCATTCCGGCGGAATTGCAAGAGCGCGGGCAGGGATGGCCGGTGGCTGCTGCACCGGTTCGCAGTTTGCGGGCTAACTCCTGTGCTGGCAATCGCACTGTGCGAGGCGCGGCTCCCGGCCCAGGACACGCCGCTGGACAAGGTCCACGTACCGCCGCCGACGGCTGCGACGCCCACCACGGCCGAGCCCAAGGGCGCCGAGGCTCCGGCGGCGACGGGGCCGGATGCGCTGAAGATCCATCCCGGATCGCGGATCCGGATGAATGTGGACATGGTGTTGGTTCCGGTGACGGTAACCGATCCCATGAACCGTCTGGTGACGGGGCTGGAGCAGACGGATTTTGGCGTCTTCGAGAACAACGCCCAGCAGAAGATCATCAGCTTTGCCAGCGAGGATGCGCCGGTTTCGATCGGAATTGTCTTTGACCTCTCCGGATCGATGACGTCGAAGCTGGTGAGGGCGCGGGAGTCGATTCTGCAGTTCATCAAGACGGCCAACCCGCAGGACGAGTT
>CAYUJM010000204.1:0-7776 GCA_964445025.1 uncultured Occallatibacter sp. | reverse complement strand
AAGCACGGCGTGGTGCACCGCGACCTGAAGCCGGAAAACATCATGGTCGACGCCCAGGACCGGATCAAGCTGATCGACTTCGGCATCGCCATGAAGGAAGACGCGCGCCGCATCACGTTTGTGGACATGTCGGCCACGCTGGGCACGCCCGACTACATCTCGCCCGAGCAGGTGAAGGGCCAGCGCGGCGACCAGCGCAGCGATATCTACTCGCTGGGCGTGATGTTTTACGAGATGCTCACCGGCGAGCCGCCCTACACCGGACCGAATCCGCTGGCGGTGATGAACGAGCGCGTGCTCCACGACCCCGAGCCGGCGCGCAAACGGCGACCGGAGATCTCACGCGAGCTGAACGAGATTCTGAAGCATGCAATGGAGCGAGAGCCGCGCCATCGCTACCAGACAGCCAGCGAGATGGCCCTGGAACTGGAGCACCAGGAACAAGTGGGCGTGGACGACGAAGAACGGCGTCCGATTCTGGGCAAGATGAAGCTGCCCGCCGCCCGCCGCATGCTGCTCTACGCAGGCCTGGCGCTGGTGCCGATCCTCATCTTTGTGCTCATGATGGCGCTGGCACGGCGCTGAGACGAAGCCAGTCCGCCCACCGCAAAGTCTCTCAGGCAGGCAGCCGTTTCAGCAGTGCATGGGCGCGGCGAAACCACGGGCGCTCCCGGCGGCGCAGATAGCCGGGCATCGTGGGCTCCTTATCCAGAACTTTGCGCGCCCACTCGCGGGCCTCCGCGTTGCGTCCCTCGGCCGCCAGCAAATCCGCGAAGTTCAGGTAGGTTTCCGAAAGTGTCGAGAGAGCCGTTACCTGGCGGAAGAGCGCCTCTGCCTTTTCCCTTTGACCCGTTTGCGCGTAGGCCTGGGCCGGCAACCCTCCGGCACGGCGGAAATCGTAGTCGGGATCTTTTTGCACCACTCGTTCCAGGTCGGGCAACGCGCCCGCTGCATCGACCAGCAAAAGGGCGCAGACTCCGCGGCGGTAGAAAGTATCGAGCGTATCGATGCGCGCGGAGATGGCCTTATCGAAAGCCGATCGGGCCATCTGCAGCTTGCCGTCATCCATGTACAGGTTGCCGAGCTCTTCGTAATTGCCCGCCGAGGGGTTGTCTCGAATGGCCATTTCAAGCTGGCCAATGCGCTTGCGGCGGGGAAAAACCTTGAAGGATTCGCGCGCCAGTCCAACGTCGGGAAGCGCCTCGACAACCAGGTAGATGAGAGCGCCGATGGGGCCGAGAAAGATGATGATGTAGAGCCAATAGATGTTTGGCCGGCGCCGGATGAAGTGGATGATCGCGAGCACCTGGAGAATCAGGCTCCAGGGATAAAAAAGATGGCTGAAGATTCCCATGCAGTGTTGGCCCCAGCCACAGATTACACACTTATGGAGGGTTTGGTTGAGGGTATACGAAACGCTTGCGATGAATCTACCGGATTCTTCACCGGTACGAATCGTCCCGGTGAATCACAAACTCCGGGTAAGCTCCCCCGCCCAGTTCGTGCAGGTCCATGCCGATGCGCTCGCCATCCGCTTCCACGCGCAGAGGCGCAATGCGATTGACCAGCCAGAAGAGAAGATAAACCAGCGGCAGCATCAATCCAAGCAACGCGGCAATTCCCACCAGCTGCGCCACAAACTGGCCCGCCTGCGGTGCGAAGACGCCGGCGGCAATCAATCCCCACAAGCCGCCGGCCGCATGGACGGTGATGGCGCCCGAGGGGTCGTCGATGGAGACAGCCAGCTCCAGCACCTCCACCAGCAGCGGCGTAATGATGCCGGCGACGATTCCGATAAACAGCGCTGCGAGCGGCGAGACCAGCGCCGCGGTGGCGCTCGAAGCCACCAGGCCCGCAAGCCATCCGTTGGCGCACAGGCTGGCGTCGGGCTTGCCGAAGCGGATGCGCGTCACCGCAAAGGTCGCCGCCACGGCGCCCGAAGCGGCGAGCAGCGTGTTCACCGCAGTGACGGGCAGTGCGGCCAGCGGCGCATGCATCCAGAGAACCGCGCCTGCGACGTTGAAGGCCAGCCATCCGGCGAGTGCAAGCAGGCAGCCGAAGAGGATGTAAACGGCATTGTGCCCCGGCATGGCGGTGGCGAATCCTCCTTGCGGAAACTTGCCTTTGCGCGGCCCGGTAATCCATACCGCGGCTAGCGCGCTCAAGCCGCCCAGCACGTGAATCGTCGCAGCGCCCGCGGGGTCCAGGAACCCTGCGCCGAGCGAGAAGTTCACGCCGAGTTGCGAAAGCCAGCCGCCTGCCCAGACCCAATGCGCCAGCGGCGGAAACGCGATTGCCGCCAGCACCGCGGCCACCGCGCAACCGGCCGTGAGGCGCAGCCGGTCCGCTCCCGAGCCCCAGGGAATGATTGCCGCCATCGCCACGGCGAGAAGCTCAAACAGCAGCCCCAACTGGGCCTGCGCCGGCGCAGAGCCAAGGCCGCCAAGAAAGAACGGACCCGCGCCCAGCCAATCCCATGGCTTGCCGGCCACGTGAAACCTGTGTCCCGCGCCGCCCAAAGTTCCGGCAAGCGTGGCGCCTGCCAGGGCAAAGACGATCATTGCCACGGCCACAATGGCCAGGTTGCCCAGCAGCGCCTGCGCGGCCGAGCGCGATCGGCCCAGGCCGGTATTGATCAACGCCACACCCGCAATGGCCAGCGGCGCCAGCAGCAGCAGAACCAGCACCAGCACCAGCACGAATGTGGCTTCGCTCAGGACGGGCGCCGGATTGGTCGCGAGGTCAGGTGTCATGCGCGGTTCTTCCCCTGTGCTTCCATGTGTCCCCGCACGGCCACCACCAGGCCCAGCGCTTCAACGGCCAGCCCGCACAGAACAAACGCCGCGCGCGCCGCCGCATTCGACGCCGGAAACAGCACCAGCGCGGCTATCGACAGAAAGAAACCCGCTGGCATCACCAGCAATCCGGCAAATTTCATGATCTTTCCTTACTCGGCCCAGCCTTTGAGCCCGGCCCGCCCGGTCCCAAATCGACAGAAGGGAAGAAACACCCGCCCCCCGGTCCAGGTTCATGGGCCCGCACAGCCAGATGTGTTTTCTTGAGAGTAGCTCGAACGCCCATCCGAATTCTAAAGCATCCGCATGGCAGGCTTCGCGATTCCGGCCCACTGCTACGCCTGCGAGCATCGATGCGCCTGCTCCCGCCACCCTCGGCCTTCGCGACACGCCTCGACGTGCGCGCACCGGACCATCCGGTCGCCGCCCCACATGAGGTCAATGCGTGGCCTCCGCATCCAAATTGAGGGCTTTACGGTTTCCTTTCGAACGGCGATTCATAATGGCTCATGTACATTCGCCTTGACCGGACCCGCCGGGGCCTTCCTGCATTTCTTGGCGCTGTCACCATGGCCGGCGTAGTCGTGCTGTTGGTATGGGATGTCGCGCCGCAGGTCTTTCCCGCCAGAAGTCACGACGTGATCGCTGCATTTCCCTTGGCGATGATCGCCATCGCCTACCTCGTCTACCAGGCAGCGCACCGGCCGGCTGCAAAGGAGTTTGCCAAGGCGGTCCTGCTGGCGCTCGCATTTCTATTCTGGGCTGCAAATCAACTCTGGCCCGATCTGAAGCAGGCGACACTCTTCAACGACATTGCCATTGCGCTCTTCGTCCTCGACGTGTTTTTGGTGATCGTCGGCTGGCCGGCGACATCGCCCGACGAATCCTTTGCCGAAACTTTTGAAAAGTCCGGCCGGAAGGGATGAACTGGGGCGCACAGGGATGGAATCGATGCATGCCGGCGGCACGCTCATTGTGGCGGGCGGCTTGACCGTCGCTTTCTTGATTGTCCCTTTTTGGGAAGGCTGAGGCGGTTCTCGGGCGACTGGCGAGAGACGGATTTCGCGTGCTATTTTTAGTATCATTATCCCACTTCCCGGCACACGCGTCGTCAGGGAGACGATGGTGTTTTCCCCGCATTCCCCTTTATCACAACCGGTTTTCTTTTCAGCGGATTACAAAACTGTTCCAAACCGAACTTTTTTTGAGATTTTGCGGTCGCAACCGCTCGCGAGGCAGTGGTTGACTGCTATATTGTTTTTTCGGGGTTCTCCACCTCTCGGGTGATTCTTGCCCAAGAATGTTTTTTGAACACAACATGTGTGACCGCTGGCACAGCCGGCGGAACCAAAACGAAAAACAAGCAGGGATCGTATTCATGGCGCAGATATTTGACCGCAGCTCCAACGCTCTGGCTCGCGCGAGCCTGGTGTTGACGGGGCTGATCGTGATCGCCCTGGGGGTCACGCTGGACCAGTTGCAGCGCTCACCCTGGGTGACGCGGCAGGGCCAGCGTCCGGACCAGCCGGTGCCCTTCAGCCACAAACACCACGTACAGGGGCTCGGTCTGCAGTGTCAGTACTGTCACGTCACCGTAGAGAAGTCGAGCTACGCCGGTATTCCGCCCACCAAGACCTGCATCAACTGCCACGCACAGATCTGGACCAACGCCCAACTGCTGGAGCCGGTGCGCACCAGCTGGGCCACCGGCGAGAGCCTGGTGTGGACCAAGGTGCACGACCTTCCCGATTTTGTTTACTTCAGCCACGAGATTCACGTGAACAAGGGACTGGGCTGCGCCAGTTGCCACGGCCGCGTGGACCAGATGCCCCTGATGTATGCGCAGAACACCTTACAGATGGAGTGGTGCCTGAACTGCCATCGCAATCCGGCCAAGAATCTGCGCCCCACAGGCGAGATCTACAACATGGCCTGGGAGGCTCCGTCCGACGACCGGCCGGTGTGGTGCTCGGTGGGCGATGAGAAATCCGGCGTGCCCACGGCGCAGAGCTTAAGCTGCACCACCAAGGACCCCGGCGGCGCAGGCCCCGAGATTGCATCGCTGGAGCTTCCCGTCAACGGCGCACGCGGCCTGACCAGCGATGTAGCAGCCGCGTCTGTCCCGGTGGCGCCGAAGTACGAGAAGTTCACCGGCCAGGATGAACTGGGCCACTTCCTCGAGAAGCACTACAAGATTCGCACCCCGAAAGAGCTGACCAGCTGCGAGGTCTGCCACCGATGAGCAAACACGAGAATGGCCGGATGATCGCAAACGGAAACAGCGAAAACGAAAAGAACCAGGCGGGAGAGAATGCTGCCGCCCCCATGACCCTGGAAGCAGTCCGCCGCGAATTGAAAGGCGTGAAGGGCAAGCGCTACTGGCGGTCGGTGGACGAGCTGGCTGGCACGCCGGAGTTTCAGGCAGCAGTGGAGCGCGAGTTTCCCTCCTCGGCGCAGGAGTGGGTCGATCCCGTTTCGCGCCGCGGCTTCATGAAGCTGATGGGCGCATCCATGGCGCTGGCCGGCCTGGCCGGTTGCACCAAGCAGCCCGACGAGCCCATCTATCCCTACGTAAAGGCTCCCGAGGACCTGATCCTCGGCAAGCCCAATTACTTTGCCACCGCGCATCCGTTTGTCACTGGCGCCGTGCCGCTGCTGGTGAAGAGCGATCAGTTCCGGCCCATCAAGATCGACGGCAATCCCGAGCACCCCTACAACCAGGGCTCCTCGGACCCGTTTTCGCAAGGCTCGCTGCTGGACCTCTACGATCCCGATCGTTCGCAGCATGTGACCTATCGCGGCGAGAACCGCGAGTGGGCGGAGTTTGCCCAGGCCTTTCGGCTCAAGGTCGCGAGCACGAAGGACGGAACAGGGATTTACTTCCTGACTCCGACCATTACTTCGCCAACCCTGGCGCGTCAGGTGAAGGCTGTTGCGGCGGCGTATCCGAAGGCGTTTCTCGTTCAGTACGACCCTGCGATCGCAGGGTCCTGGTTGGAGTACGCGCCCGGCATCCAGTTCGACTTGGCCGCTGCGGACGTGGTTGTCTCTCTCGACGCGGATTTTCTCTCCGGCGCATCCTATCCCGGCTTCCACAAGCTGGTGGGCGACTATGCCAGACGGCGCAAGGATCCGGGGAAGCTCAACCGCCTCTACTCCGTCGAGTCCACGCCGACCACAACCGGCCTCAAGGCCGAACATCGGCTGGGTCTGCGGGCGAGCGAGATACCCGCGTTTGCGGCAGAGCTGGCCAAAGCTGTCGGTGTGTCTGGAGTTGACGCTCCGGCCTATAACTGGACCGACGAGCAGAAGAAGTTCCTTGCCGCCCTGGCCAGGGATTTGAAGGCGAATGCAGGCAAGAGCGTGGTGATTCCGGGACTCTATCAGGACACAGCGGTCTACATCCTCGCGCAGGCCATCAACAACGCCCTGGGCAATGTGGGCAAGACGGTGACGATTGCTGCGGAGCCCGTGAATCCGTATCCAGCCAAGAGCCAGATCATGGACATGAAGGCTCTCGTCGCGGATCTGAACGCGGGCAAGGTGGATTGGCTCGTCATCCTCAACGCCAATCCGATCTACGACGCTCCCGCCGATCTCGAATTCGCCTCAGCCTTTGACAAGGCGCAGACCGTGGCGCACCTTGGCTCGCATCTCGATGAAACCGGCCAGATCTCTCACTGGCACATTCCGGCGGCGCATTATCTGGAATCGTGGTCCGATGCGCGAGCTTACGACGGCACGGTTTCGATCGTTCAGCCGCTCATCGATCCGCTCTACGGCGGCAGGACCGCGCACAATGTTTTCCAGGCCCTGTTGAACGAGCCGGGCCTGAGCGCGTATGAAGCCGTGCGCGAGACCTGGAAGCCGGTCATCAAGGGCGACTTCGAAACGGGATGGCGCAAAGCGCTGCACGCCGGCTGGATCGAGGGCACCGCATTCGACAAGACCGCGAAGGCCAGCGTAGACGTGGCCTTTCACGGCCAGGTTCCCGTACCCGCATCGAAAGACTCGATCGAGGTCATCTTCCGGCCTGATCCCAATATCTACGACGGCCGCTGGTCCAACGTGGGCTGGCTGCAGGAACTTCCCAAGCCTGTCACCAACCTGAGCTGGGACAACGCCGCGCAGGTTTCCGGCGCCACGCTGACCAGGCTGGGTCTTCACGAAGACGACATTATCGAGATCACCGTCGCGGGCCGCAAGGTCAAGGCGCCGGTGATCGCGGTACCCGGCCATCCCGACAATTCGGTCACGGTTCATCTCGGCTATGGCCGCCAGGCCGCGGGCCGCGTAGGTTCGGGCGCGGGCTTCAACGCATATCTGATTCGCACCGCAGATGCGCCGCTCTACACGACGGGCACGCTCACCAAGGTGGATGGAATCTGGGGCCTGGCCATCACCAAGAGCCACTTCCAGGATCACCGCGGAACGACCTTCGGCCAGCAGGGCGGCGGCAACAATTCGCTCGAAGCCGACGAGGCTCTGGGCGAGCGCGGCATCATCCGCTACGCCACGCTCGAGGAGTACAAGGCCAATCCGCAGTTTGCCCACGAGGGCGAGGGCCACGATACGCCCGCAGTCGATACGTCGATGTTCCCAGCCTGGCCCTACAAGGACAACGCCTGGGGCATGTCCATCGACATGAACAGCTGCACCGGCTGCAATGCCTGCATCGTCAGCTGCTATGCCGAAAACAATATCGCCGTGGTCGGCAAGCAGCAGGTGCGCATCGGGCGCAACATGCAGTGGCTGCGCATCGACACCTACTTCGAAGGCGATCTCTCCGCGCCGCGCGCCCACTTCCAGCCCATGGCCTGCCAGCACTGCGAGAACGCTCCCTGCGAGCAGGTTTGCCCGGTAGGCGCCACGGTGCACACGCCGGAAGGCCTCAACACCATGGTCTACAACCGTTGCGTGGGCACCCGCTACTGCTCCAACAACTGCCCCTACAAGGTGCGCCGCTTCAACTTCCTGCTCT
>CAYUJM010000203.1:0-7830 GCA_964445025.1 uncultured Occallatibacter sp. | reverse complement strand
ATCAATTTCGTTTTGATCGTCGAAGCCCTTAGATAGTGTTAACACGCCCTAGCTTAGTCACAAATGCCTGGGTCGCAGATGGCGCCAACAACATACTGGAGTTGGTGGGGCAGACGGCCGATTTCGTGTTTGCATGATTCGAGGTTTGAAAGGCGCCCTGCGTCACCGGGAAATCGGTGGAATTTGTGGAACCCACGATGTAGGCATTGCCGGAGCTATCCAAAGCCAGCCCCTGCGCCATATCACCCTTGCCGTAGCAATCAACTCCCTGGGGAAACCACGATCCACTTCCACCCAGATAAGTCGAGTAGACCAGTGAACTGCCGTCCGGGCTCAGCATGGTAACAAACGCACTGGATGGCGCAGTCGCGTAACTGTCGCTGGGGCATCCGGATGGCGGCGGAGCAGCGGGCAATTGCGTCTGAAAGGCTCCGGGAGTAACGGGAAAGTAGGCGTTAGTAGCGTTAGTCGCTCCGGCTATATACGCATTCCCGGAGCTATCGATCGCAAATCCAAGGCGGTTGTAGAAAAGTGGATCTGTTAAGTATCCCCAATCCGAGATGCCTCCCAGATAGGTGGAGTAGATCAATGCCGTGCCTTCCGGGTTGATCTTTGAAATAAAGTAGTTCCCCCCCTGCCATCCGTCATTTGTATCGAAGGCTCCAGGCGTGGTAGGAATGTTTCCTCCGGTAACCCCTGCGATAAACGTGTTTCCTTGCGAATCCACGGCGATAGCCTGGGGGAACACTGTGTATGGATTGCCTGCATAAAATGAAGCAATACTCCCTCCAAAATAGGTCGAATACACCAGCACCGGATCGATCACCAGCGGTTTGCTGCGGTCGTAGCTGCCCAGCTTGAAGCCCACCGTCCGATTGCGCAGCAGCGCAAAGTTGCCCTCGACCGTCTTACGTTCGCCGTCTACGTTCTGATAGATCGCCGGCTTGTGGAAGTCCAGCTCTCCCTTGCCCGCCGTCACAGCCAGATCGCCGTCCTTGCCCAGCCGCATCTCCGTGGCCCCGGCAAAGCGCAGCCGAATTCGGTCGGGATCGGCTCCCGGGGCGACGACGAAGTCGTACTCCAATTGCTGTTGGTTGCCGTAGTAGACCAGATCCACGCCCGGATAGACGCCGCTGTAATGCACCTTGCCGTAGGTGGGGATATTGGACTTCCACTTCGCCTGGTCTTTGCCCATGAAGTAGTTGACCTTGCCCGTCAGCAGGTCTTCGCCGGTCGGCGCGGCCGTTCGCTTGCTCGCTCCGGCCAGTTGCATCCGCACCAGCGCCGTGGTGTCCCTGCAACCTGCGAAACGGTGTCGGGTGTCCCCGGGCATGGGGCGGAGCGGGTTTCCAGCGTTGCCGGAATCGCCAGCCAATCCAGATTTC
Organism: uncultured Occallatibacter sp.; assembly: GCA_964445025.1. Classification (GTDB taxonomy): domain Bacteria; phylum Acidobacteriota; class Terriglobia; order Terriglobales; family Acidobacteriaceae; genus Telmatobacter. The sequence goes on along the minus strand of CAYUJM010000203.1, from coordinate 6,445 downwards.
TCCGTTACCGGCTCTGGCTTGGCCGCGCAGCCACTCTTACGCAGCGACAATACCGCCTCCCGGTCGGTCAAAAACAGCCCGTAACCGCTGCCCCTGGCAAGAAAGCGGATGCTCTCGTCCGCTTGCCCGGTATTGGTTTCAAAGCTCAACTGCAGCTTTCCATAACTTTCCGCAACCTGCGCCTTCTGAGCAGGCAGGGATCCGGGAGAGGAGGGGGCTGGGCCTGCGGCACCGGCTTTCATTGGCAGAGCCGGTATCGAAAGAACGGTAAAGATCAAGCATACGGCTTTCCATCTAAATTCGGGCATCGTGGTCTCCTCGCGGTTCTCGGGCACGGGAGGTTTCAGTTGCCGGCCAGAGATGTTTCTTCACCCAGAAGGCGGAAAACGGAGCGAAAGCGGCTCGCAGCAAGCGCGCGAATCGGCACTTTTCTTCTAAATCCTTGCAAGATTGAGGAAAACGCCGCCCAGAAGCGATAGCATCGATGTTGAGGATTTGTTGTTGCAACCCATATGCGGAGGCGGTTTTGCAACCAAACCGAGGAGAGATCACCGTTCTGCTGGCGAAGTGGAAAGAGGGCGAGCCGTCAGCCTTTCAAGAACTGATGCCGCTGGTTTATCCGCATCTGCGCGAGGTGGCCGCGGCCTACATTCGCCGCGAACGCAATCCCGACGTGCTGCAAGGAACGGCGCTGGTGCATGAACTCTATATGCGTCTCCTGAGCCAGAAAAATGGTGTGGGAGAGGATCGCGGCCATTTCTATGCCTTCGCCGCCAAAGTCATGCGTAGGATTCTCATCGATCACGCGCGCGAGATGCAGGCCCTGACACGAGGCGGCGACCTCGACCGCGTTCCGCTCAACGACGAACTGGCCTGGGTCAATATCGATAGTGCCGAGTTGCTCGATCTGGATCGCGCCCTGGACGAACTGGGGCAGTCGGATGCCGCGAAAGTCCAGCTTGTGGAACTACGTTACTTTCTGGGCTGCACGGTCGATGAGACCGCGGACTTGATGCATCGCTCCCGATCCGCGGTGAATCGCGACCTGAAATTCATCCGCGGTTGGTTGTATATGCGCCTCTATCCCGATCAGGCGGAGAGTGTGCCAACCGCGTGAGCCGGTTATCCCCCGCTTCTCGCAGTCTGATGTTGGCCCCCCTATCCAGAACCAGGATTGCATCGACATGAATTCCAGTCCAGACCGTTTTCTGCGCATCGAGACCATCTTCCACGAAGCCCTCGCAGTTTCGGGCGATGCGCGTGTGAAACTGATCGAAGCTCAGTGCGGAGAGGACTCCGAACTGGCCGCCCAAGTGCGCTCGCTGCTCAAAGCCAGCGATCAGGAGGAGTTGCGGACTGCTTCGCTGCTCTCGGAGCGCGAGCAGGACAAGGCCGGCGAATCTGCAGGCAGGCAGATCGGTCCGTATGTGCTGGATGGCCTGCTGGGGCGCGGCGGCATGGGAGCTGTCTATCTCGCTCATCGCGCCGACGGGCAATTTAAGCATAAGGTCGCCATCAAACTGATCGACCTGCCGCTGGCCACCGCAACCTTTCGTGATCGCTTCCGTCAGGAACGGCAGATTCTGGCCGGTCTTCAGCATCCCTATATAGCTAGGCTTCTGGATGGCGGCGTCACGGCCGGCGGCGATCCCTGGCTGGCCATGGAGTTTGTCGATGGCGTACCGGTTCATCGTTTTTGTGAAGAAAAGAATCTCTCTGTTGCGGACCGGTTGAAGCTGTTTCTGCAAGTCTGCGAGGCGGTGCAGTTTGCCCATCAGAACTTCGTGGTGCATCGCGACCTCAAGCCCGACAACATTCTGATTGCCGCCGACGGCACTCCCCGTTTGCTCGACTTCGGCACCGCCAAGCTGCTATTGCCCTCCTTTGCCGCCGAGGGCGCCGGATTGACGCGCGAGGGCTACCAGTCTTTCACGCCTCAGTACGCCAGCCCGGAACAGGTGCTGGGAAAACAGGTGACTGCGGCATCGGATACTTACTCGCTGGGCGTTCTTCTCTATCTCCTGCTGACCGGCTCGCTGCCCTATGAGCTAGCGGAGCTTACGACGGCCGAATTGCTGCGCGTCATTTGCGAAGAACCTCCGCGCAAGCCAGTGCCGGCGGTGAGGCTCGGCTGTCGGCTGGATGCCGATCTGGAAGCGGTCCTGATGAAGGCGCTGCGCAAAGAGCCGGACGAGCGTTACCTGACGGTTCTGGAACTGGCCGCGGACCTGCGCGCCTGGATGAACGGAATGCCGGTGACCGCGCGGCGTGGCAGTTTTCGTTACAAGGCCGGCAAATTTATCCGCCGCAATCGCATCTCCGTAGCCGGCTCGGCGCTGCTGGCAACTTCTCTTGCGGCCGGCGTGATCGGTGTGGCGTGGCAGGCTCGCGTGGCCAATGAAGAACGTCGCAAAGCCGAAGCCAGCGCCGCCGAACTGCGCCAGTTGAGTAACAGCCTGCTCTCCGAGTTGGACGAAGCCATCAAGGAACTGCCCGGCTCGACGGGAGCGCAAAAACTGCTTGTCACGCGCGTGCTTGAACATTTGGATCGCACCGCCAAAAACATCCACGGCGACCGCCAGACGCAGCTCGACCTGATCAATGCCTATACCCAGATGGGCGAGATCCAGGGCGATCCCTATGTGCAAAATCTGGGCGATCCCCATGCCGCGCTGATCAGTATGGAAAAGGCCATCGAAATGGCCAGATCACTGCTGGCGTCCCGGCCTGACGATCGCGATGCTCTTCGTCTGCTCGCGCTGGCTCTGGAATACCAGGGCGACGTCCTCTTCGGAATGAGTGAGACTGAGGAAGCCGTTCGATCCATGCGAGCTTCCAGCGATGTCTGGGATAAACTGGTCGCCTCTGATGATGGGTCGCCTGCTTTGCTCTGCGATGCCGGTTCGGCTTATGGAACGCTGGGAGACGAATTAGGCCAGAGCGGTGTTGCCAGTCTTGGGGATTCTGTCGGCGCCATCGCAGCTTATCGTAAGGCGTTGGCAACCGACAACCGTGCTCTCACCATCGATCCTCATTTCCCCCGCTCCAGACGGGGAATCTCGATCTATGAATTGAAGATCGGCAGCGTAGAAATGGAAACCGATCCAGCTGCCGCGGTCAGGGAGTTCAAAACCGCCCTGCAAAACGCCGATGCGCTGCCTGACTCCGAGAAGAGCCGCCTTTCTACCCAGCGAATGCATGCAATGCTGATCCGTAAGCAGGCGATTGCCCTGGAACAGTTGGGAGATTATGCACAATCGGTTCCTCTGTTTCAACAAGCAGTCGATTTTCATCGGCAGATGGCAGCGAAGGATGCGAAGGACTCGAGGGCGCTGTTCGATCTTGTGGTTGTGCTTGACGATAGCGCATTGGGATATGAGGACGCAGCCGATCCGGCGCTGGCCGCGCGGGCTGACGATCGGAGAGAGAACCTCACGCTGGCCAGGAACTGTCTGGCAGAGGCCACGGCCAAACTTGAGGGGCTGCTGAAGGTGGATCCGGACCATGAAGAGTGGAGAAACTTCCTCCATTTCATGCAGGTTCGGCAAAATGCAATTGACTATGCCTTGCATACGCGGGGATATTCGAGCGTGAAATCGAAGGTGGCTCTCAGTGCCATGAAAGAGCTGTCCGGGAAAGCGCAATTGTCTTCGCAGACCCTTGGTGAGATGGCCGAGGCATTTCTGCATGCGGAACCGGCCTCGCTGAAAGATCCGCAACTGGCTTTGGCGTGCGCGCAGCGCGAGGTCGCAGCGAGTCGCACCAAAACGCCCACGATGCTGCTGACGCTGGCTCAGGTCTGGCGGGCCAACGGCCAAATCGAGAAAAGCCGCTCCACGGCAAAAGAAGGACTGGCGCTTCTTCCAGCTCTGCCGCCGGGAAATGTGAAGCCGCGTATTCGCAAGCTGCTGGAAATCCAAATGCAAACCACCAGATGAACCATTGCTATCCAAGCAGGAACAGGCCAATTCTGCACTGCGACCGCCTCCCCAAGAAACGGGATAAGAAGCGATTCATCTGCCGCACACCGGATCGTCTGGTTCACTTCGTGGGCAGAAGTTCTTGCGACATGGGCGCAGAGTTGCTGGTTGAGGTGAATCATTCCGCTGATTGGGCGGGCGCCGATCTCCAACCGCTCGAAGCGAAGCAGTTCATCTGGACACATTGATGTCCTCGTGTGTCGCCATTGAAGAGTATAAGGTCGTTGCATCCAACACGCGTAAGAAATTCGTTCTGAAGCACTACGCGGTCTCTGGCCGATTCTCTTTTCTCCATCTCCTTCACGGTTAGACTTGTTGCAGTTCATTCGGCTTCCCTCACTTCCATGCATTGAACCCACTACTCCCCCGGCGCATCATTCACGTGAACTCTTTTTGCAATAATCGTTTGCAGTGTGGTATCCCAAGTTCATACACTAATGCTGTAAGATACATATCGACAAGGAAACCACATGCCTGCCGCAAAGAAAGCCACTGCCCGACCGAAGCGCAAAATCGTTTCTCCCGCAGAGACGCGCACTCAGCTTCGGCTCACCGTCGATTCCAAATTCACCAAGAGCCATTTCAGCCAGCTTTTTGGTGTGCTCAAAATCCGCAGAAAGAACGCCCTGGCCGAACACATCATCATGAGTTTCAAGAGCAAGGCCGCTCAAGCGCAGCTTGTTGCGTTCTACAACAACCAGTGGCAGAACATTCCATTTCAGAGTATCGACACCGCTTTCGTATTTCCTTTAACGTTTGAGATCGCCGATGAACTGGAAAGAGTCGGCGGAGAGATTCTCGGCGGGGTGAATCGGTCCAAGGCATTTCGTGTGATGGTGGCCTATTTTGCCTTCGTCCATAAACTCAAGACTCCGGTTCAATCCACATTCGCATAGTCTCGTCAGGGCATCTTGCTGACGGCGGCCGAATATCCGCAATCATGAGCTACCTGCCGCCTCTTTCCTGCTGGTGTTGGCGCGGATTCGCCAGACGTTGTAGAAGACGCATGGCGTACTGCATCTCCGGGTCAGTGAATTGGACGGAGATTCCTTGTTGCGCCGCAACCTTCGTGACCATCCGCTTCCACTCCACGCTGCCGTCACACGCGATTCGCGGTCCGAATTTCTGGATGGCCATCTCCAATCCGAAGAGGACGGCGGCTTTATCCTGGTTGAGAACGGTGACGATGCGTCCGCGGTCGATGACGGAAACTTGCCCGTTGAGTGCGTAGGACACGTCGCCGGTCTTGCGGTTGATTGCCCAGACGCATGTCGCGGCAATCTGATTGGCGAGCGCCTGCTCCTTCTGTTGGCTTGCAAGCCTCTGTTGTGCGAGGTCGGCCCAGTCTGTGCTGCTGTCATGATCGGGCGGTGGACCGATGTGCATCGCGTTCGCTTCCAGCCTTGCATCGAGCCGCCGCTGATTCCGATGGTCCGCATAGCGCCAGCCACGAAGTTGTGCGGCGGCGCGCGCGTCCCCTTCGGCGGCCCTGTCCGCAACCCATGAGCGGAGATTCTTCGGAAATGCCTCTTGCCGTCTCTGTTGTACAGACAGCTTCAGGGCGCGTACTTCGAGAACGGATTGAGCCGCTGCCTGGGAAAGCAGGGCTTTCTTGTTCGGCCATGACAGCGCGGATGCGCGAATCTCTTTCTTTCTCTGTCTGAGCAACACCATGAGATGTTGGCGCGCCCCTCTTCCCTCTGCTGTGAGGCCCTTGCACACGGCCCGTTGCTGGTTCCGGTACTGGTTATAATCGGCCATCAGAGAACTACGTTCGGCGTGTCGTTGCGCTTTCCGTTCATCCCTCAATGCACCATCACGAGCATCATGTTGACCGCTATGTTGTGCGGCATGCTGATCGGCTTCATAGCCGGATGTTGAGGCCGGTGTCCACGGACCAAGAGCGGTTTCAGTAGCCTGACGGTTGATCTTTCCAGCAAAATTGTTGCGGAACACATCGGACGCCTTCACCCGGATGTTGTGGTCAATGGCAAGGACTGTATATCCGCCCGACTCACCTTTCTCAAGCCGGAGATGAGCCTTCGATAGAAGGCGATGGAGGTCATCCCATGTGACATTCTGTCGGGCAAGTAGTGAGCGAACACGTGGAGCAATCTCCCGCCGCACATAGGTTTGGAATGAATCCTGATCCTGATAATGTTCAAACTGTGCGGCGGCTCCGGTCGGATATTGCTGGGCAGATCGAGACGCATTGCGCTCGGATATCGATTGCAGTACAGCCTTTTTTGATTCCTCATCCCATCGCATCGGACCCGGCGTGTGGGACCAGCCATGTTTCGCTTCAAGGAAGCGCACTGCGGCATCGAGAGTGAACCAATCGCGATATGGCGTATGTGCCCTCAGGGTTTCCATGTGAACCTTGTTGAGCATGATGTGGATGTGAAAATGATTTTTGTCGTCGTGCGCGACGATCATGAATTGATGGCCTTCATATCCGAGCGCCT
>CAYUJM010000202.1:0-7835 GCA_964445025.1 uncultured Occallatibacter sp. | reverse complement strand
GCGTCCAAGTGGCCGGATTGGAGGGCCACGTGTCCCGGTCTGCCGTCTACCTCATCCATAAAAAGAGGCTCGGACCGGCGCCGGACTGGGAAGCAGAGGACGGCTCCGCCCGGCGTCTATCGCTGAATAGCGGATGCTATCACACGCGGAGTGTGAACGTCCTGTGACTGGCCGCACATTCAGGAATCGGGACTGGTTGCGGACGGCCGCTGCGGTCGATCGGAGACCGGGCGCTGAGTGGATGCCAAGAGAACGGCCCAGGGCACAACAGATGTGATAGATTCTGCTTACCCCCGGCTGGTTCGCCGTTCCCCATTTTCCGGAACCTGATCGTAAACAGGTGAGCGCTTATGCCCGACCCGCTCGCGAAGCCCGACTTGCCGCAACCGACAGAAGAGGAGCTTGCTGCGATTGGACGCTCCGCGCAGGGGAAGGCTGGGGTGCGCCTGATTCCGGTGATCGGGATCGGTTATGGGCTGGCCTACATTGACCGCCTGAACCTGAGCTTTGCTTCGCTGCAGATGAATCGCGATCTGCACTTCAGCGCATCGGTCTACGGGTTCGGCGCAGGGCTTTTTTTCATTGGATACGCGCTGTGCGAAGTGCCGTCGAACCTGCTGCTGCTGCGCTATGGGGCAAGGCGCTGGCTGGCGCGGATCATGTTCACTTGGGGAGTGCTGGCGGCTTTGACGATGTTTGTGCGCACGCCGCTCCAATTCAACGCGGTGCGGTTTTTGCTGGGCATGGCGGAGGCAGGATTCTTTCCAGGTGTCATTTATTACCTGACCTTGTGGTTTCCAGCACGGATGCGGGCGCGGGCGGTGAGCCGGTTCTATATTGCTCTGCCGCTCAGTTCGGTGGTCATGGGAACGCTTGCCGGTTGGCTGCTGGGCCTGAATGGCAAACTTGGATTGGCGGGATGGCAGTGGCTGTTCCTCGTGGAAGGGCTGCCGGCAGTGCTGTTCAGCCTGGTGATCCTGAAGATGCTGCCGGATGGCCCGGCAAAGGCCGCGTGGCTCACGCCGCAGGAGAAGGCCTGGCTGCAAAGCCAGTTGAAAGCCGACGGGGAACGGGCGCACCTGGGACATGAGGCAGGGGTGATGCAGGCGCTGCTGTCGCCCAAGGTATGGATGATTGGCGCGTACTTCTTTTGCGCGCTCACCACTAGCTATGGGTATGGCTTTTCCGCTCCGGCCATTCTGCAGGGAGTGACCGGATGGAGCGTGACCAATGTCGGCTACCTTGTGGCGTGCTTTGGATTTGCCGGCGCCGCGGGCATGCTGCTCAACGGCGCACACTCCGACCGCAGCCGGGAACGGGCTCTGCATTGCATTGTGCCCTGCATGATGATGGCGGTGGGCTTTGTGACGGCTAGTTATGCGCGGACGCCGTGGGTGGTGGTGGCCGCGCTGGCCGCGAGTTTCATCGCATTCCAGGCGATGCAGGGTCCGGCGCTCTCGGTTCCCACGCAGTTTCTTGCCGGAAGAGCGGCGGCTGCAGGAATCGCGGCAATGAATACGATCACCATGTTCAGCGGATTCGCAGGGCCTTATTGGATGGGCCTGATGAAGGATGCTACCGGGAGCTACCAGGCGGGCCTGCGGGGGTTGGCTCTGCCGAGCCTGGGCGCCGCGGCGGTGATGTTTGCGCTGACGCGCAGCCTGAAAAAGCGCGTGACCGTTCCGCTGGGCAGTGCGGCTGAGTTGGCCGGGTAGCAGCCTCATTTGAAGTTCGTGTATCCTGCGCCGCTTGCCGATCATTCAAGAGGAGACCTGTGACACGAAGCGCTGAGTTGTCCAGCTCTGTGTGGTAGATTCTGCTTATTTCACGTTTCGTTGCATCCCGATTGCGAATGCAAGACTCTTCGCAAAGGCGAGCGATCATGCCTGACTTGAGTACCGCCGCAACGGCGCATTCTGCCGCGGACAAAGATGCCGTTGGAAGATCGGCGCTGCACAAGGCCTGGCTGCGCCTGCTTCCCTTGCTCTTTCTGGGCTATGGGATCGCGTACGTCGACCGCGTGAATGTCGGCTTCGCTTCGCTGCAGATGAATCGCGATCTGCATTTCAGCGCCACGGCGTATGGGCTGGGCGCGGGGCTGTTCTACATCGGCTATGCACTGTGCGAGGTCCCGTCGAACCTGCTGCTGCTGCGCTTTGGGGCCAAGCGGTGGCTGACGCGCATCATGTTTACCTGGGGGCTGCTCTCGGCGGCAACCATGTTTGTGAGAACGCCATTGCAGTTCAATGTGGTGCGCCTTCTGCTGGGCATGGCGGAAGCCGGATTCTTCCCTGGGGTGGTCTACTACCTGACGCTCTGGTTTCCCGTCCGCATGCGCGCGCGTGCAGTCAGCCGCTTTTATGTTGCGCTGCCGTTGAGTTCGGTGGTGATGGGCGGGCTGGCCGGATGGTTGCTGGGGCTGAACGGCAAACTCGGCCTGGCCGGGTGGCAGTGGCTGTTCCTGGTGGAAGGATTGCCCGCCCTTGTGTTCAGCCTGGTGATCTTCAAGCTTCTGCCGGATGGCCCCGAGACGGCGCCATGGCTCACAGCCGAAGAGAAAGCATGGCTGCAAGGCGAATTGAAGTCCGAGAGCGCGCAGGCACATCTGGGCGCCGGAGCCGGCGTGATGCAGGCTTTGGCTTCATCCAAAGTGTGGATGATCGGCGGATTTCTGTTTTGCGCGCTTTTCATTGGCCACGCCTACGCTTTCTCCGCGCCGGCGATTTTGAAAGCAGCCACGGGGTGGAGCGTGACGCGCGTCGGGTTCCTGGTGGCCGCAATCGGGCTGGCTGCCGCAGCTGCAATGCTCGTGGCCAGCAGGCACTCCGATCGCACGGGCGAGCGCGCGTTGCACTGCATTGTGCCGTGCCTGATTATGTGCGCGGGGTTTGCGGTCACGGGGACCACGCAGCATTCCTGGCTGCTGGTGCTATCGCTGGCGGTCTGCTTCTGGGCCTACAACGCGCTGCTGGGGCCGGCTTTCGCGGTGCCCATGCAGTTCCTCGCCGGGAGGGCCGCGGCGACAGGGATTGCGGCGGCCAACACCATGGCCATGCTGAGCGGATTTGCGGCGCCGTATTACATGGGGCTGATGCGCGATGCGACGGGGAGTTATCAACCTGGATTGCTTGGGTTGGTTGTACCGTGCCTGGGCGGAGTCGCGCTGATGATGGTCCTTATGCAGAGCTTAAGGAAGGGCGATAAGTCATCGCATGCCCATTTGGCCAGCGACTAATCTGTCGGTGCGAGTGCACCTCACCAGCGAATCAGCGGCAAGAGGCTGGAGTAGTCGTCGGTCCAGAGGCGCGATTTGCCGTCGTCAATGGACTGATGCACATAAGTCGCAACCTCAGGCTGCGTGAAGAAGCTGGGGTTGTCCGTCAGCAGCATCCACGTGGCGGTGAACTCGCCGCGCTGTTCGTTGGCAAAGCTCGACACGCGGCGAACCTCCATGCCGGCCGCTTTGGCCAGCAGAGAAATCTCGGGCTCCAGATCCACGTGCTGATTGGAGATGTGGAAGGCGAGGATGCCGCCGGGCGCAAGATGCCGCTTGTAGAGGTCAACGGCCTGCGTAGTGAGCAGATGAAGCGGGATGGCGTCGCCGGAGAATGCGTCGATGACCAGGACATCGAAGTTCTGCGGCTGCTCACCCGCTAACGACGAGCGCGCGTCGCCTTGCGCAATGCTGCATTGCGCCCCAGAATCGCGCAGATAGGTGAAGAGATTTTGCGCAATGGGAATCACAGCGGGATTGATCTCATAAAAACGAATGCGATCGCCGGGCCTTCCGTACGCGGCGATGGTTCCGACACCCAGACCGACGACGCCGATGTTGCGCACCCGGCCCTGGCAGCAGAAGCGCAAGGCGAGGCCGACGCCCGAGTCTTCGGCGTAATAGGTGGTGGGAGTTCTGCGCAACTCCGTGCTGAAGATTTGAGTTCCGTGCTGGATCGTCCCGTTGGTGAGTGTACGCGTGGTAGCGCCGGGATGGGCTGAGAGCGATTCACGCACGCGGAGGCTGCCGTAGAAGTTACGAACAGCGAACGGCGTGTTGCGCTGGTAAGCCACGTAAAGCATGAACACCAGCGCCAGCAAAAGCACGCTTGCCGTAGACCACAAAAGACGCTGCGCCCAACCGCTTGACCATGTGGCTGCTAGCGCAAGGAGCGCTGTAACAAAGAACGTAAGGGCCAGATCGTAATAGAACGAGAAGACGAGCGGCGACGCAATGCCGATGAGAAAGGAACCGAACGCGCCGCCCGCGGCAAAGAAGAGATAGAAGAGCGTGGACTCCGAAGGCCGCTGAGGACGCAGCGCGTAGGCCTCGGTATGGCAGAAGAGACAGGAAAAGAAGACCTCGACAAGAAAGAAAGACAGGCCGATGCGCAAGGGGACAGACACTTCAGTCTGGGAGAGCATGTAGCCCAGCCCCGCGAGCATAACAACCAGAAAGCGCGTGATGATGCCGCGGGGTAGCAGCCGGGGAAACTGGAATGCGAGGATCAGTGTGATGAGATAGACCGCAAGGGGGAGAATCCAGAGCAGCGGGATGGCGGCGATGTTCTGGGTGAGGTAACTGGTCACTGCGCTCAACTGCATGGCCGCGCCCATGGGCAGCAGAATCCAGAGCAGCTTATGGGTCAGCGGCGTGGGAGCGATTGTCGACTCGTTTTCTGATTTCAGCTGCGAGGGGGTATCGGTTGCCGATCGGGTTCGCCAGGTCAGGATGGCCGAGACAAGTGCAAACGCCGCGAAGCCGCCGCACCAGGCGAGGCGCTGCTCTTTCAGAGTGAGGTGGGGCTCGACGACGGTTGGATAGAGAGCGAGAGCAAGCAGCGAAGCGAGGTTGGATAAGGCAAAAAGTCGATAGGGGATGCCGCGGGTCTCGAGCCGGGCAAGCCACACCTGCAGCAGCGGGCTGGTCGCGCCGAGCATCAGGAATGGTAGGCCGATGGAGAGCCCCAGAGCGGCAAAGATAGACGCGACGGGATACTGCGCGGCGCGGCTCAGGTCAATAGCCTGGATGGACCAAACAATCGCGGACACAACGGCAAGCAGGAGCAGAGCGAAGTGCAGAACCCAGTGCGAACGCTGCGCGAGCCAGTGTGCGTAGAGATAGGCCACGAGGAGCGCTGTTTGAAAAAAGACGAGACAGGTGATCCAGACTGCGGCCGATCCGCCGAATACCGGAAGCAGTTGCTTGGCCGCGATGGGCTCGACCAGAAACAGCAGAAATGAGGCGAAAAAAACAGCGCCGCCAAAAAGGGCTCGTAACCGGGTCATGCACAACCTCAGGCATCCCTGCAGCTGAAGCGGGATCAGCACTGATTCTACTTTGCGGGCAGGTCCGGCTAGGCCGTCTCGGTCACAGTGTCGCTGTTGCGGGCAGGATTTCGTCCACGTCGACCCATTGGGTGGGGTAGTTGCCGGTGTAGCAGGCGGTGCAGTAACCCGTATGCTCCTGGGTCTGGCAAGCTGCGAGCAGGCCTTCGAGAGACAGGTAGGCCAGCGAGTCGGCTTCAATGAACTGACGGATCTCTTCGACGGACTTGTTGGCCGCGATCAGGTCCTGCTTCCTGGGAGTATCGACGCCGTAGAAACAGGGCGAGATGGTGGGAGGGCAACTGATGCGGAGATGGACCTCTTTTGCTCCGGCGCCGCGGACCATGCGCACGATTTTTCTGCTCGTAGTTCCGCGGATGATGGAGTCGTCGATAAGGACGACTCGTTTGCCTTCCAGCAGGTTGTGCACGGGGTTGAGCTTCAGGCGCACGCCGAAGTCGCGCACTCGCTGTTCGGGCTCAATAAAGGTGCGGCCCACATAGTGGTTGCGGATGAGGCCCATGCGGAATGGGAGCCGCGCCTCTTCGGCATAGCCCAGCGCTGCAGTCACTCCGGAGTCAGGAACGGGAACCACCACATCCGCGGGCACGCCGGACTCGCGCGCCAACTGCCGGCCCATCTGGTCGCGGCTCTCCTGCACCCAGCGGCCGAAGATCTTGCTGTCCGGACGCGCGAAGTAGACATGCTCGAAGATGCAACTGGTCTGCGGAACGCCGGTGGAATACTGGCGGCTGGTGAGGCCGTCTTCCGTGACCATCACGAGTTCGCCGGGGAGAACGTCGCGGATGAACTCGGCGCGAAGCAGATCGAAGGCGCAGGTCTCGCTGGCGAAGACAATGGTGTCCGGGCCTTCGGGATTCCTGATGCGGCCGATGGAGAGCGGGCGGAAGCCGCGTGGATCGCGGGCAGCGAAGACGCGGTCGCGGGTCATCATCACAATCGAGAAGGCGCCTTCAACGCGGCCGAGTGAATCGGCGATGGCGTCGACGAGTGTGCCGGCCTTGGAGTGGGCGATGAGTTGGACGATGATTTCGGAATCGGACGTGGTTTGGAAGTAGGCGCCTTCGCGCTCCAGGCGGGTGCGGATATTGCCGAGGTTGACGAGGTTGCCGTTGTGGGCGATGGCGATGAGGCCCTTGGTGGAGTCGACGCGAATCGGCTGGGCATTCAGTAGCGCGGAATCGCCGGTGGTGGAGTAGCGGGTGTGGCCTATGGCCATGGAGCCGGGAAGCTTGGCGAGCACATCGTCGGTGAAGATTTCGCTCACCAGGCCCATGCCCTTGATGTTGGCCAGGCGCTGGCCGTCGGCCGAGGCGATGCCCGCCGACTCCTGGCCGCGGTGCTGCAGCGCATAGAGGCCGAGATAAACCTGGCGGGCGGCATCGGGATGGCCGTGGACGGCGACGACGCCGCATTCTTCACGGAGCTTGGGGTCTTCCTGCAGGAAAGGGCTCGAGTTTCGTGCAACGGAGGCCAGGGGTTCGTGCTTCCCCACCTTTTCCGCTGAGAAACTCGGAAAGGATGGGACACCCTGCGTTGTTGTATCGATCTCACCATCGACACCCTGGAAGAGCAACCGGCTCATGCCGTTACCTCGTCGTGGAGAGTGGCCTGCAGGGATTCGGCCCAGGGCTTGCGGAGGGCGTCGAGCGGAGCGGAGATAAAGGGCTGCTTGTAGACGGAGATTTCGAGTCGATTTCCGCCGGTGGTTCCGATGCGCACGGCGTAGAAGCTGTATTCGGCGGCCAGCTTTTCGATTGCGGATACGTGGCTGTGATGTGCGGAGACAATCAGCGTGGTGGCTGGCTCGGCAAACAAGCCAAAAAGAGGGTGGACCTGAAGTGACTTGTCCTGCTCGACCGTGGCACCGATGGAGAGCGGGAACGCGGCCTGCGCAAGAGCCACCGCGATGCCGCCGTCGGAGATGTCTCGTGCGGAGCGTATCAGCCGCCGCTCGGCGAGGACTGCAAGCAGGGTGTGCAGGTCGGCTTCGGCATCGAGATCGATGGGGGGAGGCTGACCCCAGATTCCGCCCAGGATGACTTTGGCGAACTCGGAAGAGCCAAACACCGACAATTCAGCGGCCGCTGAAACTTCAGGCTCCTCCGCATCCTCGGGGATGACGGCCGGCTCTTCGCCATAGGCAGGGGCGTATGGATCAGCCTTGGGGTGAGCTTGTTGGGCGGGAAACGGGACAGGAAGGGTTGGATCGGGCTCCTGGCCACGAGGGATGGGCCAGAGGAGGAGAATCACGTCGCCCGCATGTTGAAAGTGGGCAGGCACAGCTTTTGTTACATCATCCAAAATGCCCACAATGCCGAGCACCGGCGTGGGATAGATGCCTTCGCCGCGTGTTTCGTTGTAGAGCGATACGTTGCCGCCGGTAATCGGTGTCGATAGAGCCGTGCAGGCCTCGGCAATGCCGTCAATGGCCGTGGAAAGCTGGGCCATGATCTCCGGCTTCTCGGGATTGCCGAAGTTGAGGCAGTTGG
>CAYUJM010000201.1:0-7857 GCA_964445025.1 uncultured Occallatibacter sp. | reverse complement strand
ACTTGCCCTGCTCGTAGAGGATCATCATGGCCACGCCGGTGACCGGCTTGGTCATCGAGTAGTCGCGGAAGATCACATCCTTGGTCATGGGCGCGCCCGTCGCCATGTCGCGCTGTCCATAAGTGCGATAGTCGATCAGTTTGCCATGCCGCGCGAGGATGGTGACAATGCCCGCGATCTGTTTCCGGTCCACTATCTGCTGCATCAGCGCGTGTAGGTTCTCCAACCGCTGCGATGAAAACCCCACGATCTCCGGGCTCGTGACGGTAAGGCCGGTTATTGGCTGCGTGGCCTGCTGCGATTGCGAAAGGGTCACGCTCAAGCTGAGCGCGATCGCAGCCAACGCTGCGCGGCCAACGACTCTCTGTGGACGGATGCTCATGAGATTTCCTCGCATTCGGATTCAACGTGAACGAGTGTGGTTTGGCGCATCCTTTATATCAAGCCAGGGTATATCAAGACAGGGGGAGTGCCGGACCGCAGTCCGCCATGCGGGACTGCCGCGGCGCCATAGCCCCTCGCTGTGATGCAATATTGATAGGGTGTTTGCGAATTGAAGCGAGCTCTCGTTCTCCAGAGCTCGCCCGGCCCGTTCCCGGAGAGGACTTCTGACGTGACTGAAATTGACCGTGAGGAACTGTTGCAACAATTTGCCAGCGACAACTACGCCGGCATCTGTCCCGAGGCGTGGAACGCAACCGAAACGTCCAACCTGGGCCACGTAACCTCCTATGGCGACGATCCCTGGACCGGCCGTGCAGCCGACGCATTTCGCGCCCTGTTCGAGGCCGACTGCGAGGTCTTCTTCGTCTTCAACGGCACCGCGGCCAACTCTCTTGCACTGGCATCGCTCTGCCAGTCGTATCACAGCGTCATCTGCTGCGATTCGGCGCACGTTGAGACCGATGAATGCGGCGCGCCCGAGTTCTTTTCAAACGGCTCCAAGCTGCTCGTAGCGCACAGCTCGGAAGGCAAGCTGACGCCCGCATCGATCCGCGAGCTTGCCACCAAGCGCAGCGATATTCATTACCCCAAGCCGCACGCCGTCACCCTCACGCAGTCCACCGAGATGGGCCGCGTGTATACGCTCGGCGAATTGCGCGCGATCGCCGATGAATGCAAGTCCCATGGGCTTTATCTGCACATGGATGGCGCGCGCTTTGCCAATGCCTGCGCAAGTCTGGGCTGTTCGCCGGCCGAAGTGAGCTGGAAGAGCGGCGTTGACGTGCTGTGCTTCGGTGGAACGAAAAATGGAATGGCCGTGGGCGAAGCTGTGCTGTTCTTTGACCGCAAGCTGGCAGCGGACTTCGACTACCGCTGCAAGCAGGCCGGGCAGCTGGCATCGAAGATGCGCTTCCTGGCGGCGCCTTGGGTGGGCATGCTCGAAAGCGGCGCATGGTTGCGCAACGCAAACCACGCCAACCGGTGCGCGCAGTATTTTGCGGTGCAGATTGAAGGTATCCAGGGCGTCCAGCTCGCCGGGCCGGTAGAAGCCAACGCGGCCTTCCTGTTGGCTTCCGAACAGATTCTCGATGCGCTGCACAAGCGCGGGTGGAAATTCTACACATTCATCGGCGGCGCTGCGCGTTTCATGTTCGCATGGGACTCCGATCGGGCCCGCATCGACGCGCTATGCCGCGATCTCAGGGAGTGCGCGGCCCAGGCGCAAGCGCATGCCTCTGCCGTTTCGGTCAACGGCTGAAGCTCTTGAGCCAAGCTGTTACTGCTTCACAAATGCAGGCGTATGCATGGAATTGAAGAAAACTAAAGACATTGGCGCTGAAATCCGTTAAAACTTTCAATAAGTGACGACCCCAGACCTCACCCCCCATCCTGAATCCCAGGCCCCGGCCGGCGCTTTCCAGCCGGGCGCCTCCGGAATGGTCCAAAGCCTCGGCCTCTTCAGCTCTACCGCGCTGGTTGTCGGCTCCATGATCGGCTCCGGCATCTTCATTGTCGATGCCGACATTGCCCGCGGCACCGACTCGCCGGCGCTCTACCTGGGCGCGTGGCTGGTGACTGCAGTCCTTACCATGATCGGCGCCCTCAGCTACGGCGAGCTTGCCGCCATGATGCCCAGGGCCGGCGGGCAGTATGTCTACCTGCGTGAGTCGCTCGGTCCGCTGTGGGGATTCCTCTATGGATGGACGCTCTTCCTCGTCATCCAGACTGGAACCATCGCCGCCGTCTGCGTGGCTTTCGGCAAGTTTCTCGGCGTGTTTTTTCCCGCCATCTCCACCACCCATTGGCTCCTGCACATCGCCCACGTTCCCGCGCTCAAAGTGGGTCCCATGGTCCTGGGCAATATGGAGATCGGGCTCAATACGGCCAATCTGACCGGAATTCTGGTGCTCTTCTTTCTGGCCATCGTGAATCTATTCGGCGTACGTCTGGGCGCGCTGATTCAAAATGTCTTCACCTCGGCCAAAGCGCTGTCTCTTGCGGCGCTCATCCTCCTTGCGTTTACCGTGGGCCGCAATGCGACCGCGTGGGATTCGAACTTCGGCGCCGGCCTGAGCCAGTTGTGGAGGAATGCCGGCTGGAGTTCACTGCATCCCGTGCAGGTGGGCATTGGCGGACCCATTGTGCTCGTGAACCTGGCTGTGATTCTGGCCGTCGTTCAGGTGGGGTCGCTTTTTTCGTCCGATTCGTGGAACAACATCACCTTCACCGCCGGCGAGGTCAAGAATCCCAAGCGGAACATTCCCCTTTCGCTGGTGCTGGGCACGGGATTTGTGCTGACGGTTTACTTCCTGGCCGCGCTTGGTTACATCCTGGTCCTGCCTCTGCATGGCGATCCCCACGGCGCCACGGTGCTGGCTCGCGGCGTGCAATATGCATCGGAGGATCGCGTGGGCACGGCGGCGCTCGAACAGATTTTCGGTCCCGTAGGCGCGCTGCTGATGGCGGGCGCTATTCTTGTCTCCACCTTCGGCTGCGCCAACGGCCTAACGCTCGCCGGCGCGCGCGTCTATTACGCCATGAGCCGGGATGGGCTCTTCTTCAAGTCTGTAGGCCGCCTGCATCCGCAGTTCAGAACGCCGGCTGCGGGCTTGATGATCCAGGCCGCCTGGGCCGCGTTCCTATGTCTATCGGGCTCGTATAGCCAGCTGCTCGACTACATCATCTTCGCCGCGCTGCTCTTTTACATGCTCACCATCGCAGGCCTTTTTGTTCTCCGCTTCAAGCGCCCTGACGCCGTCCGCCCCTACAAGGCGCTCGGTTATCCGTTCCTGCCCGGGCTCTATATCGTGCTCGCCGGCTGGATCTGTATCGTATTATTGCGATACAAGCCCCAGTACACGTGGCCCGGCATGGTTTTGGTCCTGCTGGGTATTCCTGTTTATCTCTTCTGGTCAAGACGGTCCGGTAATCAAGCTCAAGCTGAGTCCAATTCAAAGTGATTTTCAACTGTTGAGGAGGGAGTCCCTCATTCATGTCCAATCTGCTCCGCGTTAAACCCATGTCGATGCTTTCCCTGGAGGCGGCCGAACAGGGAGAGCACACACTGAAGCGTTCTTTGGGCGCGCTGAACCTGGTCACGCTCGGCATTGGCGCCGTTATCGGCGCCGGCATCTTTACGCTGACCGGCCAGGCTGCAGCGCTGCGCGCGGGCCCGGCCGTAGCTCTCAGCTTTGTCGTCGCCGGAATTACCTGCGCCTTCGCCGGCTTGTGCTACGCCGAGTTTGCCTCCATCATTCCCATCGCCGGCTCAGCCTACACCTACGCCTACGCGACGCTGGGCGAACTTGTCGCATGGATCATCGGCTGGGACCTTTGCCTGGAATACGCCTTTGGCGCATCTACCGTCGCATCCGGCTGGGCGGGATACTTCAACAGCCTTCTTCAGCAGTTTCATATCTATCTCCCACCACAGATCACCGCCACCACAGGCACGCCGCTTGTCTTCTACCACGACCAGTGGATGCAGCTGATGTCTCTGCCCCCTGGAGTGAGCGCAGTCGGCTTGCCGCACGTCACCGGCGTCGTCAACCTGATTGCCGTTGCAATTGTCATGGTCATCACCACGATCCTGGTGATCGGCATCAAGGAGTCGGCTAACTTCAACTCCGCCGTTGTGATCATCAAAGTCACGATCGTCGGAGTATTTCTTGTTGTCGGGGGATGGTATCTCTTCACGCATCCTGGGGTGGCCAGGCTGAACTGGCATCCCTTTGTCCCGCCTCCCGATGGCCACGGCAACTTCGGCTGGGGTGGCATACCGACCGCCGCAGCGTCCATCTTCTTCGCCTATATCGGGTTCGATGCCGTTTCCACCGCGGCCCAGGAGGCGAAGAATCCCAAACGCGACATGCCGATCGGCATCCTCGGCTCGCTGGTTGTCTGCACCATTCTTTATATCCTCGTCTCGCTCGTCCTTACCGGGCTGGTCAGCTACAAGACCCTCAACGTTTCGGCGCCAGTCGCCCTGGCCATCGACGCGACAGGCGTCGGCTGGGGATCGCTCCTGGTCAAGATCGGCGCTGTCTTTGGTCTCGCCACCGTGATGCTCGTCATGCTGCTCGGCCAGACCCGCGTCTTCTATTCCATGTCAAAGGACGGCCTGCTCCCCAAGTGGGCCTCTGCCGTGCATCCCAGGTTTCGCACTCCCTGGATCACCACCATCGTCTTCGGCGCCTTTGCGGCCATCATGCCCGCCTTCTTCAACATCGACATACTCTCTGAACTCGTCAATATCGGAACCCTGCTCGCCTTCACGATCGTTTGTGCGGGCGTTTGGGTCTTACGTGTGCGTCATCCGGAAATGGAGCGCCCCTTCAAGACGCCCTTCGTTCCGCTGGTGCCCATCCTGGGGGTACTGTCCGCTGTCTACCTCATGACCCGCTTGATGCTGTTCACCTGGGAAGTCATGATCGGCTGGCTGATCATCGGCTTGATTATCTACTTCACCTATTCGGTCAAGCACAGCAAAGTTCAGCAGCTGCCCGCCGGAACCAAATGAGCTACCAGGCGCCAACAGAAGTCAGGTAATGAAAACGGCCTCCCGCAAGGGAGGCCGTTTTGCATGTCGGATATGTTCTCTTGCAATCGGGGCCAGGTATGAACTAAACTAAGTAGACTTAGTTTAGTTGGGAGAAGCAATGCGTACCATCAACATCCACCAGGCCAAGACGCACCTCTCGCGCCTTGTTGACGAGGCTGAGCAGGGCGATTCGTTCATCATTGCCAAAGCCGGCAAGCCGAAGGTGAAGGTGACGCGGCTCGATACGCCCAACACTCCCAAGCAGCGGCGAATCGGGTTTATGAAGGGGATGTTCACCCTGCCGGAAAACTATGAAGAAATCGATAAGGAGCTGGACAAGGAAATCGAGCGGCTGATGCTGGGCGAGGAGGGTAAATGAGGTTCCTGCTCGATACCCATTTCGTCATCTGGGTGGCGATCGGTGATCCACGCTTGAAGCCAGCGGCTCGCGCGGTTCTAAATAATCGGGCAAACGAATTCCTTTTCAGCGTCTCCAGCATTTGGGAGATTGCAATCAAAAGTGCGCTCAAGCGACGAGACTTCTTATTCGACCCGCGTGAGATTCGGCGTCAGTTCATTGCAAACGGCTACGAAGAGTTGCCGATTCTGGGTCATCATGTGGTTGCGGTCGACTCGCTTCCGCCCATACACAAAGATCCCTTCGACCGCATCCTGATCGCTCAGGCGATGGTCGAAGGGATCACGCTTCTTACGGCCGACCCGGTGATCGCCCAATACCCGGGCCCCATCCGAAAGTTCTGACGAACAATCTTACGCCGTTGTCTTGGCGCAAAACTCATCAAAAGCGCGCAGCAATTCGGCGGCAATCTGTTGCGCCGTCGCCTGCTCGATGACAAACCGCTGCATCAGGTACACCAGCTTGCCGTCGCGCAGGATGGCAACAGCCGGAGAAGTGGGCGGATTGCCTTCAAAGTAGCTCCGCGCGCGCTCCGTGGCTTCGCGGTCCTGGCCGGCAAACACGGTGATCTTGTGATCCGGCAGATTGGCGGCGTTGGCCAGCGCCAGGCGCACGCCGGGGCGCATCTTGCCTGCCGCGCATCCGCAGATCGAGTTGACCACCAGCAGTGTCGTGCCGGGCGCGGCCAGCGCAGCGTCCACATCCTCAGCGGTGCGGGTTTCCTTGATTCCGGCGCGGATCAGTTCTTCGCGCATGGGAATGACCATCAATTCTGGGTACATGTTTGCCTCCGGGGCGGGAAGTTGCCTGTATCCATTCTATCGTGAGACCCCTAGTTTTTTCAGGACACTCTTGGAACCCGTTTCGGGCGGCAGGCTGCCCGGCCTATAGTTCGTAACGCCATCTCGTGTAGCCTTGATGCGATGCACATGGAACCCAACAAGCCGATGGCGCCCTATACGACCTTTCGTATCGGCGGGCCGGCTCGCTGGTTCGTCGAGGCTGCCAGCGAAGACGAGATTGTTGAAGCGACGGCGTGGGCTCGAGACCATGGACTGGCCCTCTTTGTCCTAGGCGGCGGCAGCAACCTGCTGGTTTCCGACGCCGGGTTCGATGGGCTGGTGCTGCGAGTGGGGTTGCGCGGCATCGCGCAGCGCCCGGCAGGACAACCCGGCAAGAGAATCTACCGGGCCGCGGCTGGCGAGGACTGGGACAGCTTTGTCGAGCGCACCGTTCAAGACAACTGCGCCGGAATCGAATGCCTGGCTGGAATTCCGGGTACGGTGGGCGGAACACCCGTGCAGAATGTTGGTGCATATGGGCAGGAAGTAGCTTCGTCCATCGAGCGGGTGCGGGTTTTCGACCTCAACGAAAACATCTTCATTGACTTTTCTGCTGCAGAATGCGGATTTGAGTATCGCCGCAGCCGCTTCAATTCAGCAGATCGAGGGCGCTACATCGTAACGCGCGTTGATTATTGCCTGACACCACGCGGCGCGCCCACGCTGCGTTATCCCGACCTGCAGCGCGCGATTCAATCAACCGCGCACGAGGGCAAACAGCCTACCGTGGCCGAAGTAGCCACCGTGGTACGGCAGGTGCGGAAAGGGAAGGGAATGCTCCTCGTCGAAGGCGATCCCGATTGCCGCAGCGCCGGCAGCTTCTTCAAAAATCCCGTAGTCACCGAGGAACAGGTCAAACAAGTTGCGGCTGCAAGCACGAAGGAGCCGCCCCGTTTCCCTGCGGAAGCTGGCAGGCTAAAGCTTCCGGCAGCCTGGCTCATCGAGCAGGCCGGCTTCGCAAAGGGCTATACGCTGGGGCCTGCCGCAATCTCATCCCGGCATACTCTGGCGCTCATCAATCGCGGCGGCGCAACTGCGCAGGATGTCCTGGCGCTGGCCGGCCAGATCAGCGCTGCCGTTGAGGCGCGCTTCGGCATCTACCTCGAAATGGAACCGGTGCTGGTCGGTTTCTAGAGCCTGTGTCATAGGCCTGCTCTGTATCAGGGCACGACTTCGGTCACGCCGAAAAGCGCCCCGATGCGGGTAAAGAAAGAATGCCGCAACCCATTCCAGAGATATGCTGCCACCGGTCATTGAGACTGCAAGAGCACCGGTAAGTGCCAGGTATTCGGACCACTCCATCTCTCTTGGAGGTGTTTACCAACTACAAACATCCGCGTCTGGCGATATGTTTTCGACTCACGATCCAGCCGTGGCCTGGAGGGAAGAGATCGTAGGCAAGATCAAGTTGCAGTGATCGTCTACATTCTCTTTGATGGATTTTCGGGATAAGTCTGCCTGTTCTGCATGACGGGGTCAGTTGGCCACGGCCCTTTTCACTTTTGCCAGATTCTCCGGTGCGTTTTTTATCCCGGGCTGTTTGCCCAATGACTGAAGTTGGGCTGCGCCAGGATTCCTTCCCTCGCCCATGACGAGCATGCTTTGCTCGCCGC